>PDQP01000050.1 GCA_002747805.1 Deltaproteobacteria bacterium
CTGGCCGGACGGGTCAACGATATTTTATCGACTTTAAGCGAGCGTGAGGAAAAGATTATCCGGCTCCGCTTCGGCATCGGCGAAAAGGCGGAATATACCTTGGAGGAAATCGGCAAACGTTTCAATGTCTCCCGCGAGCGGATCAGACAGATTGAGAAAAAGGCCCTGAACCGGCTGCGGCATTCAAGCAGACGGGAAAAGCTGAAATTTTTTATTGATTAAAGCTTTACCACCCCGGCAGGTTATTTTCCTGTCATAAAATTCCTCTAAATGATGCCGGATGAAAATTTTTAATTTATTGCTGTCTGTTTTTTTATTCTCCGCTTTAACCGCAGGGCCGTGTCTTGCCCTTGATTTACATACCAAATTCCGTAAGCAAAGAGAAAAACAAAGAGAGACCTATACCAAAGATACCGGCAATATTCCTGACGGCGTAATGATTCCAGAGCTGATCCCCCTGCTTTATCAGGGCGGCGAAAAGCTGAAATACGATATTTCATGGACTGGCGGGGTAAAAATCGGTGAGGCCTTGATTGAGATAAAAAAGATTGCCGGAAAGGAAGATACCTATAACCTGAAAGTCAGAATTACCAGTAAAAACGGTGCCTTTTCCCTGGTATATCCGGTTGATGACCGTCATATTACCACCGTTCAAGGGCCGGAAAGACTGCCGATCAGGCATGAGTCCTGGCAAAAGGAGGGCTTTGGCTACCGGTCGCATAAGATTACAGAATATAACCAGAAAACCGGCAAATATACCTATTGGAGCAATGATAAGCCGCCGCGTTATTTCACCGTCAGCGGCAAGACCCAGAACGAGTTTTCCGGCTTTATGGCCAGCAGGCTGATGCCTTTTCAGCCGGGCAAACCCTTTGTGGTGCCGACCTGGGCTGACAAGATGCGGGTCAAGGTGGTGGTGGAGACCGGGCAGACGGAAAGGCTGAAAAAAACCATTCTGGGCGAAGTGGACACCATTAAGATAATGCCCATTCTGACCTTTAGCGGCACCTACGACCAGAGGGGAGATACCACCATCTGGTACACCAATGATAAATGCCGGGTGCCGGTGCAGGTCAATTCAAAGATCGTTATCGGCTCTCTTAATGCAACACTGGTTGGATGGGAAAATCCGGCCTGCGGCATCTATCCGCCTGTTAAGCGGTATTAACTATCTGTAATGGAGTAAGATATGCCATCAATATCAATGTTTTACGGTTTAATTATTTATATGTACTACCCTGTATCTAGATTCAATAAGGAAAATTTACGGAGAAAAATATGATTAGAACTTTTACCCTAGACTACTGGATTGATGACGGATGGTATGTAGGAAAACTTCGTGAAGTTCCCGGCGTCTTTAGCCAGGGAGAAACCTTTGAAGAATTGAAACAAAACATTCAGGATGCCTTTATTCTCATGTCTAAAGAGATGCCGTCAATTCCTGTCCAAAATTTTAAATCGGCTGAACTGCAAATGGAAGTGTTGTGAAGCGTAAAAATTTTATCAAAGAACTTATCTCTGAGGGCTGTTACTTGAAACGCCATGGCAGCAGACACGATATTTACGCTAATCCCACAAACGGAAAACAAACATCTGTTCCAAGACACCCGGAAATTAAAGAGAGTTTATGCAGGTTGATAAGACAGCAACTAGGAGTATGATACTGTTAAAATCCGTTTCACTTACCGGTGAGTTTTGCAGTATAAGAAAAAACAAGAGATAGGATTAAAAATGACCAAACATACCGTAACTACCACTGATTTTAAGGGCTTAAATCTTGTCCATCGGGGCAAGGTGCGGGATATGTATGAAATTCCCGGTCATGATGATAAACTGCTGATGGTGGCAAGCGACCGCATATCGGCCTATGATGTGGTGATGAACGAGCCGGTGCCGGGCAAGGGGCGGATTTTGACACAGCTATCGCTATTCTGGTTCAAATTACTGGATGGCATAGTTGAAAATCATCTGATTACGGCAGATACCGCCGAATATCCTGAGCCATGTCTTCCCTATGCAGATATTTTGCATGGCCGTTCCATGCTGGTAAAAAAAACGCAGCCGCTGCCGGTGGAATGTATCGTCCGCGGTTATATTTCCGGCTCATTCTGGCAGGCTTATCAAAAGTCCAGTCTGGTGTGCGGCTTTGAACTGCCGCCTGATATGCAGGAATCAGATAAATTTCCGGAGCCGCTCTTCACCCCGTCCACCAAGGCGGCCAGCGGCCATGATGAAAATATTTCTCTTGCCCAAATGGCAGAAATTATCGGAGAAGAACGTGCCGGACAAATTGCCGGAATCTGCACCAATTTATACAAGACTGCGGCCGATTATGCCGCCTCCAGGGGCGTAATTATCGCCGACACCAAGTTTGAGCTTGGCCTTGCCGGTGATAAATTGATCCTGATTGACGAGGTGCTGACCCCTGATTCCTCACGGTTCTGGCCGCTGGATGAATACCAGCCAGGACAAGGGCAGCCAAGTTTTGATAAACAATTTTTACGGGATTATCTGTCCTCACTTGACTGGGATAAAACTCCTCCGGCCCCTTCCCTGCCGCAGGAAATTATTGATAAAACGGCCTTGCGTTATCAGCAGGCCCTTGAACTTATAACCAGATAACACAACTAATTGGAATAAAAATGAATTTTGTTAAGGAACTAGAATGGCGCGGCATGATTCACGATCTTATGCCCGGCACTGAAGAGCAGCTGGAAAAGGAAATGACTGCGGCCTATGTGGGCATTGATCCCACCGCCGATTCCCTGCATATCGGCCATTTGGTCGGGGTAATGATGCTCAAACACTTCCAGCTTGCCGGTCATAAGCCGCTGGCCCTGATTGGTGGTGCCACCGGCATGATTGGCGATCCTTCCGGCAAGTCGGCGGAACGCAACCTGCTCGATGAGCAAACCCTGAGACATAACGAGGCCGGCATCAAAAAGCAGCTAAGCAAGTTTCTGGATTTTGAATCAGATCAGCCAAATGCGGCGGAACTGGTCAATAATTATGACTGGATGAAGGATTTTAGTTTTCTTGATTTTATCCGGGACATTGGCAAGCATATCACGGTCAATTATATGATGGCCAAGGACAGCGTAAAAAAACGGCTCGGCGAGGATGCCAAAATGGGGCTGTCTTTCACCGAGTTTTCGTACCAATTGGTTCAGGGAACCGATTATCTGCATCTCTACCGTAAAAAAAACTGCAAACTGCAGATGGGCGGCTCCGATCAATGGGGCAATATTACCACCGGTACGGAACTTATCCGCCGCAAGGAAGGCGGTGAGGCCTTTGCCATTACCTGCCCGCTGATCACCAAGGCGGACGGCGGCAAGTTCGGCAAGACCGAAAGCGGTAATATCTGGCTCGACCCGGAGCGGACCACCCCGTATAAATTCTATCAATTCTGGCTTAATGTTTCCGATGAGGATGCGGCAAGGTATATCAAGATTTTCACCCTGCTGGGCAAAGATGAAATTGCCGCACTGGTCAAGGAGCAGGAAGAGGCGCCGCATTTAAGGCCCCTGCAAAAAAGCCTGGCCCGGGAAATTACCTGCATGGTTCATTCTGAAGCTGAATATCTAAAAGCTGTTGAGGCATCGCAGATCTTATTTGGCAAGGCAACCGCAGCAAGTCTTGCCAAACTGGATGAAGCCACCTTTCTTTCGGTATTTGAGGGCGTACCGACCTTTGAGATAGAACGGGCAAAACTTGAGCAGGGGATTCAGATAGTAGAACTGCTTGCCGCCGAGACCAAAATTTTCCCCAGCAAGGGCGAAGTCCGCCGTACCATCAAGGGCGGGGGGCTGAGCATGAACAAGGAAAGGATCAGCGGGCAGGAATATCTGGTAACTACGGCCGCCCTGATTAACGGCTGTTATATTTTATTTCAGAAAGGCAAGAAAAATTATTTTATAGTCAAGGCGGTATAAAGTTCAGGCACTCCATCCATCATGCTGGAGTGCCTTGCAAAACATGCCCTCAGATACCGGCTTTAAGATTTTCGGGAAATCTGCCGGAAACCGCAAAGTCATTAACCACATTTTGATGAATTTGCAGGGCCGCATCCACTATTTGCCTGAGGTGAGAGGTTGCATCGGCGGATAAATCCTGAAAGCTGCCGCCATAGCCGACGAAGTTAGCCGAATCATTATTCATAACCCATTGGATTTTAATCAATACTTCGGTAAGCATTTTCAGATCATAGCCATTTTCATCCACAGAAGCTATATTCAGCCGATCACCAGGCTCAATCTGAATATCTTCATGTTCATTTTTCATAATCACAAAGCCAAGCCCGGATTCCGACAGGTTCACCACTCCAGCCGGCATGGAAACTCCCATACCGGACACGCTAAGAACCAGTCTGGGCCCGGTCTTCATGGTAAAGTAAATCCGCTGATGCCGCCTCTTTTGAATAAATTCCGAGGCAACCCTTCTCACCTTGCCGCCATCGGACAAGACCGTGCAATCAAGCCCAAGATGGCTGCTGACGGTCTGCACAATCTCGGTCGGCGAGGCCTCGGTATCAGCAAGGCCGTCCTGTTCCACCTTTTCAATATCATCACTTACCATACAGGTTGAAGGCTGCTTGATGATAATCCTGCCGGACTTGCCCTTGAAATATCTCAGTGCCTCAAGGGAACATGCAGCACCGGACAGCATGGTCAGGGCAAACTTGCCGGTAAAAATATCGGCAACCGAACAAATAAGGGCATCTATACCGGATTCATCCGCCGCCGAAGGCATCCCCGAATTAATCAGGAAGAAATTACCCTCATTTTCCGCCAGCTGATCAACCATGCCGGGCGTACCAATATAGCTGTAACCAGCGAGCAGAGGAACTTCGGAAGAAGCAGGCAGCACCGGAATACGGCAAATCTGGTTGATATAAACCACCAAGGGCAAAACAAGGGCCTCCGGCATCTCCTGAACCACCAGCACCGTGCCGTCAAAGCCGCCCGGAAATCTGGTAAAAACATTAAACAGCTCGGCAATACCGCCGGCACCGGACAAGACCAGCAATAACTGACCACAGGGGATATTGTGTCCAGCCGGTTTCACTTGAGTTGCCATACTGTATGACGGGGCGTTTAATCTGGTAAATTCGCCAATCCTCGCCCTGGCTGCCTTATGTATGGTCTTGATAAACCTGTGCTGAACCTCGTCTTCCTTATGCTCACGGGTGGGTTTGACCAGAAAATCCACCGCACCAAAGCGGAGAAAATCGATAATGGTATTTTGGGAACGGTTACTAAGGTTGCTGACAATAATCACCGGACATGGATGACTGAGCATCAGATGCTTTAATACCGAGGTGCCGCCCATGCCGGGCATATTGACATCAAGAGTGATAACATCCGGTTTTACCTCCCTCGTCTTCTGCAGGGCCTCATCGCCGTCAGCCGCCTCGCCAACCACCTCCAGGGTGCCGTCCGACTCAATCATCTTCTTGATAATACGCCTGAAAAGTTTTGAGTCATCGACTATCAAAACCCGTTTTCTGCGGTCTGGATCATCCTCACATCCGGCCTCCAGCAGCCGGTTCTTGATGGCGACATCCGAGCTGATAATATCATCCGGCTTTTCCTTGGAAATGGTGATCATAAAACCGCATTCCCGGCAGTTAAAGCTCTGAAACTTATCTTTTATATTGACCAGATCCACATCGTAGCGGGAACCGCAGTCTTCACAAAAAACAATCATATTATAAGCCTCCGCAGGCGGGCCATGGTTATTTATGATGGTTCAAACCGCTGAAAAACAAGGCGGCAAAAATTTTATTTGTCCTGGGCAGAATATCTTACCTGCTTGAGATATGATTTCAGGGCCTTGTAATCATCTTCAAAAATATCCAGAAATTTGGCTCCTATTTTCATCCGCCCTTCACTTTCACTAACCCAGGCGACCTCAACGATTGCCGTCAGGGGTGCGGCGACACGTTGATCATCAACCAGCATGGATACCCCCTTGCGGTGATGCTGCCAGCCGGAAATATCCACAGAAATACAGAGATGATCACCTTTTTTATAGTCGCCCGCCAGACAAAAGCAGATGCCGTCCTCACTCAGGTTCTCCAAGGCGGCCTTCTCGCCGGGCCCGGCGGCCATCGGATAGGCAAGACGCTTAACCGAGAGTTCTCCGCCCTTTTTTATCCTTACCTTTTCCCGCAGTTTTCTGTCCTCTGCCTTGTCTGACATAAATAATTTACCGATTTTTATTTCAGGATGGTATCAATACCCTTAATCCCCGTCAAGGATGCCTTTTTAGCAAAGCTGTCATCAACCAGCCCCTCTACCCTTTCATCATCAACCAGACCAAATTGTTTCATCACCTTTGCCATATACTGAAATTCCTCATCCAGCGGCACATACTTGTCAAAAACAATCCGGTTTTCATTGGGGCTGGTCAGGGCATATTCAACCAGATCCGCCGGTTGATTCCAATAGGAAGCGGCTATTGCCGCCGCCTCCGGCAGATTCTTTTTTGCCCACATGCCCGAACGCACCGCCCCTGCAACCAGCTTTTCCACCTGCTCCGGGTGCTGCTCGATAAAGTCTTGCCTGACCAGCATCAGATTGCAGATAAAGCCGGGCCACACATCCTCGGCATAGGTAAACACAGTGGAATCGCCGTTTTGCAAGGTCTTGGCCGCAAAAGGCTCGCCGACATAATAGGCATCAAGCGCCCCGGATGACAAGGCGGCCGGCATATCGGGCGGATTCATCTCCACCACCTTCAATCTGCCGCCGAGACCGTATTTCTCGGCCAGCAGTCTAACGCTCAAATTATGGCCGGAATACCGCATCGGCACCGCCACCGTCAGCCCGGCCAAATCTTCCATTTTCTCGGCCTTTAGCTCCTTGCGGACAACAAAGGTGCTTTCATGCCGATTGCCGATATAGACCACCTTGACATCCTCACCCTGCTGCCGCAGCACAATAGCCAAGGGGGCAATGATAAAGGCCGCCTCAATATTGCCGTTGCGCAGGGCCTCGCCCATCTCGGCAAAGGAAGCAAATTTAACCGCAGAAAAACGAAGGCCCTCCCCTTCCCTGGATGCATAATCCAAAAGCGGGGCGGCCAGATTGGTGATAACCGGCATATAGCCCATATGCACTACCTCACGGCCGCCGGAATCGAAATTGACCCGGTAGTGCAGAAAACTGATAAAAACAAACCAGCCCGCCAGAATAACCCCAACCAGTACACTTCTCGGCACACGTGCCAGATAATTATTAAACGGCATCGGGAACCCCCAGCATAAAAAACACCTCTTTCCGCAGTTTAAGCAGCTCCGGCTCCTCGGTAATATGCCGCGGATGAGGATGCACCAGTTTATGGTCAAGCTGCACCGCCGCCGGTCTGCCGCTTAAAATCACAATGCGGTCTCCCATCACCAGGGCATCATCAATATCATGGGTTACAAAAATAACGCTTTTACCAGTGTATAAGTGCATCATCACCACTTCTTCCCGCATCCTCATATGGGTCAGGAAGTCAAGGCCGGTAAAAGGCTCGTCCATAAACAGGGTGCGGGGATCAACCGCCAGGGCTCTGGCCAGCTCCACCCGCCGCTGCATCCCGCCGGAAAGCTCGTATGGATAACGCTGACCGGCTCCAGTCAGCTCCACCATATCGATATATTCCTGAATCTTGTTATTTCTTTCCTCTTCGTCCTTGATATTCCTAAGTCCCAGGCCGACATTTTGCTGAACCGTCATCCAGGGCAGCAAGGCACTATGCTGATAGACAAAGATATGATCGGAACTGGGGCCTCTCATGGGTTTTCCGTCCACCAGCACCTCTCCGGCCGTAGCCTGCTCAAAACCGGCAATAATCCTGAGCAGGGTCGATTTGCCGCAGCCGGACGGGCCGAGGATGCAGACCATCTCCCCTTCTTCAAACTCAAGATTGATGTCTTCCAGAATCCGCAGCCTCTTGCCGGGACTGCTGCTTTCAAGTTCTCTCGATTTGCGTCTTTTTTCAGTGTACTCCTTGCACAAACCGGAAATAACAATATGACTCATGGCAATAATCTCCGTCCGGCAATTACGGCAGCACCCAAAAGTACACCAAGACCAACTTTTTTCAAGCTACTAAACATATTATTCATAAATAAAAATATCAACTTAAATCCCAAATCCCCAATCCCCAAAGGACCACCCTAACGGGACAGATTCGCCCAGGAAACCGAATCACTTTTTCCCAGCCATTTCATTACCATATCAAGGCCGAGACCAGTCAGGCCAATCACCACCATACCGGCCATCACATAATCCATCCTCAAGGCATTACGTGAATCCAGAATCAGGTAGCCAAGGCCGGAATCAACCGCAATCATCTCGGCCGCCACCACCACCAGCCAGGCAATGCCCAGGGTAATCCGCAGGGCAGTAAGCACCGAGGGCAGCATGGCCGGAACAATAATCCGGTTGACAATCTCCCAGGTGGTCAGCCCGAAATTGGCCGCAACCTGAAAGTAGGTCGGCTTGATTGATTTAACCGCAAGGGTGGTAGAGACCACCAGCGGAAAAAAACTTGACAGGAAAATAAGAAAAACGGCAGGCATATCACCAATGCCGAACCAGAGCATCGCCAAAGGAATCCAGGCCAGGGGAGAAATGGGCCGCATAAACTGGATAATCGGGTTAAAGGCATCCATCAGGTTCTGACTGCGGCCAAAGAGCATCCCCAGGGGAACCGCAAACAGGATGGCAAGATAAAAACCGGCCGTTACCCTGAACAGACTGGCTATGGTATGCTTAATCATGGAGCCGTTTAAGGTTAGTTCCCAAATACTGGCAACCACTCTTAAAGGCCCGGGGAAGACCTGGCTGCTCCAGCCGCCGAAAGCACTAGCCAGAAACCAGACCAGGGTAACACCGCAAAAAGTAACGAAAGGTAAAAAAAAACTTCTCGGCAATATTTTCATGGCAAACAAACTACAAATTGATAAAAAATTACTTCATACCCCTGCTAATTACTGCCTGCAGGTAAAAGCCTGACAATCTCCTTAGCCAGCTCCACATGCTGCAAACCGGCCATACTTTTGCGGTCATAGGCGATAGCCGGCAGGGAAACAATCTGGGATTCCTTGATCTTGCTGTCATCGGCAATGATGGTGTCAAGCATCCTGTCGCCATATAGTTCCCGCAGCTTGGTATAAATGAGCTTGGATGCGACCTCTTCCTTTCTATACATGGTAATCAGCACCCGGAAAACCAGATCCGGATTGATCTTGCCGTGCATCAGGTTAATCAGCTTCTGAATCTTTTTCACCCCGTCAGCGGCCAGAAACTCACAAGGACAGGGGATAATCGCCATTCTGGAAGCGGTCAGGGCATTCAAGGTAAAAAATTCAATGGCCGGCGGCGTATCAATCAGGATATAATCAAACTCATCCTTCAATAAATTCAGCCTGTCCCGCAAGAGAAACTCAAAAAACCTTTTCCCGAAATGTCTCTTGTTCAAAAGGGACATATTCACATTTGACGGCAGGATAAATAAACCGGCATAACGGGTTGGAATGATATAATCGCCGAAACTATCCGCACCAGAATCAACCATTTCAAAAAAAGAATTACGGTTGCGGTAGCCAAGGGCAAGACTGAGGTTGGCCTGAGCATCAAAGTCAATCAGCAGCACCTTTTTCTTCAGCAAAACCAGGGATAAACCAAGATTAAGACAGGTGGTAGTCTTGGCCACCCCGCCCTTCTGATTGGTTACGGTAATCACCGTTTGCCTAGGCAACTGCTGCAGGGCAAGCTCCCGGTCAAAAAAATTCAGGCCGCCCTTTTCCTCACCCGCCTTAACCAGCTCAACCTTACCCTTGCACTGCTTGCAACGAAGCCGGTCAAGATTTTCCGGAACCTTGCCGCTCTTTAATTTGTGCCGCTTACCGCACCCTGTGCATACAATGAACATTTTTTTCCCCATCTAACTAAATTTTTCGTCAGCCAGCCTACGCCATGTGCAGATGTCCCCGAACGGTCTCCAATATAGCACCAGGTATGGCATGATCATTAACCACCCGATCCACCACCTGCTGCTGAATGGCATTTTCGGTAAGATTGGGAAAGACACAATAATGATTGTCATGGGCCATGGTAACACCGCCGTATTCACGGATATTAGCCAGCCCCATTGCCCCGTCATCGCCGATACCGCCAAGCAGCACCCCGGCAATAAACCCGTCAAAGGACTCGGCCGCTGAATTATAAAGCATGTCAATGGGCTTATCTACCGCTTCACCCACCATAACCGCATATTTTTCATCGCCGATATGATCAAGGACCAGGGAATTTTCATTGGAACCTATATAGCAAACCCCCGGCTCAATAATGGTGTCTTCCTGCAGGGCCTTGATTCTCCAGGAGACAAACTTGTCAAACTCCTCGACAAAGGAAGGCAGAATCTTATTGGAAATTGACTGAATAACAATGATGCTGGTCTGCGGCATCCGCATCATATGGGCCATTGTCCGAATAACCGTATTCGGCCCGCACAGGTTAGTCCCCATCAGCACCAAGGCCTCGGGAGCCGCCCCGCCGCCTGCCGCCCCCGCCTCATCCGCCGCAAAAATCGGCAGCTTGGCCCGGCGGATATTATCCACATTGACCGAGGCCGCCATCTTGACCCGTTCGATGATTCTCTCCCGCCCTTCATTCAAATCCCGGGAAACTGCACCGGAAGGCTTAGGCACAAAATCAACCACGCCAAGCCTCAAGGCCTCAAAGGTAACCGCCCCGTCAGTAAACAAGGAGCTTAATACCACAATGGGAATCTGACACTTGATCATCACATGCCTGGTGGTGCTAATACCGTTCATCACCGGCATATCCATATCCAGGGTAATCACGTCCGGTTTTAGCTCTTTTGCCTTTTCCAAGCCGAGCAAGCCATTTTTCGCATCGCCGACCACCTCAATCATGGGGTCGGAATTCAATATATCGGATACGGCCCGGCGCATCACGCCTGCATCATCTACGACCAGAACTCTAATTTTATCTTCCATGCTCAACCTGCTCAACCAAGTGGTTAGATTTTCAAGGTGATAAATCACCAGACCTAGGCCGGATCGCTCACCATTTTCGCCTCCGCCCGCTCAACAATAATCCTGACCAGTTCAGAACCAAGGCTGCTGTCGGGGGCAACCAAAGCATCCGGGCATTTTTCCAGGGCCGATTCCGCCATTTCCTTAACCAGACAGGTTTCCGGCTGCTGGATCAGGAGACCAGCTCGGCTATGCTGCAGTTCGTTCATGCCGTCAGTGCCGTCAGTAGAGGCCCCCGACAAAACTACGCCCATGCAGTCCGCCCCCATCACTTCCGCCATGGAAATCATCAGCATATCGCCTGCACCGCGGCGGTCAGGAAAGGATGAAGGAGTAAGATGAAGACTATAACCATCTCCGCCCTTCTCAATCTTGGCATACTCAAGACCGGAAACCAGATAACATACTCCCCCCTCCAGAGGCATGCCGTCCGTTGCCCTTTTAACCGGAATCTGGCTATGTGAACCGATATAGCTGACAAAGGCATCCACATGCTCAGGATCGGCATAAAGCACCACCATAAAGGCGGCCCCAAGACCAGCAGGTATCTGGGGGATAACCTTCAGCAAGGTACCGTATCCTCCCTCGGCGGCCACCATACAGACCGCAAAATCCATGGGCCTGCCGCCTTCATCACCCTGCTGATCCAGCTTTTCAGTCCGAATATAGCGTACAGAATTGATGGACACATCGGCCGCCAACTGCACCTTCTTACGGATGAGCTGTTTTTGTTTTTCCTTGTCCTCCCCGCTCAGGCTGGAAGGCTTGGGGATAAAGTCAACCGCCCCGTATTTCAGGGTATCAAAGGTAATGGTCGCCCCCTCATGGGTCATGGCACTGACCATGACCGTGGGAATCGGAAAGCGGATCATAATCCTCTTCAAGGCGGCCACCCCATCCATCACCGGCATATTGATATCCATGGTGATCACATCGGGATGCACCTTGGGAATAAGCTCCAGGGCCTCCTCGCCATCGGCGGCGTTGCCGACTATAATAAACTCCTCCTCGCCGAAAATCGAGGCCAGGGCCTTGCGCATCATGGACGAATCATCAACTACCAGCACCCTGATCCGCCGATCTCTTTCCTTAAGTCCGGTCTCCTGGGCAGCATCGCCTGATCCGGCGGCCGTCTCGCCCTCATCCTGTTTACGGCAGGCCTCCATGATCAGATGCTGCCAGTTCAGGGTGATGGTTTTTTTATCCGGTTTTTCCCCCATTCGGAATTCAAAACTGCCCTGATTCCAGCCCATGATGGTATAAAAGGCATCCTCGCCGACCACATCGCCCACCTCGGCATGAACAATCTCGCCTTCAACCAGATAAACCTTGCCGTTCCTGCTGCCCTTGCTGACCACAATGGCCGCCGTGGTGCCGCCGATACAGCTCATCTGCAGTATATCGGGAAGCTGAACGCTTAAGGTGCCAATAAATCCGCTATCTTTTCCTTCAGAGTTACTCATTTTCAGTCATCGGTAAAAGTTCGCCAATTTTCAGATTCTGTCTGCCAATGGTCAAATTGACCAGTTCGTGAATATCAAGGATCAGCGATATCCGGCCGTCTCCAAGGATGGTTGCACCGGAAAATCCTTTATTATCACGAAGATAATCGGGAAGCGGCTTAATAACCACCTCTTCCTGACCACGCAGGTCATCAACCACCAGACCCACCCGGCCGCTGCCGGAACTGACAATCACCACAAAAGGTCTTTCATTTTCAGCCGCCCGGGCAGAAGAGGCAAGATTAAAGACACCGGACAGGCGGATCAGCGGAATGGCACTATCACGCAGGTAAATAACCTCATTGCCCTTGATACTGTTAATTTCCCCCTTACGCACCCGCAGGGTTTCATCAACGGCAATCAATGGAATGGTGAACAAGGCACCGCCCACATTAACCAGCAGGGCCTTAATTACGGCCAGAGTAAGCGGAATCTTGATTCTGAAACGGGTGCCTTCGCCGGGGCTGGAATCAATCTCCAGGGTACCGTTAAGGTTTTCCAGATTTTTCCTGACCACATCCATACCCACCCCGCGGCCGGAAGTACGGGTAATCTTGGCAGCGGTGGAAAAGCCAGGCCGCATAATCAGCTCGATAATCTCCTTATAGCTCATCCGGGCAAGCTGGTCGGGTGTAACCAGATTCTTCTCAAGGGCAATGGCCTTAATCACCTCCGGCTCAAGCCCCTTACCGTCATCCTCCACCTCGATAACCACATGGCTGCCCTCATGGTAGGCATCAAGTTTCAAAAGCCCCCGTTCATTCTTGCCCAGTCTCTGACGTTCAGCCACCGTCTCGATACCATGATCCACCGCATTTCTGATCACATGGACAAGCGGATCGGCAATTTCCTCAATAATCATCTTATCCAGTTCGGTATCTGCACCCATGATTTCAAGGCGTACATCCTTATCAGTGCCATGTACCAGATCCCTAATCAGCCTCGGATAGCGGTTAAAAAGCTGGGAGATGGGCAGCATCCGCACCTTCATCACACTTTCCTGCAAATCGTTTGCCACCCGGCCAAGGGCAACGATTGCCTCGTTGAGTTTGAAGGAAAAGCCCCTGACCTCCTTAAAATATTTTTTGTTGATGGACGGATTATGCTGGAGCTGGGCCTCAAGCCGTCTCATCTCATTATACAGCTGGGAAAACCAGGCCCGGTTGATGACCAGCTCTCCGGCCTGGTTAAGCAGTTCGTCAATCTTGGCAGCATCAATACGCAGGCTCTGCCTTAAAACCTTTTCGCGGTCGGAAATATCAGCAGCCTGTTTGCTGCCGGACTTACGCATCTCTTCACGGCGTTTTTCCACCCTTTTCTCAAGGTCGGTTTTGGCGGCGGCTGCACTTTTTTCATCCTCAGCGGCCCCGTCCTCGGCAGGCGGTTTGGGCTGCTTACTCTCTCCGGCATCAGCGGTCTTGACCTCAGTTTCGACAGGCGGTTTGACTTCCCTGTCAGCAGTCTTGCTCTTTGTCTCAGCAGGCGGCTTAACTTCCTGAACAGCGGCCTTGGCCTCGGCAGGCGGCTTAACTTCCGCCTCCTTCTGCTTGGTCTCATCAACCGCCGCAGCCAACACAGGCTCCTGAATAGCAGGTTCCTGAATAGCCGGTTCAGACGGCAGCTCAAGATCAAGCGGCTGCACTTCATCATCCGGCAAAGACGGCGTTTTGCCGCCAATGCCCAAGGCACTGTCAAGGGCCGAACTCAGGCGGTCAACCACCGCACCTTCATCCGCCGCCAGGCCGTCTGCCAAATCATCCGCCAGCGGATCATAAAAATCACCGCTGTCATCACCCAAGTCATCGTAGGACAAAAGCTCATCCATCCGATCCTTTAAGGTCTCCTCTCCTGCTCCGCCGTCAAGTTCAGGCTCACCCATCAGTTCAAGCTCACTCGGCAAGGCTGACGGCTTTTCAGCGGCCATAATTTCACTTTCATCCGCAGTCTCACCGCCCACAGTCTCTGCCGGTTCAACGCTGACCGCTTCCTCCGCCTCATCATCAGTTTTTTCGGCGAGAGGAGGAAAAATTTCAGTTATTTTAGAGAGATACTTCTTTACACATTCGCCCAGATGCTCAAAACAGTCATCTTTAAGACCATCCTTAACCCCGTCTTCAATATCCTTTAGCCATTCATCATAGATATCCGTCAGCTTCTCATAGCCCATATAATTGGCAGCGGCCCTCATCCTGACCACCAATTCACGGATTTCGGCAACGCCTTCGGAAGGGTCTTCCGCCCCGTCAAACTTTACACCGACCGCCTCAATCTTGGCAAAATTCTCCCTGATCTGCTCAAGAAAAATTACAAATAACTCGGTATCATTCTGCTCATCATAATCGCCATGATCCTGCTCAACAGCAACATCATCACTGACCGACAGGCGTTCTACACCCTCAAGTTTTTCAAAACTCTTCATAATGGCGTCAAAATAAATATTGACCCCGTTTTCCAGAATCTCCTCAAGAGCAGGTGCCTCGTTTAGAAAAAACCGTTCCTGATAGCCCTCCAGCTTTCTTTGCCAGCCGTCATAAAAGGTTCCCAGTTTTTCATAGCCCATATAATTGGCCGAGGCCTGCAACTCATGGATTCTTTCATTGATCAGCTCAATCTGGGAGGAGCGGTTTTCAGAGGCCGGAATCTGCAGGGCAATATCCCGAATTTCCAGCAGATTACTCTTTAGCTGCTCAATGAAAATGGTATATAACTCTTCGTCCTCCTCTTCCTGGGCATAGACCTCACCGATTTCCACCGTATCGCTTTCCCAGGACTCATCATGGTCAACCGGAGATATATCGCCAATCGGCGACAGTTCTTCATCCACCGGGGCCTCGTCCGTTCCATCCCAATCGGATTCGGCGGCAATACCGCCATGCTCGTCAAGGTCGAAAGATAATTCATCCTCATCATCCGGGGCCTGAGCCGCACCCGGGCTTATCTCATCCTGATCAAAGTTAAGCCCTTCGTCATCATCATCGGGAAACATCTCCTCAAGACCAAGGGTCAGTTCATCTCCGGCCGCATTCCGGCTGGCCCCTTCCGCCTCATATTCGACTTCTGCCTTGGCTGCAATATCATCATGTTCATCAAAAACCTGCTCGTCGGCAGCAGCCTCTTCATCGGGCAGCATCTCATCCAGCCCAAGGGTAAGCTCCTCCCCGGCATCGTCAGACAAAGCTGGTTCATCAACCTGATCATCGGCAGCCTCAGGTTTATCATCAAGAGCATCAGGTTCAGCAGCGGCTAACTGTTCATCAGGCTCATCCTGAACAACGGATTCCTCTTCAAGCTCGGCTGCCAGCCGCTTAACCGCCTCATCAGCGGTATCTTCATCGGCAAACAGCTCATCCACACCCAGCTCCAGATCATCGGCCTCTGCTCCGGCTGCATCAACGCCGTCAGCCGCCGGAGCATCACTTAGGTCAACCACATCATCAAGGGTCAGATCGACCTGATCCACCTCATCATCGGCAAAGGCCTGTTCTTCAATCTCCGGCTTAGCCTCTTCGGCATCAGCCTTTTTATCCTGCTCAAAATAACTGAGAATATCGGCCAGAATATCTTCGGTATCGGTTAATTCCTCGTGGTTTTTCGCCACATCATCAATCAGCAGGGCCATCCGGTCCTTGCCGCTGATCAGGGTATCAATCAGGGCCGAATTTACCTCCAGCTCCCCCTGCCGCACTGCTTCCAGCAGGTTTTCCAGCTTATGGGCAAGCTCGCTGGTTACTTTCAGGCCCAAGTAGGCCGAGGAACCCTTAATGGTATGGGCATCTCTAAAGATGTCATCAATTATTTCCCTGTTTTCCGGCTCTTCCTCAAGTCTGATCAGGTTCGCTTCCATTTCGTCCAGGTGTTCACCAGCTTCGGCGATAAACTCTGGAAGCAGTTCCATATCAATCATTTTAAGCTCCTCGCTAAAAGGGAAATCCATCCCCTTTTTTTACTCAAAACAATACCCTAACTATCAATCCTGCAAGTCTCCCGGCCAAGTCTTATCTCCAGCCATGGCCTTATTGTCCACAATCAGAATATCATACAGCTTGAAATTCGTCATAAAATATTCAATGGTCTCCAGCTCTTCCCGCACCGCCATAATATCTTCTTCCTGCGGGGCCGAATCCTCCTCACCCTGCTTAGTCTCCCGGCCATCGGTAAGCTGTTCAAGCACCGGCCCTGCCCGCTGGATGGTCTTCCAGACCAGCAGTACCACCTCCTGAAAGTTAGTGGAAAGGTCGTTAAGGGATTTGCCGATCCCGTCCATCTCGGGACAGGCATATTCCGGCACCGACAATTCCAGATCGCCGTCTGCTATCCGGCAGGCAAATTTCGACATTTCACCCGCAGGACGCAGGATAAAACGGTATAACATAATCAGGGCGGCAACGCCTCCGGCCAAAATCAGGGCCAAACAAATCAGGATAGAAGCCCGCATCCCCAGAAGCAGGGAGGAGGCCGCCGCATCGCCGCCGCGGGAAACAGCCGAGACCAGGCTGGCAGCAAAATCAGCACTGCCGAGGCGAAGGGTCAGCCAGCCGGCGGCCAACAGGGGGACAATCAAGGTCAGGATGAAAAGTACCCAGATAAAAACATGCGTTTTCCGTAATTGAAGCCTTGCCATTTCACTCCTGCCCTGAAAGACCGCACCGTTAATTGAACGTAAATAAAATAAACCCGAAAACCTAAATAAGTTCCAGCAGCTGATCAAGATTATGCTTGTTGACAAAACCCAAGGCACCGACCTCAGCCGCCCGGCCGCTGTACTGCTCCTTATCCAGATTTGAAAAGAAGACAATCCTGGCCCCGGAATCAAGGGTCATAATTTCCCTTGCCGCCGAAAATCCATCCATATCACGCATGGTTACATCCATAATAACCAGTTCCGGCCGATGCTGGTCATACATATCGATAGCCTCGCGGCCGTTTCTTGCCTCGGCGGCAATCTGGTATCCCTTCTTTTCCAGCAGATTACGAACCATTTTACGCATGATTGATGAATCATCAACTATCATTATCTGTTTGCTCATTGCCCGGATTTCCTTCCCTGTTAAATAAAACGCAATAAAAAAACACCTACTCAGCCATTGCCTTCAGGTGCTTAATCTCGTCTGTGTGCAGAATACGGCCAAAGTTAAGCAGAATCAAAAGACGCTCATCAATCTCACACACTCCGTCTATATATTGACTTTCAAGACCGGCGGTAACAATTTCCGGCGGCGGTTCAATGGTTTTGGTAAGAATTTTCAAGACCTTGGTTACTGAATCAACCCGAAAGCCGGTAATCCGGCCTTCAATTTCAAGGATCAGGATCCAGACCTTCTCCTCATCCTCTTCCGCCTTTTTCTGCAGCAGGTTCAGCCTCTTACGCAGATCGATAACCGGAATAATATTACCGCGCAGGTTAATCACCCCTTCCACAAAGGCAGGAGAATTGGGAATGGAGGTAATGGCCGCATCACGGATAATTTCCCTGACCTTTAGAATTTCCACTCCGAACAGTTCCGTTCCGATGGAAAAACCAACCAGCTGCATGGAATCTTCAATGACAGTTTTCTGACCTGTACTCGTAACGTCCATCGTTACTCCTTAAATTTTACTGGTTAAAATCCGCAAAAGGCAGGCAAGGCCAAAACCTTTTGCGGATTTTCTTGCATAAAAAACACCCAGCCCGAAAAACTAGGCACCGGCCTCGATCTTAAACTTACGAACCTCATCGGCAAGTTCAGTCGAGAGCTTTCTCATGTTCTCGGAAATGTTAATAACCTCACCGGCTCCGTTATAGGTGTTTTCCGCCTGAGCTGCACCTTCCTCGGTGGCGGCCACAACCCGCTTGGAACGTCCGGCCTGAGCGGCAGTCAGCTGGTCAATAGATTCTGAACGGGAAACAACCTCACGCATATCACCATCAGCTTCCTGGGCCAGGCGGTTAGAGTTTTCCACCAGTTTATCGATGTTTTCAACCTGCTGAACCAGACGGCCAAGGGCCTCTTCCGCAGCAGCCCGTCTGGCACCCTGCTGACCGGCCATATTCATAATCTCGGATGAAAAGGCGTTTACTTCGGCCATAATGTTCTGCACTGACTTGGAACTTTCAGACAGGGAGTCTGCAACTCTGGTAATATCTTCAATAGCCTGAATGTTACCCTGACCACCCTGGGAGATTTTCTCCAGAGCAAGCTGGGACTGATTAGACAGCTTGGTACCGTCCTCAACCCTCTTGGTTGAGTCCTTAATCAGCTTGGTAATCTCGTTGGCCGCATCCGCAGAACGCTGGGCCAGCTTACCAACCTCGTCTGCAACCACAGCAAAACCCTTACCGTGTTCACCGGCACGGGCGGCCTCAATGGCGGCGTTCAGGGCCAGCAGGTTGGTCTGTTCGGTAATTTCGGTAATAACCGAGATGATCTCTGAAATCTGTTCGGATGATTCGGCAATGGCCTGCATACCTTGCACGGTGGCGTTTACCGTATCACGACCCTCTTGTGCGGCCTGCAGCACTTCCTGACCCTGCTCGCGGGAGCTTTTGGCTGCCTCGGCCAGCAGATTAACCGCTTCCCGCATGGCATCCACAGCGGCGGTGGCTTCCTGCACCGATTCTCCCTGCTTGGTTGCGGTAGCCACAACCTTACCACCAGTCTCACCCATATCGGAAACCCTGGCGATAACCGTGTTAGCTTCCTCTTTCTGCGAACCTGTAGCATCCGCCACCTGCTCCATGGAGCTAACCAGTTCCTGAAGTCTGGCACCGGAGTCGGTAGCTTCCTGCTTCTGGGCGGCGGCGTTGCTGGCAACCTCACCGGCAGTCTTACCCATTTCGGAAATCAGACCCTGCATTTCCTGCATCATGGCAAGGTTCTTCTCGGCACGATCTCGGTTGGCCTGGGCACGCTGGGCCACGTTACCGGCACTGCTTTCAACCGCAATTGATGAACTATTAACCAGGGTAAAGGAACGCCTTAGCTCCTGAATCAGCTCGTTAACGGCGGCGGCCATATCACCGACCTCGTCCTTACTTTCAACCGCCACGTTCTGGGTAAAGTCACGATTAGCAGCAACCCTTTGCACCGTACGGGCAATCCTTACAATCGGGTTAGCAACGGTACGGGCAGTAAACAGCCAAATAAAAATTGCCGCCACCAGAATAACCAGGGTAATAACCAGCACCGTGGTCATAGCCTGATTCTGAAACTCAGCAATACGGATGGAGGAGGCCAGAATATCTTCCTCGTAGGCACCAGCCGAAATAACCAGGTGCCAGGGAGCAAAATAGGCAAAGTGTACGGTTTTCTTTTTGGCTACCGGGTCGCCCGGGTTTTGCCACATATAGGTTTGAGAACCAAACTCGCCCTCTCTTAGTGACTTGGCCGCCTCAATCCTTTCCTTAACGATCAGGGTTCCAGTCTCAACGTCCTTGATGTTAGAAATATCCTCACCATCACGCTTACCATTTCTTGAAACAAGATAAACACCCTTTTCATCAAGAACGGTAATATAACCAGATTTACCAATGGTAACATCATATAATGACTGCCGGATGTCCTTATCAATCTCGATCAGTTCACCGACATAGATGGCACCGATAACCTGACGATTGCTATCAAAAATAGGAGCATATACGTTTTGGTATAATCGGCCAACCACCTCACTCATACCCCGGAAGGTATCTCCTCTTAATACCGTGGAAATTACCGGATTTTCCTTACCATCCGGCTTGGTGCGGGGGATATAGGTGCCGACCGCCCGGCTACCGTCCGCCTTACGGATAGTGGTGGCCACCCGCAGCATATCACCGGCATCATTCATCCTTTGAAAGATGGTAACATCAATCCCGCTGTTAATCCTTTTAACCTCATCAACAATATTCAGGCCGGATTCACCGCCCGCCTGAGTCTGACCAAACCAGAGGGAAGGCAGGCTGACCGGTACCGTGGAACCGGTAAACTGGTTAACCGCATTCCAGCGGACATTTTCGCCAGTCAGATCCAGGCTAACACTGCCCTCACGGCCAATAAAGTCCTTGGCATGTTCCATTGCTGTATTAAGTTCTCTGACAACAACATCATACTCAAACTTGATGGTCTCATAGGAAGTCTTAACAATCCGGTCAACTGAACGGTATGCAATTTTGGACGTGTCATCACGAGCATGCTCCTGCACCTGCAAACCGGAGAAATAGTTAACAACTGAAACAACGATCAAGGGGACAATGGTAAGAAGAATACCGATTGTCAGCAATTTTGGTACCAGCCTAAGATTCTTTAGCATGAGCGACCTTCCTTTTTTTGAATTACAAAAAAATGTTTCATAAATGCCAAAATGAAGAGCGGCCCGAAGCCGGAGGACTTAAGCACCAGCAGCACGGGACAGAACACTCTCCATCAAAACCTGCGGTCAGGCAAGGGCCGACCAACATTTCCCAGCCATTTTCCAACCAACAGAAGCGGATTATACGGAAAAAAAAATTATATGCAACAGAAAATATCAAGCCGCCGCCCTTGATCCCGATTTTACTGCCCGGTTAAATTCCTCATTGATTTTTAATAACCTGGTATTATTGTCAGATGATGGCCGGGGCTTTTCTGCAAGGAGCTGCCCTGGCCGCCGATGGAATTGAAAACAAAGCATTTTTCAGTCTGCGGCAGAATCTGAAATTCGAATATAAAATTCAAATGGCAGGAGACATGATATGTGGGAATATACGGATAAGGTGCAGCAGCATTTTCTGCATCCGCAAAATGTGGGCGAGATAGAAAACCCGGACGGCATGGGGGATGTGGGATCTCTGGCCTGCGGCGATGCCCTTAAGCTGACCCTGAGGATTGATGATAATGATATTATCACCGATGCCAAGTTCAAGACCTTCGGCTGTGCCAGTGCCATCGCCTCTTCCTCGGTCTTGACCGAGATGATTAAGGGCATGTCCATTGATGAGGCGGCCAGGGTTACTAATGATGATATAGCCGAGCAGCTAGGCGGCCTGCCTAGAGAAAAGATGCACTGTTCGGTGATGGGGCGGGAGGCACTGGAGGCCGCCATTGCCGATTATCGGGGCATGGTGCTGCCCATGGCCGAGGGCGAGGTGGTTTGTGAGTGCTTTGGCGTAACCGATCTGGAAGTGATACGAGCGGTTAAGGAATCGGGGCTGAAATCGGTGGAGGAAATCACCAATTTTACCAAGGCCGGCGGCGGCTGCGGCAAGTGTGAGGATAATCTGCGGCGGCTGCTTCAGGAGACCATCTCCGGCCAGGCTGAAAACGGCGGCGGCGGGGCAAAACCCAGGCGGATGACCGCCCTGCAGAAAATCAAAAAGATTGAGGAAGTAATTGAAAAGCAGATTCGGCCCGGCCTGAAAAAGGACGGCGGGGATATTGAGCTGGTGGATGTGGACGGCGACTTTGTCAGTGTTTCACTGCTGGGTAATTGTACTAGCTGTAAGCAGTCCGGCACCACCATCAAGGAATATGTGGAGAAGAAACTGCGGGAGCTGGTGCTGGAATCACTGATTGTTGAGGAGGCCGAGTAGATGATTAAGGATGATCAGATTATCTATCTGGATAATAATGCCACCACCAGGGTTGCCCCGGAGGTGCTGGAGGCGATGATGCCTTATCTTGCCGATTATTATGGCAATCCATCCAGTATGCACGCCTTCGGCGGCCAGGTGGAGGCGGCAGTGCAGCGGGCAAGGGAGGAGGTGGCCGGACTGCTGGGGGCAGAGCCTGCGGAGATTACCTTTACCAGCTGCGGCACCGAAAGCGATTCTACGGCTATCTTGTCGGCCATGCGTACCTTTCCCGAACGGCGGCATATTATCACCACCAGGGTTGAGCATCCGGCGGTGAAAAGCCTGTGTGAAAGCCTGGCCGCCATGACCGGACATAAATATCGGGTAACTGCCCTCAAGGTTAATGATGACGGCACTCTGGATATGGATGCCTACCGTGAGGCTCTGGGCGATGATACCGCCATTGTCTCGGTGATGTGGGCCAATAACGAGACCGGAGTAATCTTTCCGGTGCCGGAAATGGCAAGGCTGGCAAAGGAAAGAGGAGTGCTTTTTCATACCGATGCGGTGCAGGCGGTGGGCAAGATTCCCATCAATCTTGGGGAACTGGAGGTGGATTTTCTGTCCATGTCCGGGCATAAACTCCATGCACCAAAGGGGGTCGGGGTCTTATATGTGCGGCGCGGCACCATGTTTGTTCCCTTTCTGACCGGCGGCCATCAGGAGAAGGGGCGGCGCGGCGGCACCGAAAATGTGGCTTCCATTGTTGCCCTGGGGCGGGCCTGCCGCCTGGCCGGAGAGAATATGGCGGCGGAAAATACCAAGGTCAGGGCCTTGCGCGATCGTCTGGAAGAGGGGCTGCTGGCCTCGATTCCCAAGGCGATCTTAAATGGCCATAAGACCATGCGGCTGCCCAATACCACCAATATAAGTTTTGAGTATGTGGAGGGCGAGGCCATTTTGCTTTATATGAACGAGTTTAATATCTGTGCCTCTTCCGGCTCCGCCTGTACTTCCGGCTCGCTGGAGCCTTCCCATGTACTGCGGGCGATGGGCGTACCTTTTACGGCGGCTCATGGTTCCATCCGGTTTTCCCTGTCGATTTATAATACCGAGGAAGAGATTGATTTTGTGCTGGAGAAGATGCCGGGGATTATTGCATCACTTAGGGAAATGTCGCCGTTTTGGCCGGGGGATAAGCCGTGATTGTGGTCGAACCTTCATTTGAGTTTCAGGATAAGCTGGATGCGGCCGGAATTGCGGTGCGGCTGGAGGCATGCGGGCGGATTTGCTATAAAAGCGAGGACAAGATTACCGAGGATTCGGCGGTTCCCTTTGTTAAACGCCTTGCCTCTTACGGCCATAATTCGGTGCTGGAGATGGCGGTGGTTACGGTGCAGGTAGATTGCACCGAGCAGGAGGCGGGCCGCTTTTTTGCCTTGCAGCCGAAGTTTTTGGTGGTTGACCAGTATCAGGGCGGGCTGCTGCTGACCGGCTCGGTCAGGAGTTTTCGGGAGCTGGGTAAAAGATGTCCTGATGCGGGGGCGGTTAGGGCGGCGATTGCCCTGTTGGCCGAGCGTCATCCCTGGCTGTATGAGGGGATTTATGAGGCCGGGGCAGCGGTTGATCCGGCAATCAGGGTAAGGAAGGTACGGCTTGACGAGGTGGAATCCCTGCCGGATGAACTGCTGATGCGGCACCGTTATATGGGGGTGAAATTTATTGTTAACCGAGCGGTCAGCCATGAACTGGTCAGGCACCGCACCTGCTCCTTTTTGCAGGAAAGCCAGCGATATTGTAATTATAACCGTGAAAAGTTCGGCGGCCAGGTGAGTTTTGTCAGGCCGGTGTTTTTTAGGGAGGGCAGTGAGGAATACCGGATTTGGCTGGCGGCCATGCAGGAGGCGGAAGCAAGGTATCTGAAACTGCTGGAGACCTCATCACCGCAGGCGGCCAGAACGGTGCTGCCCAATAGCTGCAAGACCGAGATTATTGTCTATTGCAGCCTTGAGGAATGGCGGCATATTATCAGGCTGAGAACTCCCAAAAATGCTGATCCCTCGATGCGGGAGATTATGCTGGGGGCAGCAGAGGAATTTGCAGGAAGATATGCTGTGATGGGGGGTTAGCTTCTTGCCTTTTAATGATTGGAATGACGGCTATGATAATCAGTTGGCACTCCAGACTTGTTGACAAAACAAACTTCTTTATTGTAATACTCTAATATTATTTAATATATTTTCACAACAAACAATATCTCAGCATTTTTGAAACACTGCCCTTGATTTTAATCATCGGGAGGAAAAACATGCACGTTCTTGTTACCGGCGGTGCCGGATATATTGGCTCTCATACCTGCCTGGAACTGATGGAAGCAGGGCATCAGGTTACGGTGGTGGATAATTTTTGTAATTCCAGCCCGGAATCCTTAAGCAGAGTGCAGGAAATCACTGGTAAAAGCCTCACCCTATACGAGGCAGATTTGCTTGATCAAGAGGCTTTGAACAAGGTTTTCCGCAAGCTATTGGTGCCTGCCGAGGCGGTGATTCATTTTGCCGGATTAAAGGCGGTCGGTGAATCGGTGGCAAAGCCTTGGGAATATTACCATAACAATATCAGCGGCACCCTGGTTTTGCTTGACCAGATGCGGCAGGCAGGAGTGAAAAACCTGGTTTTCAGTTCATCGGCAACCGTTTACGGCGATCCGGCATCGGTACCCATCACCGAGGATTTCCCGCTATCCTGCACCAATCCATATGGCAGAACCAAGCTGATGATTGAGGAAATTTTAACTGATATGGCAATTGCCGATCCGGCCTTAAATATTGCCCTGCTCAGATATTTTAATCCGGTCGGCGCCCATAAAAGCGGCAAAATAGGAGAAGATCCGTCTGGAATCCCCAATAATCTTATGCCGTATATCTCTCAGGTGGCGGTGGGCAAGCTAAAGGAAGTATCGGTTTTTGGTGATGATTATAACACCAGGGACGGTACGGGGGTGCGTGATTATATTCATGTGGTAGATCTGGCAAAAGGTCATGTCTGTGCCATTAACAAACTGGCCGAAAATCCGGGACGGGTGGTTTATAACCTGGGGACAGGCAAGGGATACTCGGTACTGGAGATGATACGGGCCTTTCAGCAGGCATCCGGCCGAGAGATCCGTTATAAAATTGCCCCGAGGCGGGCAGGAGATATTGCCAAATGTTATGCCGACTCGCAGCTTGCCTTAAAGGAACTGGGCTGGCAGGCAATTTACGGCATAGATGATATGTGCCGCGACACCTGGAACTGGCAGCAGCAAAACCCTGACGGTTATTAGGCAGAAACTATTTTTCCCTGATAGATGCGGGGCTGATTTACCTTGGTTCCGGCTTAAAATTTTTCATTGACATTTTAACCAACGATTTTTATTCGTATGCACTACTTAAGTTGATGATACTGTTTTTTCAACCAAATGAGTCTAA
The DNA here is from genome assembly GCA_002747805.1 of Deltaproteobacteria bacterium. Taxonomy (GTDB): domain Bacteria; phylum Desulfobacterota; class Desulfobulbia; order Desulfobulbales; family Desulfocapsaceae; genus SZUA-575. The sequence goes on from PDQP01000050.1 coordinate 25,534, forward strand.
ATCTAAAAATTTCTTTTATTTATAGTTAGTTGAGGTATGCCATGACAGAGAAAAAAAGTTATGAATTTCAGGCAGAAACCAAAAGGCTGCTGGATATTGTTATTAACTCCCTTTATACTGAGCGTGATGTTTTTCTGCGGGAGCTGATTTCCAATGCTGCTGATGCCCTGGAAAAATTCAGGTATGAACGGGTAACGGCGGAAGATGTCTTTGATGACCATTTAGAGCTTGAGATCAATATCAAGCTCGATGAAGAGAAAAAGACCCTGACCATCGTTGATACCGGAATAGGTATGACCAAGGCCGAGCTGGAGCAGAATCTTGGCACCATTGCCCACTCCGGTTCCGGCAATTTTTTGGCTGAACTGGCCGAGGCCGCCCAAAATGATGTCAACCTGATTGGTCAATTCGGAGTTGGTTTCTATTCGGCCTTTATGGTCGGCGCCAAGGTAACTGTGCAGAGCCGTTCCTGGGACGGCAGTGAGGGGCATCAATGGCAGTCGGACGGGGCCGGCAGCTTTACCATCAGCGAGGAGCCGGGCCTGCATCGAGGCACCAGAATTATTATCGAGCTAAAGGAAGATGCCAAGGATTATGCCCAGAAATGGAAGATTGAATCAATTATCAAGCAATATTCGGCCTTTGTCCCCTTTCCCATCAAACTTGAGGAAGAGGTGGTCAATACGGTCAAGGCCCTGTGGACCAGAAACCGCAATGAGATAACCGATGAAGAATATAATGAATTTTATAAATTTGTCGGTACGGCCAGCGGCGATCCGCTCTATCGGCTGCATTTTTCAGCCGATGCACCGCTTGCCATCAACGCCCTGCTCTTTGTTCCCAAGGAAAATTTTGAGGTGCTGGGTTTTGGCCGGGTTGATCCCGGGGTAAATCTCTATTGTCAGCGGATTCTGATCGACCAGCATTCAGAAACCATCCTGCCGGAATGGCTACGCTTTCTGAAGGGCGTAGTCGATAGCGAAGACCTGCCGCTTAATATCTCGCGTCAGGCCCTGCAGGATAATGCCCTGGTTGCCAAAATCAGAAAGGTAATCACCAAAAGATTTTTGAAATATCTTGACGAGCAGGCCAAAAAGGATCATGACACCTATCTTGAGTTTTGGCGGACTTTTGGCATTTATGTAAAGGAAGGCATCACTTCCGACTTTGAGTTCAAGGACGAGCTGGGCAAACTGGTACGGTTTGAATCTTCCAAGTCAGAGCCGGAAAAACCAGTATCTCTGGCCGATTATGTGCTGCGCATGGCTCCCGATCAGGAAGAGATTTACTATATCAATGGGCCAAGCCGGGCCGCAGTGGAATCCGGGCCGTATATCGAGATGTTTAAGAAAAACGATATTGAAATCATTTATACCCTGGAACCCATTGATGACTTTGTTTTAAGCCATCTGGGCGAATTTGACGGCAAAAAGCTGGTTTCGGCAGATCGTGCCGATTTGAAGCTGCCCAAAAATAATGAAGAAAAGACCGATGAAGACCAGGCCGAGGCCCCCGATAAGCCGGATGAACTGCTGGGCTGGATGAAGGAAACTTTGGGAGACAAGGTTGCTCAGGTGATTAAGTCCAGGCGGCTGGTGGATGCACCGGCCATGATTGTCAATCAGGACGGCTATATGACCTCGACCATGGAAAGGGTGCTGGCGGCTTCCCGTCAGGACGGCATCATGGGCGGCGAAAAATCCAAAAAGAACCTGGAAGTTAATTTGACCAATCCTTTAATCCTGCATCTGGCAGAACTAAAGGACCATGATGCTGACTTTGCTGCTGAGGCCCTGTGGCAGATTTATGATAATGCCATGCTGCAGGCCGGTTTAAGTGTTGACCCGCTGGAGATGGTAAAGCGTAATTACCGCATACTTTCCCGGGCGGTTAAGCAGTAGCCTTTATACTGCCGGCAAACAATGCCGTTTTTACAGGAGTATTCATGTTTGATTTTTTAGGTTCTACCATCGGCAAAAAGATGCTTATGGCCGCTTCCGGGCTATGCCTGATTTTATTTCTCTGCGTCCATGCCGCCGGTAATATCACCATTTTTGTCGGCAGTGAACTCTTTCAGGGTTACGCGGATAATCTGCATAGTCATCCGGTGATTGTCTTTTGTTTTCGGGTGGGTCTCACGGCCATCTTTGCCATTCATATTATGCTTGGCTTAAAATTATGGCTGGCTGGCAGAAAAGAGGGAAAAAACCGTTATATTGTCAATAAATGGGCCAGCAGAAATTCTCTTGCTATGTCCACCATGCCCTATACCGGTATCCTGCTGCTGGTTTTCGTTCTGGTTCATGTTTTTGACTTTGCCGTGGCTCCCGGACATGATGACAAGATTTCCCAGGTGGTTGCTGAGGTGCTGGGCAATTACGGCATGGTTATTTTTTATCTTCTTGGTTTTACTGCTCTTTTTATTCATCTGAGCCACGGTTTCTGGTCGATGCTGCAAACCTTCGGTCTCAACCACCCCCGTTATAATGCTGCTATCACCTGTGCAACCTATTTAGTCCCCGGATTTTTCCTGTGTTTTTTTAGCGTGCTTGCCCTTTATTTGCTGACCGCAGGCAGTTATTAGCCTTGCCGCATAAGGCCGTAAATTTTTATTGGTAATATCATGGAACTAAAATCAAATATACCAGAGGGGCCGCTGGAAAAAAAATGGGATAATCACCAGTTTGCCAGCAAGCTGGTCAATCCGGCTAATCGGCGGAAGTATAGTATTATTGTAGTCGGCACCGGCCTGGCTGGCGGTGCTGCCTCGGCAACCCTGGCCGAACAGGGCTATAATGTAAAGACTTTTTGTATTCAGGACAGTCCGCGCCGGGCCCATTCCATTGCCGCTCAGGGCGGTATCAATGCCGCCAAAAATTATCAGAATGACGGCGATTCAGTCTTCCGGCTGTTTTATGACACCATCAAAGGCGGTGATTTCCGCTCCCGTGAGGCCAATGTCTACCGCCTGGCCCAGGTCAGCAATCAGATCATCGACCAATGCGTGGCCCAGGGCGTACCCTTTGCCCGTGAATACGGCGGCACCCTGGCCAACCGTTCCTTTGGCGGCGCGCAGGTCAGCCGTACCTTTTATGCCCGCGGGCAGACCGGACAGCAGCTTCTGCTTGGGGCATATTCCGCCCTTTCCCGTCAGATTCATGCCGGACGGGTAAAGATGTACACCCGCCGCGAGATGATGGATGTAGTGGTAGCGGGCGGCCGGGCCAGGGGGATTACCGTCCGCAATATTATTACCGGCGAGCTTGAAAGCCATGCCGCCGATCTGGTTATTCTGGCTACTGGCGGCTACGGCAATGTCTATTTTCTTTCCACCAATGCCATGGCTTCCAATGTAACGGCGGCCTTTCGTGCCTATAAAAAGGGGGCCGGTTTTGCCAATCCATCCTTTGTGCAGATTCACCCGACCTGTATTCCGGTGCATGGCGATTTTCAGTCCAAGCTGACCCTGATGTCGGAATCACTGCGTAATGACGGCCGGGTCTGGGTGCCGAAAAAACCTGGAGATACCAGAAACCCGGGCGATATTCCCGAAGCAGAGCGTGATTATTATCTGGAGAGCAAATATCCCGGTTTTGGTAATCTGGTGCCTCGTGATGTGGCTTCCCGTAATGCCAAGGAACAATGCGATCTGGGCAAGGGGGTCGGCTCAACCGGGCTGGCGGTTTATCTGGATTTTGCTGATGCCATCAAGCGGGACGGCGAAGAGGTGATCTTCCGTAAATACGGCAATCTCTTCCAGATGTACGAAAAAATTGTCGATGCCGACCCGATGAAGGAGCCGATGATGATTTATCCGGCGGTTCACTATACCATGGGCGGGCTGTGGGTTGATTATAATTTGATGACCACTATTCCCGGGCTTTTTGCCATTGGTGAGTGCAATTTTTCTGATCACGGGGCAAACCGGCTGGGGGCCTCGGCTTTGATGCAGGGGCTGGCGGACGGCTATTTTGTTATTTCCACTTGCGTTGCCAACTATCTGGGCCGCAATCAGCTAGAGGCGGCGGATGAAAACCAGCCGGAATTTCTTGATTCCCGCCGTGAGGTAGAGGAACGTATCCAGCGGCTTCTGAAAAACAGCGGCGGCACTTCTTCCGGCAAGAGTACCGTTGATGAAATTCATAAGGAACTGGGGCGGTTAATGTGGGATCACTGCGGCATGGCCCGCAATAAACAGGGTCTGGAACAGGCTCTGGGCGAGCTGCCCGCCATCCGGCAAAAATTTTGGGATACGGTCTATATCCCCGGCGGCACCAAGGAAATTAACCAGTCCCTGGAACGGGCCGGGCGGGTGGCCGATTTCCTTGAATTTGCCGAGATTATGATTCGCGATGCCCTGGCAAGGGAAGAGTCCTGCGGCTGCCATCTGCGCGAGGAGAGCCAGACCGAGGAAAATGAGGCCAGGCGGGACGATCAAAATTTCTCCCACGTTGCAGTATGGGAGCATACCGGCGAAGATAGTGAGCCGAGGCTCCATAAGGAACAGCTCACCTTTGAAAATGTTACCCCTTCCCAGCGTAGTTATAAATAATAAGCAGACAGGAAAAGCGGCATGAGTGAAATAAATTTGACCCTGAAAATATGGCGGCAGCCGGACAGTGAAGCCAAGGGAAAGCTCGAGACCTACCCGCTGGAAAATATCACCACTGATATGTCCTTTCTGGAGATGCTGGATGTGCTGAATGAAAAGCTGACCCATGAGGGCATCGATCCGGTCGCCTTTGACCATGACTGCCGCGAGGGGATTTGCGGCATGTGCGGGGCGGTGGTCAACGGCGTGGCACATGGGCCGGAAAAAGAGACTACCCTGTGTCAGCTGCACATGCGTCATTTCAGGGACGGCGATACCATTGTCATTGAACCCTTTCGTTCCAGGGCCTATCCCGTCCGCAAGGATTTGATCGTTGACCGCTCGGCCCTGGACCGTATTATTCAGTCGGGCGGCTATGTCAATGTTAATACCGGCGGTGCCCCGGATGCCAATGCCATGCCGGTTTCCTCCATCCAGGCGGAACTTGCCATGGATGCGGCGGCCTGTATCGGCTGCGGCTCCTGCGTGGCCTCCTGCCCGAATGGATCGGCCATGCTTTTTACTTCGGCCAAGGTCAGCCAGCTTGCCCTGCTGCCGCAGGGTCAGGTTGAACGTAAGGAGCGGGCCAAGGCGATGGTTGCCCAAATGGATGGTGAGGGTTTTGGGCATTGTACCAATACTAGGGAATGTGAGGCGGTTTGTCCCAAGGGGATTTCCATCAGCAATATCGCCCGCCTTAACCGTGAATATTTAAGCGGCATTTTGCTTGGCAGATAAAAGGATCAGCATGAAAAATGTAATCAGATATTTTACGGCGGCGGTTATCCTCTTGATGACCGGCTGCTACCAGGCCCCAATTCGGCATCTTGCGTCAGATGCATCCCTGATAAAGGCCGGCAACAGCCGTCAGGATGTCCTGCTTCTGCTTGGTGAGCCGGATACACAACAGAATCTGGCGGACGGCAGCGAGGAATGGATATATTATGAAGAACGCCTGTCTACCATGCAAAAGATGCCGCTGGTTGGAGAGGCGTTCAGTGCGGACGGCTATGGCCTGATCCGCATTATCTTAAATGACGGCGTGGTAAGTTCCTGTGAATACAGCTCTTTCAGAAAGGATGAGCTTGGCTGGGAAGATGATTATTCCTGGCAGCAAGAGGCTGGGCAATAAAGTGGCCGGGGATTTATCCACCATCAGAAAAAAGATGGTTTATGAGCAGCTGGTAAGCCGCGGCATTACCCATCAGCAGACCCTGGCGGCCATGATGGAAGTGCCGCGTCATCTATTTGTTGATGATGCCTTGAGGGGCCGGGCCTACGGCGATCACCCCCTGCCCATTGCCGGCGGCCAAACCATTTCCCAGCCGTTTATTGTCGCCTGGATGACCCAGATGCTTGACCTTAAGGGCGGCGAAAAGGTGCTGGAAATCGGCACTGGTTCCGGTTATCAGGCGGCGGTGTTGTCCAGAATCTGCGGAAGTGTCTATACGGTTGAGCGGGTCAACTCACTATTGGCCGGAGCTAGAAGGATATTTTCCGGTCTACGTTATTATAATATTCAGGCCAGACTGGATGACGGCACCGCCGGCTGGAAGGAATATGCCCCCTTTGATGCTATTATGGTAACGGCAGGAGGGCCGGAGATACCGGAGCCGCTTATTGACCAGCTAGCCGAAGCTGGCCGGATGGTGATTCCCGTGGGCGGCCGGGAAGTTCAATCCCTTCAGCTAGTCAAAAAGGAAGACGGAAAAATATCCGTTCAAAATCTGCAGGAAGTTCGTTTTGTCAATTTAATAGGTAAATATGGCTGGTCAAAATAAAACGGCGGACAGGCAAGCTGGTCTGCTAAGAAGAACCTACGATGCCTGCATGGAGTGGATCGCTTCCCCCTACGGTCTGTGGGTGCTTTTTATTATCGCCTTTGCCGAATCATCATTTTTCCCCATTCCGCCGGATGTTTTTTTGATTGCCCTCTGCGTCAGTGTCCCGGCCAAATCTTTCAAATATGCCGCCATCTGTACGGCAGGGTCGGTACTTGGCGGCGGCTTTGGTTACGGGCTGGGCATGTGGTTTATGGACAGTATAGGGCAAGATATTCTTAACTGGTATCATCTGGCGGAAAAATATGACCGGGTGCAGCAGCTCTACGGGCAATACAATGCCTGGGCAACCTTTGCGGCCGGATTTACCCCCCTGCCCTACAAGCTGTTTACCATTACCGCCGGGGCCTTTAAGGTGGATTTTTCTATTTTTATGCTCGCCTCGCTACTGGCAAGGGCCGGCCGTTTTATGCTGGTGGCAGCCCTGATCTGGAAATTCGGCGGTGCCGTCAAATACTATATCGACCGCTATTTCAATCTGCTTTCCATAATCTTTATGGTGCTGCTGATAGGCGGGTTTATCCTGATCAAATTTTTTTTATGATAAAACTGGTTTGATATATTTTTGTGGGATAGGGCAGAAATGGATTCTGCCCCTACGTGGATTGAGGCGGTTTCCATATCCGCCCATAATGATTCTATCCGGCCGTAATGGATTGGGGCAGAAATTGATTCTGCCCCTACAGGAATTGCGACCGAACGTAGGGGCGGATTCCATATCCGCCCGAATATATTGTCTGCGTCTGATAAAAAAAATCAATTTGGGCAGAAATTGATTCTGCCCCTACGTGATAATTTGGGCAGAAATGGATTCTGCCAATGCGTCATAAAATGTAGGGGCGGATTCCATATCCGCCCGTAATATAAAGAGGTACGGAAAAAAATGCTGAAATGAGCTAAGATACCAGTGCTGCAAGTTCATCAAGAATGGCTGAAACGGCCATCAAAATACCCTCAGTAGTAGTTGCTTTGGTATTAACCACCAGCCGTCCATCCGGGACAAGCCGAAGCTCCGGTTTGGAGCCGGTATTCTTTTGCTCCAGCCAGGCGGTAAGTTTGGCCGGAGCAACGGCCGTATTAGCGGTAAAACTAAAAATCAGATTGCCGGCCCCCCTTTCCAGCTTACCCATGCCCAGCCGGATCATCTTTCTTTTCAACCCGACCACGGCAAAAAGATTATTGGTCTCAGCAGGCAGGGGGCCGAATCTATCCTCAAGCTCATCGGCAAGCTCATCATGCTCTGCAGCAGGTAAGGCAGAAAGAGCTGATATTCTTCTATAAATCATATAACGCTGGGAAACATCCTGAATATAATCTTCCGGTATATAGGCAGGAATCTGCAAGTTGATTTCAGGCTCAATCTCCTCGGACGGTCTTTCTCCGCCGCCGGCTTTTAGTTCCAGCACGGTCTTTTGCAGCAGGTCAAGATATAGATCATAACCGATGGCAGCGATATTACCGCTTTGTGAAATGCCGAGCAGATTGCCGCCGCCCCGAATCTGCAAATCGCTCATGGCCAGCTTAAAACCGCCGCCCAGCTCGCTGCAGTCCATCAAGGCCCGAAGCCGCTCTCTGGAATCCTTGCTTAATGCCTCAAGAGAAGGCACCAGCAGATAGGCATAGGATTGCAGGTTTGAACGCCCGACCCGGCCCCGCAGCTGGTATATTTCCGCCATTCCCAGCCGATCGGCCCGGTCGATAATAATGGTATTGGCCGTGGGAATATCCAGCCCCGATTCAATAATGGTGGTGCAAAGCAGGACATCGATATTTTTATTGACAAAGGAGACCATGATCTCCTCAAGCTCGCTGCCGGTCATCTGCCCATGGGCAACCGCCAGCCTGGCCTCCGGCACCAATTTCTGGATACGGGCGGCCATCTGATGAATTGATTTTACCCGGTTATGGACAAAAAATACCTGCCCGCCGCGGTGCATCTCCTTCAAGACCGCCTCTTTTATAACCAGATCATCATACTGGGCAACAAAGGTCTTGACCGGCCGACGATGCTCCGGCGGCGTGGAGATCACCGAAAGATCGCGTATGCCGAGAAGCGACATCTGCAGGGTTCTTGGGATAGGGGTGGCGGTCAGGGTCAGGATGTCCACATCTGCCTTGATTTTCTTGATTTTTTCCTTATGAGCCACCCCGAAACGATGCTCTTCATCCACAATCAGCAGCCCCAAATCCTGATAAACAATGTCCTTGGAGAGCAACCTATGAGTGCCGATGATAATGTTAATTTCTCCGGCCGCCAGTTCCCGGATAATCTTTTTCTGCTCACTGCTGCTTCTAAAGCGGTTGATACAGGCGATTTTGACCGGAAAACCCTGCAGGCGGTCGATAAAGGTCTTGGCATGTTGTTCGGACAAAACCGTGGTCGGCACCAGCACCGCCACCTGACCGCCGTCTTCCACCACCTTGAAGGCGGCCCGCACCGCCACCTCGGTCTTGCCATAGCCCACATCGCCGCAAATCAGGCGGTCGGTGGACTTTGCCGAAGTAAGATCATCAATGGTATCATTGATCGCCTTTAACTGCCCGGGCGTTTCATCATAGGGAAAGGACTCTTCAAGTTCATGGTACAGGGAAGCTGGCGGAGAAAACTGCCTGCCCTGCTGCATCTCCCGTCTGGCATAGATGTCCAATAGCTCCTGGGCCACCTTCCAGACCTCTTCTTTTACCTTGTTTTTAACGTTTTTCCAGTTCTGGCTGCCAAGTTTATCTATCCTGGGCTGCTGATCGGAAAGGCCCTCATAACGGCTGATCAGGTTCAAACGGTCAACAGGCAGATAGAGCTTGTCGCCATCCCGATATTCCAGCAGCATAAAGTCATTTTTTACCCCTTGAATTTCCATGGCGGAAAGGCCAAGATACAGCCCCAGACCATGATCCCGGTGTACTACAATGTCGCCTTCCTTAAGTTCAGCAAAACGTACCGGCTCACCCTTTACCCGGCGGCCTTTTTTAGAGGCTCCGCCCAGCCGCATCTCGCCGAACAACTCACTTTCGGACAGGAAATGGATATTTTCACTGGGAAGAGAAAAACCGCCGGATAGCGGGTAATCACAGAGCAGCAATTCGCCGGATGGAATATGCCGCACCGCCCCGGCATTAACCGGCGGCCCTATTAACCGGACGTTATGATGAAACCTTGCCAAAAGCTCGGCCAGATTCTTGGTCCGCTTGGGCGAACGGCAGCAGATTACCACCTGCTGATCCTGCCGCTGCCAGTCCAGGATCTGGTCGGTAAGCGGGGCCAGCAGCCCGTGCTGACGGCGCTGCATACTGATATTTTGCTTGAGTAGCTGATGATCCTGGGTATTACACGGCATTTCCTGCTGGCCGGGAGCCGGAAAACCGCCACAATGAATCTGACCAAAATGCAAAAAATTTTCTTCTAGCTGCCCGCCGGATAAAAACAGTTCATCCGGCGGCAGGGCTGGCCGATTATGCTGCCGGGCCTCACGGTAATTGGCCTCGATCCGCTCTTCCACCAGCGAAACGGTTTGCCTGGCCGCCTGCCGATCATAAAAGAAAAGGGCAGTATCCTCAGCCAGATAATCAAAAATAGATGAGCAGCTTCGGTAAAAAAGGGGCAGAAAAAATTCAATGCCGGTGAAATGCTGCCGACTGGCAAGCTGCTCTTCCAGTCGGCCGACCAGCTCTTCATCCCACTGGTTTTCATCGGCCAGCCTTATAAAATAACTAATTGTTTCTTCGAGTTTTTTTTCGTCAGGGAAAATAACATCATGCACCGGCAGCAAAAATGCTTCTTCCAGCTCCCGGTACGATCTTTGTGAAACCGGATCAAAACAGCGGATGCTCTCCACCGTATCACCAAAGAAATCAAGCCGAATCGGGGCCTCGACTATATCTGCCTGGTAAGGAAACGGCGGCGGGAAAATATCAATGATGCCGCCCCGTACCGAATAATCCCCCACCGATTTAACCAGAGATGTCCGCTCATAACCGAGCCGATCAAGGCTTTGGATTAGCCGCTCATGCTCGCATTCATTTTCCGCCATCACCAGCTCGGCCAGATTACTGAGCAGGTTTTTGGGTATTACCCGCCTCATCAGGGCCTCAATGGAGGCCACCACGATACAAGGCTCAGTAGCTGATTCCAGCAGATATAAACCAGCAAGGAGGGCTGCCGTAGTTTGCTGATCGGGAGAAAGCGGGGTATAGGGCGGAATTTCATAACCGGGAAAGGAAATCACCCGGCTAGGTGAAAACAATTTTAGATCCTGCTCGGCCAGTGGCACCTGATGCTCATCAGGGACAATAACGCAACAATTTCGTCCGGAAGCGGCAATACCGCTGACCACCAGAGACGGCGAGCCGCCCCGCAGTCCGGTCAAAACAGTTTCCCCTCCCGGCGTAAGGCTAATATTCTCGATTATTTCCTGCATAAGAAGGGCCGACTGCCTTCGCCGCAGCCGACCTTTGGTGAGTTGGTCAACTAGAAACGGCCGCCGATGGTAAAATCCCAGACCGATTGATCCTCATCATCTTCAGGATCAAGATTATAACCCCAGACTAACCGAAGCGGCCCCAAGGGCGAGAGCCATTTCAGCTCTACGCCAGCCGTCCGTTTGGTACCCTCGCCCTCATATTCATCATCGGCAAAGACCCGGCCAGTATCATAAAAAATCAGACCGTAGATACCCTGCTCCTTAAACAGGGGAAAGATCCAGGCAACATTGCCGTACCACATTCTCTCGCCGCCGACCCGTTCCCCGGAAACAGGATCGCGGGGGCTGATCTTGCCGTACTCAAAGCCGCGGATGGTATTCATGCCGCCAAGATAAAATCTTTCATAGACCGGCAGTTTATCTTCTTCATTTTCAAAGACTTGTCCGGCCGCCCCCCTAATATTAAACACGGTACCGGCAAACAGGGGAAAATACCAGTCCGAGGATGCCTCAACCTTGGTAAACTGGGCATCGCCGCCAAAAGGGCCACCGGCATATTTGACGCTGACCAGATTTTTTGACCCCTCCGAGGCGACAAACATACGGTTCCTGGTATCACGCACCAGAGACATCTTAACTGCACTGGTTACGTTAATATCCGCCGATTTTTTAATCAGGTAAGAGGCATCTTCCGAGACATCCGACAGGGTGGTATCCGTATAGCCGTACTTGCCGAATACCCGCCATTTTTCCCAGATCGGATAACCAATTCTGAGCGCACCGCCGGTTGATTCCCTGGTGTAATCGTCATATTCCCGCTGGCTGCGAAAGAGATCCGCCCCCCAGGACAGCTGGGAATCATTGACCCGCGGGTTGGTATAGCTGAGATTATATCTGGAACTGCTGCCGCCTACATTGGCGCCAAGTGCCAGTTTATCGCCGCGGCCAAGAAAGTTTGATTCTGCAATCTGGCCCATAAAAACCAGGTGATCGACCGAACTATAACCGGCACCAATGCTAAAGCTGCCGGTACTTTTTTCCTTAACATCAATCAGCACATCCATCATACCCGGGCTAAGGGTCGGCTCTGGGGTTACGCTAACTTCCTCAAAAAATTCCAGCCGCTGCAGGGCCCGGTTGCTTTCCCTTAGGGCCTTGGAATTAAAGATCCCGCCCTCTTCAATGGTTAGCTCCCTTCTGATTACATTATCACGGGTGCGGCTGTTACCCCGAATCGAAATGCGGTTTAAGTGAACCAGCTCGCCCTTTCTAATCTCAATCACCAGATCCACCCGGCCATCGGCAGCAGACTTGTTCATAACCGGATTTATATCGGCAAAGGCATAGCCCTTTTCCGCATAAAGATCAGTGATTTTCAGCATATCATCCCGCAAAGTCCGGCGGCTTAGATATTCCTCCTTTCTGGTTTCCATCAGATCAACCAGCTCCTGCCGATCAACAATCAGATCACCCTTAACCTCGACCGTACCGATTTTGAACCTCGGCCCTTCGTCAATCTTAAAGGTAACATAGAGCCACTTTCCTTCCTGAACTATCTGCGGCTCGCCGACCCTGGCCTCCAGAAAGCCGTGATTATGATAAAAGGCGGCCAGCCGTCCGGCATCCTGTCTAACCTGATCCGGTTTAAGCAGCCCTGAGGAAGTGAGCCAGGACATAAACCATTTTTCACCGGTTTTTATCTGATCCTCAAGCTCATCATCATCAAAGCTCTTGTTTCCTTCAAATTTTATTTCTTTAATATATATTTTGTCGCCTTCATCAATCTTGTATTCCACCACCGCCTCTCCCGCATCGGGATAGCTGATATCCGCCTCCACCTTGGTATCATAATAACCCTTGGCCTTGTACAGGGCCTTGATCGCCTCGGCTCCCTGGTTAATCTTGACCGGATTTAAGATTTCCTGCTCCTTTACTCCGGTAACATCAATTAGTTCCTGCTCCTTAAGGTCATCATGGCCGCTATAGGTAAGCGAGCTGATCACCGGTTTTTCAACCACCCGGAAAATCACCTTTTTTCCCAGAGAATCATCGGCGACCTCAATCTGGACATCATCAAAATAGCCCATCTTGTAAATGGCTTTCAAATCCTCACGGAGCAGGGCCGGATTATAGGGAAGACCGGCCCTGGTCTTGATTCTTCTCAGAATGGCACCGGAATCGATCCTTTTATTGCCTGCCGGAGCAATGCTGGCCACCACCGCCCGCTGACGGCTGTATCCGGCCATCCGGTCAGATAAATCGGCAGCAGCCTGTTCCAGTTCATCCATCCCCTTGCCCTGACGGGAAAAATAGACCGGATTTGCCGGATTCATGGCATCAAACATTTTTAGATCGAGACTAAAATCACTGCCAATCATGGTAAGATTGCCAGCCACGATATTGCTGGTGCCAGTGTCTTCGGCAATGCGGGCCAGCTGCCTGGCTGAAGGCGGCCAGGCATTCTGATAGTCAGCAAGATTTCCGGCCTGGGTGCGGCCAAGAATCATAAAGGTATCCGTATCCAGACTATCTGCAAAAAAATCATCAACCAAGGCAGTTAGCTCTTCGGCCGGCTGGCTGCTGCCTGCCGAAACCGTAACCTTGACCGGCAGAAATAAGGTTTCCCTGGTTACCGCCTGTCCTAGGGCCACAGTCAACAGAACCGCCGTCATAGCTGCCAGCCAAATTTTGCAAACCGAACCAACTCCCCTTTTTATTGTGCATGAGTTCATAAAGTTATACCCTGTTGTTTATTGATGGTTTATTTATGGCTAATTAAACTTAAAAAAACTGAAATTACAAATGCATAATATATAATGCCGCTTGTTAGGGCCAAAAATTCCGCCCATTATGCCATGTTTGAAAGAAAATGAAAAGGGACATATTCAGTTTATGAAAAAACGCCAGAGCCATTTAGGGGCCGATCTGATCAGGGCGGCAGCCAGCCTGCTCTTTCCCTCAAGCTGTCTTTGCTGCGGAATTTTTTTGCCGCTGGAACAAAAAATATGCCGAAACTGCCTTGACCAGTTGCCGGTAATTTCTATTACCGATCCGGTCTGCCGCCGCTGCGGCCGCCCGTTTAGGGGCATAACCGGAACCAATCATCTTTGCGGCAGATGTCTTGGTAGCCCAGCTCCACTTAGCTCGGTCTACTCCATCGCCCTATATGTTGAACCGGTGAAGACTGCTTTGAAAAGACTTAAATATCAAGGTGATACCACAGGCATTCCCCTGCTGGCCGCCTGCCTTGAGCAAAGCGGTTTTTCCCTGACCGGGGCAGTTAGCTGCAGGCTGGACTATATCATACCGGTACCGCTGCATATCAAAAGGCTAAGAAAACGGGGAGTTAACCAAAGCCTGATGTTAGCCAAAAAATTATTCCCTGAACACAAAAATATAATCAGGCCAGAATTGCTTAAAAGACGCATAAACACCATTTCCCAAACCTTTCTTGACAAAAAAGAAAGAAGGCTAAACCTGAAAAATGCCTTTCAGGCCGGGCCGAAAAACCAGCTTGCAGGCAAAAATATTTGCCTGATTGATGATATTTATACCACTGGTTCGACTCTGGATGAATGTGCTAAAACCTTAATTAAATCAGGAGTTAATGAGGTACACGCCATTACCATTGCCCGCACTTCCGCCAGATAATCCTAAGATTTGAGCAAAACCCCAAAAAAATATTTTTTGGTTTTATCCATACTTGTCTAGATGCCCGTAGTTGCGTTCGTAGTTGCGATAATTGCCTTTATATTTTAAGTATTATCAAGATAAATACAGTAAATTTTATTAAATTTTATTTTTTTTAAGTTTAATTAAATGATTAAACTGTGAAAAAACAGCCGGGCGGCCAGCCTATTATCCCATTATACCGAATAAATTGACAAGGTTTATCAAGACCACATCAAGACAAGGATTTACAAGGCGGTAAGAGAGAAAAACCAAGAAATAACAAGCAATTATCATTGTGGAAATATTGGAAAGGCCGTTTATAGAAAGTTTCTGCAAACGGACTTTGACCAAAGATGGAAATTGGATTTTATCAGCGTGCGTGCTGGGGGGTGCGTTTCGGCCCCGGCGGCCTACTTTTCAAGTGAATCACTTATGATGATGAAAAAAATAAAAAATAAAAAATAAAATTCCAACTCCATATTAGGAAGCTTTGATGAACTGGGAAGAAACCAAGGAACAATTAAAAACTGCCGTTGACAGCA
Source organism: Deltaproteobacteria bacterium (assembly GCA_002747805.1). Classification (GTDB taxonomy): domain Bacteria; phylum Desulfobacterota; class Desulfobulbia; order Desulfobulbales; family Desulfocapsaceae; genus SZUA-575. Next base: position 40,598 of record PDQP01000050.1, read on the forward strand.
GTGAATACAATCTATGGATAAAACCCATCGAGTGTGCCAAAGTTGAGGATCATAAGCTGCATCTTAGCTGCCCGGACCGTTATTTTTCCGCCTTTGTCAGTCGCAAATATCTTGGCTTGATTCAGGAAAAGGCAAGGGAAATAACCGGCAAACCATATCAGGTCAGTCTGGATGGTGATAAGGGCTGCCCGAAAAAAAACGGGCCCAGACCGATGATGCTGCCGGGGATGCCGTCTGGCGGCTCTAGGATCAGAAACCTGCATCCGCGTTATACCTTCGATGAGTTTATGGTCGGGGAAAGCAATATTTTGGCTCAGTCAGCCTGCAAGGCCGTCTCCAGCCGCGATGAATCCGTTTCCCCCTGCCTGTTTATGAATGCCGGCACCGGACTTGGCAAAAGCCACCTAACCCATGCCGTCGCCCATCAGGTACTGGCAGAGATGCCCTTTACCAGACTTCATTATCTGACCGCCCGGCAGTTTTCCGCCGAGATGGTCAAGGGCATCATGAACCAACAGATAGAGGAATTTAAGCAAAAATATCAAGAACATTGCGATATTCTCCTGCTTGAGGACGTGCATACCCTGGCCGGTAAAAAAAAGACCCAGGAAGAGCTGAACGGGCTGGTGGACGCCATGATTAAAAGCGGCAAAAGAGTAATATTTACCGCCAAACATGCCCCGCATGAACTGGATGGAATTGACGGTGAGCTATGCTCAAGGATGACCAACGGCCTGGTTACCGCCATCAAGGCGCCGGATCTGACTACCCGCAAAAGAATTGTAGCCAGCAAGGCCGCCCAGCAGACCCTTGAACTGGAAGAGGAATTTATTGAGCTGCTTGCCGGTAATATCAAGGGGGACGTAAGGAAAATAGAATCTGCGGTAGCTGCCCTTAAGGTCAGAGCAAACCTTGACGGGGTGATTGATAAGCAGCTAGTACAGGAAATTGTCAGTTCGGTCGCCGGGGTGGTTACAGCCCTTACTCCGGCGGTGATATGCGAATTTATCAGCAGCCAGTTCAAGGTCAGCGTTAAGGATCTGCAGTCAAAATCCCGCAAAAGAAAAATTACCTATCCGCGCCAGCTTGCCATGTATCTAAGCCGGAAATACACCAGCGACTCCCTGGCCGACATCGGCAGGGTCTTTAACCGCGATCATTCCACGGTGCTTTACTCAATCCGGGTAATCTCCGATCTGGCCAGAAGGGATCAGTCCGCCTCAGCGCAGCTTGACTTATTAAACCAGAAGGTCCAGCAGCTATGACAGGTAGCGGATTTCTCCGGCATTCTCGGTTTTTTCGCTGCCGTCATCAAACTGCATCAGCAGGCTGCCGTCCGGCTGCACGCCTTTGACCAGAGCCTTATACAAGGGATTTTTTATCACATCAAAACCGTAGGCTACTCTTTTACCCACGGTATCAGTAAGGCTCCGCCAGGAAGAAACGACTGAATATTGGTTGTTTCTGCCGTATTGTCCGCTTTGCAGCCAAAAGTCCTCATCAAAATACAATCTGCCAAGCTCCCATCTTAAATGGGCAAAAAAGGAGCAGGCAAAATCTTTCAGGTCAATCTCCTTACCCGCGGCCAAGGCAAGACAGGCGGCCAAGCCTTCAAGCTCATCCGGGAAGATTTTATTGTTTAGGTTAATGCCGAAACCAATCAGATCATACTGCTCGCCAAATTTGGGATCGGTAAAACTCTCCACCAGAAAACCGGCCAGTTTTCTGCCGTCAATCAAAATATCATTGACCCATCTTATGGCAGCGGATGTGCCGCCGAAATCATGAACTGCCCGGCAGCAGGCCACCCCGGCCGCCATCGGAATCAAGCCCCGAGCCTGCTCCAGCAGACTGCCCACATGAACCAGACAGCCCCAAAGACCGCCCGGCGGGGCATGCCAGCGTCTGGCAAAACGCCCTCTGGGCTGCTCCAGTTCCCGGGCCAGAATCACCGCACCATTTTGAAAGGAAATATTTTTATCCACACACCGCCCAATCTGCTGACGGGCAAAGTCCATGGCCCTTGGCAGTTTATCATGCCAAATCACCTGAGAGGCAACAAAACCGCCGCGGCGGTAAATCAGCTCGGCCTGGCTGCCGAACTGCTGTTTTTTCGGTTCAAGCTGATATCTTTCAATATGACCGGCAATATCATCGGGGCTTAACATCTTGGTAAGGTAATCTAGGGGCAATTAGACTGAGGTTTTGTTTCCATATATTCTTCAATTATTCGAAAAATTCCTTGTTTGTCTTTTTCAACAATCATATAATAATTCTTATCGGTATAGCATTTTATAACTGAATAACGAGCCGCCTTGATTTTTGCTCTTTTACCGTTTGTTTTGATTTGAATTTTGCTAAATTTATTAATATCACCCTTTGCCTTTGCTAGGGGCATAACTTGTTTTACTAAAGATTTCCATTTTATTCCGTCTAATTCCATCTTTTTAATTTGGGCGTTTGGATAGATGCGGGTCGCCCTAATTATTGCGTCATCAGCATAAAGTTCAACAACAGATTCATCAAATTTATTACTTAAATCAACATACCTTTCAAAGAAAGCATTTGCCTCTTCTTTGGTAATTTCGTTTGCGGATAAAAATACCGGCATAAAAAGAAAAGCGAATGGCATACAAACTAAAAATAACTTTTTCATTAAGGATTTCCTTGTCAAAAGTGCTTACGCTCTATTTATCCCAATCGGCCTTGACCTTGGCAATAACCTTCTGGATAAGTTCAACCTTTTCCGGCGGGCAGACCCCGATCAGCGGCTGACCCTGCTCAACCGATACCCCCGGCTTAAAATAAACCGCATAAATCACCCCGTCCACACCGGTATAATTTACCGGCGTATCCCGCTTCATCAGCGACATGGTCAGCACCTCATCTCCTCTGGAAACGGCTACGGATTTAAGCCCCTTTTTATCCAGTCTGGCCTGAATATCCATGGAGAAAAAATACTTGGCCGTCTCCGGGGCCGGAAATAAAAACAAAACATCCTTCAAGATATTTTCGATTACTTCCTTTTTTTTCAGCGGGTGGCGGATGGTCAGTAATTTTTCGCCCGCCTCGACAAACCTGCCGTTAATTTCCGAACGGACAAAGGATACTACCCCGTTAATACCAGCAGTTATCAGCCGGGGATTTCTTTCCCTAGTAATCTCGTACAGGCTGGTGCCGGGGATATGCTGCCACTCACCGCCCGGTGCCTCGACCTCGTCTCCCTCCTGCACCTGGAATTTTACCACGCCGGTACGGGTGGAAAAAACATCCACATAATCATAGGGATCCGAGCGGTATTTGGTCAAAATATCATCAAAATCTATCTCGTTATTTATGTTTGTCATTGTAATTTATAAGGTAATAGTTAGCCGATTCGGCGGCACTTACTGAAACGAAATTTTATAACTGTAACCGCAGGTTCTGGCAAGTAATCATTTACAAGCAGGCAAATCATGGCTATAATTATCTGAAATTAAATGAAATATCAACCAGATAATCAGAGATGAAATCTAAACTAACCATTTTCCTGCTCATTCTTGCCTTTATCGCTGCCCTGTCGGCTGCCGGGCTGCCTTTTCTGGTCAATCGGCTGATTTTGCCCAAGGCTGCCGCCATGATTCCGGCCGATCAGGCCGAGCTTGTCATCACCAGCATATCGCCGCATCGGCTGACGGCCTCGATCAGTATCAGCAATCACCAGGCCCCGTCAATCAGCCTGCCCAGGCTGGTCATTGACTATTCACCTATGGATTTATTGCGCGGCAGATTAAACAGCCTGCTTATTCAACATGCCGGAATTAAAATAAATATAGCGGACGGCATGATAGCAGGAATATCTGGTTCAAAAGCAGGGAAGGATGCCGAAGAGCAACACGATCTGGAAAAAATTCTCTCCAGCCTGCCGGTCAGCATTGACCAGATAAGATTTAAGGATTGCAATATCTTCATCAATCAAGACGGACAAAGGCAAAAAATCATCCATCTTAACGGCCTGCTGACCGCTGACTACCAAAGGCGGCCGAGGTGGAAAAATGCCCTGAAAAAACTGCGGCTTAAACTCTCTGCCTCAGGCGGTCTCACCTGGCAGGCGGCGGCGGAACTTCAGGATAAGGCGGGCCATTACCGGCTGGCTTATCAAGGCAGTCTGGATGGCATCCCGCCCGTAATTGCCCCGCTTATCCCAAGCAAGATCAAGGTTAAAGCGGGAAAATTAAATACTTACCTTAGCCTGAATTTGAACAAAAAAAACCTGCAGCCGCAGCTTATTGACGGCGGGATTAAGGCCGAAAATCTATTGCTGGCACAAGATAATTTGTCTATTAGTTTGGGCGATAGCGGGCAGGAACTGCTGCATTTTTCAGGCAGCCCGAAAAAAATACATTACCGGCTGACCGGATTTAGGCAAATTTCCCCGCTTCCCTTACATTTCGCCGCCTCTGGAGAGATAAAACCTGACCAGACAACCGCAATCACCGGCAAATACCAAATCGAATCACCGCTGATAACAGGACAGGCGGCCATATCCGGCAGCTATCAGTTCACCGCCGCAAAGGACGGCTTTACCGGCCTCCTGACTGCCGAAAATAAGGAGCCGGTCAGCATCAAACTAGCCGGAACTGCAATAGACTTTTCGCCAATGCAGCTAGTAATCAAGGCAAATCAAAAAAAGGGCCGCTTAACTGCTTCACTAAAGGCAGCTCTACAAGACCTTGGTATTTCAGCAGCGGAATTTAAGGCCGCCGTCAAAAACATCCAGACCAAGGCCGAGATAACCCTTGAAAAGGGTAAGCTAAAAGGCCGGATCAACCAGGCCGTTACGGCGGTAAATCTTCCGGCAGCCGGGCTGCAAATTAACTCGGTTTCACTAAACCTGCCGCTGCAGCTTGAGCCAGGAAAAGATGCCCTGCCCAAAGGTGAAGGCAGCCTGAAAATAGACAAAATTATCTATAATAAACAGCATCTTGCCTCTCTTAGCGGCAGCCTGAATTACAGTTCTGCAGGGGCCGGATTATCGGCCAGGCTGACCACGCCGCTGCAAAAGGATTTCGGGGCGGAAATAACCGCCCGCTCCAATTATAAAAAGCATCAATTTGCCCTGAATATTGCCGAAACCGGTTTTAATTCCGAGACCTTGGCCGCCATTTTCCCCATACCGGATAACATCACTTTTAACGGCAGGCTGGCGGCCAAGGCCCAGCTTGGCTCTTCCGGCCCTGCCTCTGCCAGCCTGATGCTTAGTCAAACCAATATAGATTTTCCCGAAAGTAAGGCCGGGATTTACGGCATTAAAACCCGCCTTGAGCTGGCCGATCTATTTCAGAGCCGCAGCAAGCCAAGCCAGCTTCTTACCATCGAAAAGATCGAGTCGGGAGACATCCGGCTAAGTAATGCCAAAATCACCTACCGCATTGAAAGTCCTAAGGAAATCTTTATAGAGAAAACCAGGGTTGACTGGTGCGGCGGCAAGGTGGAATCCGGCAGTCTGGCCCTGTCAAGCGATATAGCCGAGCTTGATACCACCCTGTATTGCGACCGGCTGGACTTTGCCATGCTGCTGAACCAGTTCGGCATTGAAGGCACCGAAGGAACCGGCTCCCTAAACGGCAGGCTGCCGGTTCATTTTTCGGAAAAAGGCATTTTCCTTGATGACGGTTTTCTCTTTTCCACTCCGGGCAAGAGCGGTATAGTACATTTTAACAATCTGGAAATGATCCGTTCGGGTATGCCGGCACTTGACCAGACTGCGGCTCTGGAGTATTCTGTCCGGGCCTTGCAGAATTTTGCCTATGACTGGTCGAGGCTGACCTTCAAAAGCCGCGGCGACCAGCTGACCCTCGGTATGGAACTGCAAGGCAAACCGGCGGTGCCGTTGCCTTTTGGCTATAAAAACGGGCAGCTAGTCAGCGACCCGAAGGGCGGCCTGCAGCATCCGCTCAGGCTGGATGTTAATTTTAACCTGCCGCAGGAAGATATTTTCCGGATCGGCAGAAACCTGCAGACCTTTAAGGAGAATCTGTGATGACAAAAAAAACAGTTATTCTAACGCTTTTGGCATGGACGGCTCTGGTATTTGCCGGCTGCACCCGTCATCAGGTGGAGATAAAGCCGGTGGAAATAAAGCCCATCCATATCACGGTTGATGTAAATGTAAAAATCGACAAGGAACTTGATGATTTCTTTGGCGAACTTGATGAGGCCGCTGGCGAGGCCGCCGAAACTAAAGAGTAAACAGGAGACAATATGAAGAATATAAAGAAGATATGGCTGTCTGCCGTCATTATAATCAGCATTATGCTGACTGCCGCGGCTGGTTTTGCAAATGCCGTTCAAGACCGGATGAAGGCAAGGATACCAGAGATTACTGCCCTGAAAAACAAGGGGATAATTGGTGAAAACAACTTGGGATTTCTGGCCTATGTCGGCACAGCCAAGGAGCAGGAAGCCCTGATCAAGGCGGAAAATGATGACCGCCGGGCAGTCTATCAAAACATCGCCGCTAAAACCGGCACTGATGCCGCGGTGGTGGGCCAGCGGCGGGCCGCCCAGATTGCCCAGAAAGGACCGAAAGGTCAATGGTATCAGGATGGTGCCGGCAAGTGGCGCCAAAAATAGCCGATGGCCGAAGATACCCTGTTTAAGTCGGGAGACATTCAGGAAGACTTTGTTTTCAACGGCCGGGTAGCCAGGGTCTTTGATGATATGATTGGCCGATCGGTACCCTTTTATCGGCAGGTTATTTTAGCTGCGGCCAGGATACTCGACCGGTTTCTAAAAGACGGGGACAAGGTGGTTGACCTGGGGTGTGCCACTGGTACCACCTTGATTGAACTGGCCCGTCTTTTAGAGCATAAATCTCTTTTTTATACGGGCATTGATAATTCTGCTGCCATGCTGGACAAGGCCCGGCTAAAGGCTGATTATACCGATGGCGGAAATTTTGAGTTTATCAGGCAGGATATTACCGAGCTTAACCTTGTGCCTGATGCCCTGATTCTTAATTATACCCTGCAGTTTATCCGGCCCTTAAAAAGGGCTGATTTTGTGCAGCATCTCTTTAACCAGTTAAGGCCGGGCGGCGTTTTGATTTTAAGTGAAAAGACCATCCAGCATGACAGCTTATTAAACCGTGAATTTATTGATATTTACCATGATTTCAAAAAGGAAATGGGCTATTCGGAACTAGAGATTGCCAAAAAACGTGAAGCCCTTGAAAATGTTCTGATTCCCTTTTCCATTGCTGAAAATACCGCCCTGTTGGAAAAGGCCGGTTTCACTCCGGTTACTGTTTTTTTTCAGTGGTTCAATTTCGCCTCTCTGGTTGCAGTAAAACCGCAATAACCCTCCGGCTAATCAATGGATTATCTGCAATATCTGCCCGCCTCGGTTAAGGCCGATCAGGTTTTGGCTGTACATAAGGAAAGAAAGAGGTGGGTAAATCAAAATAAAAAAGGTTTTCTGCGTTACCGCAACCCGTATCAAGAGCTGTCAGGATTTAGGGCCGGGCGGGTGGACTGTTCCCAACAAGCAGTATTGATCGGCCAGGCAGATGAAATTTCACCGCAGAAGCAGCAGTTTATCAAGGAGCAGCTAAAAAAATTTATGCCCTGGCGCAAGGGGCCTTTTTCGGTTTTCGGCACCTATATTGATGCCGAATGGCGAAGCGATTGGAAATGGCAGCGGGTTATGCCGCATCTTCCCGATCTTAAAGGCAAAATCATTGCCGACCTTGGCTGCAGCAATGGTTATTATATGTTTAGGATGACCACGCTGGAGCCGAAATTTATTCTTGGGCTGGAACCTTCTGTCCAGCATTATTACTGCTTTAAGGCCCTAAATAAAATGGCCGGTTTTAAGCATCTGCAGATAGACCTGCTGGGAGTTGAGCATATCTCATATTTCCCGGAATGTTTTGATATAATCTTTTTGATGGGGATTATTTACCACCGCTCATCGCCAATCGAGGTGCTAAGAGATACCTGCCGGGCCTTAAGACCCGGCGGCACCCTGATTATCGAATCCCAAGGTATTTATGGAGAGGAGCCGGTCGCCCTGTTTCCGGCCAAAACCTATGCCAAGGTGCCGGGGACCTATTTTGTTCCTACCGGCAAATGCCTTGAAAACTGGCTGGCCCGGGCAGGTTTTACCGAAATAAAACATCTTGATTCAACCCCGATGTCTTCCAGCGAGCAGCGGCAAACCGACTGGATGAATTTTGAATCATATGCGGATTTTATCAATCCCGATAATCCCGGGCTTACCATTGAGGGTTATCCGGCCCCAATCAGAATTCTGCTTAGCGGAAAGAAAAAATAGCATCGGCCAGTGATTTTGGCTATCTAATGCAGAAATAGCCGAATTATCTTACGAAAATTTTTTTTTTGGAAATATATGAATAAAAAAGATAATAAAATCTCCCACCAAACAATGCTCAATATCTTAAATGATTTATCACCATTTAATCATGCTTGTTTAATAGGGTTTGCCACGGTATTTTTTATGCCTTTTATATTTGGCTCACATTTTTCTGATTACCAGGGGGTTACTCCATTTACCCAATCCATGACAGCCGCCTCCGGCAGAATCAGATTATTGAATGATAGTGTGATGCTGTATTTCATTTTTGTTTTCATTCTTGTTTTTCTGGCTTATTTATTCAAGGGATTATCAGATAAGGTGGTTATGGAATTCAAGCAGGCTGCTCGTCCTCACCGCAGAAAAAATAGAGAGACTGACAATCCTCAAAGAACCATTTTTTTTACCGCATGCTTTTTAATGTTTATCAATTTTTCCTGGGTATGGGCGTTTACTTTTAGCTCCATTGGAAAATCCAGAATTATAAGCAGTATTTTAAGTGGTTCAGAGTTTTTTATTGCCGTATATATTTTATCTGGTTTTTTAGCCAATTTATATTTATTTGTCTATGCACTTTTAATGATGGAAGCAAGAAAACATATCGTTTTTATAGAAAATAGTTCGGCGGCACCATAAAACTAGTTCAATACAGGCAACGGTGTTGCGGTCTGCACTCCATCAGTAACAGAATGCAGACCAAAACCACGGGCGGGCTAGCCCGGCTATCTGGCAAGCCTGACCCATGAAGCCTGCGGCCCCTTATCGCCCATACTTTCGCCGTAAGCCACCCGATCGCCTTCGTTTAGATCATCAATTTTGACATCCTTTAAGGCGTTTTCATGGAAATAGACCTCCCTTTCATCCATACCGGTAATAAAGCCATATGATTCATGGGGCGAGACCTTGCTGATCATGCCGTGCCTGTCGCCATCAGGGCCGCCCTCAACATGTTTAATATTTTTCCTTTTCTTTCTTAAATTCTCCTTTAATTGAAGGGATAAGACATCAAAGGACTCAACCAGGGCCGCCCGAACCGAACCGCCCTTTCGGGCCACCACCACCGTATCCCCCGGCACTGTGGCAACCAGCTTGATTTCAAAGCCGCCCTCCTTATGATGAGCGGTCTCTTCAATAGTAACTCTTAAATGAAGCACAAAGCCTGCATAATGACGGATTAATTTTTCCTTTTCCTCTTCTATCCTGGTCTGCCATCCCTTCTTTAATTCAACATTACGGGTTTCAATCTTAAGTTCCATAAGTTTCCTCCAATAAATGCCCGGCAACAGCCAAGGCTATAATATCCCCGCCGCAGGTCATCTGTCAGACGGGCCAGCTTATAAGCCATAGGTACCAGATAAAGATTCTTTTGGAAATAAAAATGAGGCATAATGAAATAGCGGAGGTGTTAGACCGATCTTGTAAACGGCTCGGTACCGCGGGAAGTCCTGACCAGAAAAATATTGCAATTATCGCTGAAATCTGGCATCAGTTTTTAGTTTACAAAATATACAAGTATATGGTAGTAAACCTTTCCAAATTGGCGGGTCCCGTAGCTCAGCAGGATAGAGCACCAGATTCCTAATCTGGGTGTCGCAGGTTCGAATCCTGCCGGGATCACCATTTTTTTTGGGGAAGTTCAAAATCGAACCATCACCTTTAGTAATTCCTGCAGGTTTCGTATGGCAAAACGGCTCCTTTTTACGAAACCATCGTTACTTGCCACAAGTTAAAATCATTTTACCTCGTTGATTTACGGGCGGTATAGAAAAATGATAGGTATTGCCTGCATTTTCCGCCGTTAAAAAGCGTAAATTTGAATCGCGGAAAACTAATTTTTTGGTACTTCCACCTACAGTTTCAAGTTGCCCATGCGGAGAATAACCTATATAATCACCGCAAATAATGCGGAGATTATATGTGGATTTATGAAGAAAAAGACTGGCCGAACTTTATCTGGAACAATGAAACCATCTTGCCGCTGCTTGCAGAAGCACGGCATCAGCAGGGACGCTTGCTGGGCAAAGTGGAGGAGCTTGGTTTTGCCGTTCGGCAAGAGGCAACTCTTGATATACTGACCGCTGATGTTGTAACCTCCTCGGCCATAGAGGGCGAAAGGTTTGATACCGATGAGGTAAGATCATCTATTGCCGGAAAGCTGGGAATTCCCCTGCCCAGGGAGGTTGCAGTTGGGCGGGGTGTTGACGGTATGGTCGAGATGATGCTGGATGCAGTGCAAAACTGCCGAAAACCGCTGACCGCAGAGCGTTTATTCGGCTGGCATGCAGCTCTTTTTCCAACAGGCAGGAGCGGTATGCACCGCATTACTGTCGCCGGATGGCGGGTTGCAGAGGCAGGAGCCATGCAGGTTGTATCGGGGCCGATAGGACATGAAAAGGTGCATTATGAGGCGCCGGAGGCATCTATGCTTGATGCGGAAATGACAAAATTTCTCTTATGGTTTGAAGCAAAATTAAGCCTTGATCCGGTTATTAAAGCAGGCATTGCCCATTTATGGTTTGTTACTCTCCATCCCTTTGAAGACGGAAATGGACGGATTGCACGGGCAATTTCAGATATGGTGCTGGCCAGGGCAGACGGGACTTCCGGCCGCTTTTATTCCATGTCCAGGCAGATCGAAAACGAACGCAGGGAATATTATACCCGTCTTGAGAGGCAACAGAGGGGCGGTCTTGATATTACCCCATGGCTGTTATGGTTTTTGACCTGTTTTTCCCATGCTGTTGATGATGCAGAAAGTACGCTTGCCTTGGTTCTTTTCAAAGCAAGGTTGTGGAATTTTATCAGTCAATTCCGTATAAATAAGCGGCAGACCCTTATGATAAGCCGCCTGCTTGACGGGTTTGAGGGTAAGCTGACCACCTCTAAATATGCTAAAATCACCAAATGCTCACCAGATACCGCCCTGAGGGATATTAGAGAGCTGGTTGCCCAAAATATTTTTGTGCAGAACCCGGGCGGCGGGCGGAGTACAAGTTACCGCCTGATAACGGCAGATGAGGTAAAATATTTCTTAAGGGAATCTTGAATAATTGTTTCTTCCAGATTATCGATGGATTCGTAAAAACTCCGCTCTACTTCGCCTAAGGGGCTTGAACGGCATTGCCCCTACATAAATTTCAACCGTAGGGGCGGCTTCCATATCCGACCGTAATGGATTAGGGCAGAAATAGATTCTGCCCCTACGTGGGTGGTAATGTAGGGGCGGATTCTATATCCGCCCTTTAGATTTATATATGAATGGATTAGGG
>PDQP01000087.1 GCA_002747805.1 Deltaproteobacteria bacterium
ACGAGCATTTTGGCAGCCCATTCTCGGAGCTGACTTTTGCTTCCGCTACGGCAGAAAGTTATTGGACATGGAAGATGACACAGAATTCTGAACACTACCGTTCAAAATTTTGTGTCAGATTATAGTAGGAAATTCTGAGCATATTCTAACCTAAACTTGCAATCTTTATCATAAAAAATTGAAATTTGCTTTTTATTTTCAAAGAGTTGTTTTTTTATGGTTGACTAAACATTTGAATAGAACATGAAATTCAGGCCTTGTATAGACCTGCATAACGGGCAGGTCAAGCAGATTGTTGGTTCCTCGCTGCAAGATCATGCACCGCAGAATCTGCAGGTCAACTTTACGGCGGACAAACCAGCCTCGTGGTATGCCGGGCTTTATAAAAAAGATCATCTGACCGGCGGTCATATCATCAAACTTGGCGGCGGTAATGATGAGGCGGCCCGCCAGGCTCTGGCGGTCTGGCCGGGAGGAATGCAGCTTGGCGGCGGTGTTACTGCCGAAAATGCTACCCTCTGGCTGGAGCTTGGGGCATCTCATGTCATTGTTACTTCTTATGTCTTTAGTGATGGCCGCATCAATGAACAGCGTCTTGAAAAGCTGGTCAGGGAGACTGGCAGGAAGCATCTGGTGCTTGATCTAAGCTGCCGGAAAAAAGACGGCCAATACTTTATTGTTACCGATAGATGGCAGAAATTTACGCAAGTTGCCATCACCGGCAAGAGCCTTCACTGGTTTGCCGGTTTTTGTGATGAATTTCTTGTCCATGCCGCTGATGTCGAGGGCAAATGCAGCGGTATTGAACTTGAACTGGTGGAGCTTTTAGGCAAACACGTCCCTATTCCAACTACCTATGCCGGCGGCATAAAAAATATGGCCGATTTGGAACTGATCCGGCATAAGGGCAAGGGAAGACTGGATGCAGCCATCGGCAGTGCCTTGGATATTTTTGGCGGCAGTCTGATTAAATACCAGGAAGCCGTGGATTTTAACTGCTTGTCTCAGCCGTAAAAAAAAACAATTCTTTGCATATCACCAAAACTGCCCGCTTGACCTGCTAACAAAGTTTGTATAGTATGCTCCCATTGTTAAGGTATCCTGAATATAATCCTCTTTGATCTGAAAAATTATGAATATGTCGCGGGAAGAACAATCTGCAAAGATTGAAAAATTTATCAAAAAAATGCCCAGCCTTTCTACCACGGTCGGTAAGGTTATGGAGATATGTAGCCGTACTGATGCCTCGCCCAACGAGCTTAACCGGGTGATTTCACTGGATCCGGTACTAACCGGTCAGGTGCTGAAACTTATCAACTCGGCCTATTACTCCCTGGTTAACAAGGTAACTTCCCTGACCAGGGCCATTACCATGTTGGGCGTAAATACAGTAAAAAATATGGCCCTTAGTACCGCCATCGTCCGTACTGTTTCCGGGGCAAAAAAATCTAAGGCCCTGCCTACCCAGAAATTCTGGACTCATTCAATTGGGGTCGGGGTGAGTGCCAAGCTGCTTGCCAAGGAAATTGATATACCGATTATGGAGCGGGAAGAATTATTTGTGGCCGGGTTGCTCCATGATTTGGGCAAGATTCCCTTTGGTGATGAGTATGTTGAGGTGCTTGCCAAGGCAAAGAAAGAGCAAAGGCCGCTGATTGAGGTTGAACGTGAAGAAATGGGGCTTGATCATCAGGAAGTCGGGATGATGATCGCCGAGAAATGGAAGTTAAATGAGTTAATTTCCAATAGCATTGCCTATCATCATGATGTGGAAAAGGTGCCGGAGGATTTGCGGCAAAAGCTGGCTATTGTCGCCCTTGCCAATATTTACACCAATATTTTTGATTTTGGCTACGCAGGTGATTGTTTTCCCGGCACCTCTAGTCTGGATGGTCTGCTGCAGACTGCCGGATTGAGCTGGGATGATTTTTCTTCTATTGGACAGGATGTTGAGCAGGAGATAGAAAAAGCACAAATTTTTCTTAAAATTTAGCCGGGAGGCAGGATGAAGATTCGTTTTTGGGGCGTTAGGGGTTCCATCCCCTGTCCTGGCCCACAGACCGCGAAATATGGCGGCAATGGTGCCTGTATCGAGCTTAGGGCCGGCAACGGCCAACTTGTTATCATTGATGCAGGTTCCGGCATTCGTGAGCTGGGCAATTATCTGATGGCCAACGATTTACCCAAGGGGCCGATTGATGCCAAGCTGTTTTTCTCCCATACCCATTGGGATCATATCATGGGGTTTCCCTACTTTGTGCCGATTTATGTGCCGGGAACCAAACTGGAGGTTTACGGGCCGGTAACCTTTGAGGATGAGCCGCTTGAAGATGTGGTCGGCGGGCAGATGAAGTACCGATATTTTCCGGTTAATGTGGGCGAACTGGCCTCTGACATCAGCTATACCAGAATCAGGGAGCAGTTTAATGTCGATCTTGGCGGCGGCCTGTCGATGACCAGTAAGTTTCTTAATCATCCGGTAACTGCTTTGGGCTATAGATTTGAATATGAAGGTAAGGTTTTTTGTACCTGTTATGACCATGAGCCATACCGTAATCTGTTTGTAACTGATCCGGCTGACCCTGATTATGATGAGGCGATGGCCTATGAGGGTGAAGAGGTGGCCAAGGAGCAGAATGAGGCTATAAAACAGTTTTTTTCGGGGGCAGATCTGCTGGTTCACGACACCCAATATACCAAGGAGGAGTTTTTTCCGGCCAGAATCGGCTGGGGGCATTCATATTTTGAACATGCCATCGAGGCGGCGGCAGCGGCCGGGGTTAAAAAACTGGCCTTGTTTCATCATGATCCGGATCGAACCGATGAACAGATTGATGAATTGGCCGACAAATATTGCGAGCCGGGCAAATACGGGGATATTGAAATATTTTTTGCCAGAGACCGGATGGAGATTAGCCTGTAGGCCGCTGGCGAATAAGCCTTACTCACTGGAGATAAAAATGAATGACCGGGTTAAAAAGCTGGAAGAAGAATGGGCAAAAGAAGAAAAAACTGAGGAAGAACTGATGGATGACGCCCTGTTTGGTATGGAACGCCTTATTTACACCTCAAGGGCCATAAAAGTTGAGGGTAACTCAAATGTTACAGTTACCGAAATCGAGAATAAAAGCTAGTTTCTTGATTTGGGAACGGGATGTTTTTGATTGGTGATATAGGCGGCACCAAATGCGAACTGGCCCTGTTTGGAGAAGAACTGGTCCCTTCCTGGTCAACACGTTATCAAAGTGCTGATTTTACCTGCCTTGAAGATGTTATCGAGGCATTTTTGCAGTCAGTTCCAGTTAAACCCAGGCAGGCTGGTTTTGGTCTGGCAGGCGTGGTGGAAAACGGGGCAGGACGGGTTACTAATTTGCCCTGGATTATTTCCGAAGATGATTTAAGTGAGAAATTTGGTTTTGAAAAAACAATCCTGCTAAACGATCTAACTGCGGTTTGTGCTTCCCTTCCGGTCTTGCCGGAGCATGAGCTTATGGAGCTTTATGCCGGAGAAAAAGGCGGCGGAGTAAAAGGGGTTATTGCCCCCGGTACCGGGCTTGGAGAAGGTTATCTTATTGAGCAGCCTTTTTTTTATCCAAGAGGCTCGGAGGGCGGGCATAGTAATTTTGCCCCGGCTGACGAAGAGCAGATTGAGTTGCTAAAATGGATGCGGCTTTTAGTTAATCCCGTTAGTTATGAAGACCTTATTGCCGGGCCTGGAATTTCGTATCTATATGATTTTTATGTGAAATATAAGGGATTAAAACCAGCGAAACAACTTGAGGAGCAGCTACTGACAGCTAAGGATCAAACCCCGGTCATACTAAATAATGCGGTTGGAAATTCTCCTTGTCCGGTCTGTAACAAGGTGCTGAATCTGTTTCTCTCCATTTTAGGCAGCGAGGCGGGCAACTTGGCTATGAAACTTTATGCTCGGGGCGGAATTTATCTGGGCGGCGGTATTATGGTACGTCTTGCGGGCAGGATAGATCCGGCACCACTTATCAAGGCCTACTTGAATAAGGGGAAGATGAGCGGGTTGATGCAGAAAATCCCCCTCTATCTTATTACTAGGAAAAATGCCGCCCTGGTTGGAGCCGCAAATTACTGTAAACAATATTTTTAGCGGCAGCCGGGAGCTAGTCTGCAAGGCTTATATCGCCGGATAAAATTTGATGTATCCTGCCGCCCTGGTCCCGCACTAGTAAAACTCCGTTTTCATCAATGCCGGCCGCCTTGCCGGAAATAACCTGTTTATTGACCGCCACCATTTTTACATTTCTGCCAAACAGGAAGTCTCTTTGCTGCCATTCATGTTTCAGCCCGGCAAAGTCGTTTTGCTCCAGCCTGGTTATATATTCCCTTACCTGATGATAGATGGGCAAAAGCAGGTTTTCGGTTTCAAAATGCCTGCCGGTTACCAGATAAAGAGAAGTAGCGGTATCTTTTATTTGCTTATTAAAATCTTTTTGCTGGTTGTTTATATTGATGCCGATTCCGGCGATTATATACGGGCTGCCGCCGCCGGCCGGAAAAGCAGTTTCCAGTAAAATTCCGCCCATTTTTTTACCCTTACAAATCAAGTCATTCGGCCATTTCAGGGAAATATGCAGTTCTTTAATCTCTTGTTCCAGAGCTGCGGCAACGGCCAGTCCGGCTGCCAGAGTTGATTTAGCCAGATCAGCAGGTGCCAGCCTTGGCTGTAAAATAATGGAACAATAAAGGCCCTTGCCGGGTGCCGATTGCCAGTTTTTCCCCAACCGCCCTTTACCGGCATCCTGATTTTCAGCGGTAATAATATCCGGCAGGCCGGGCAAATTCTTTTTAACCAGATTAAGGGCGTAATTATTGGTTGAATCAACCTCTTTCAGGCGGATAATCTTCATTGAAAAAAAAAGGTGTAAAACCGCCGCAGCAGTCTTACACCTTTTACAGATCTTATGGAAAAAGTATCAGAAACTACTCTTCCTCATCCTGAATTCTGCTGGGAATGCCATACATAGTTGTGGAGCCGGAGGACCAGAAAGCAAGCCTTCCTTCCCTGACAAGCTCATTGGCAACATTCTTGATTACACGGGGTTTTGCGTCTGGATCACATTTATAGAAATCCTTGACATAAAGCTGAGGCTTTGGAGATTTCTCTGCTTTCTCAACAATCTTATTCTTTAATTCTTCCTTGTCTAAGGCCATCCTTTAGCTCCTTGTAAAATTAGGAGAAAAGCCAAGGGCCTCAAGGCTCATCCCCAAGGCCCCTGTTTTCTCAGTTACTTGATATGACTGGTATATTTGAACTGTGTAGAAGTCCTCCAACTATCATAGGCGAGACGATAATCATCAATCGACTTGATGGTGAACGGAATATCACACTTCTCAAAGAACCTCTCCCAGCCAATCCGCTCGGCCCATTCACCGACCCGCTCGTATTTTCTGGCATCAGCAGCATAGGCCTCAACAATCTTCTTGATAGCCTCTACAACCTCCGGCCAGCGGGGTGGTTTGTTGGGGAGAAACGGAATAACCAGTTTGGAAAACTTCGGCATCTGCCTGGAGTTAGACACCTTGCCGCCAACCAGGATTGCAATACCATCACCTTCCGGATCCGCCAGAGGCATGGCCGGACACATGGTATAGCAGTTACCACAGAACATACAACGGTCTTCCATAACCGAAACGGTCTTGATCTGCTTGCCGTCAACCTCGGCCTTGGCAGGCTTGACCGCACCAAGCGGACATGAGGCAATGGCAAGCGGCAATTCACAGACCCCGGTAATACGTTTATGGTCAATCATCGGCGGCTTACGGTGAATACCCAAAATAGCAATATCAGACGCGTGTACCGCACCGCACATGTTAAGACAGCAGGCCAGAGCGATCCGGCATTGAGCAGGCAGGGTCATGGAAGTAAAATAGTCAAACAACTCATCCATAACCGCCTTAACCACACCGGAAGCATCAGTCGCTGGTGTATGGCAGTGTACCCAGCCCTGGGTATGAACGATATTGGTTATACCAGCTCCGGTACCGCCCACCGGAAACTTGTTGCCGCGGCTGGCCAGATCGTCCAGCAGAGGCTGAACCTTTTCCTTGGAATCAACCATAAACTCAATGTTGTTACGGGTGGTGAAACGAAGGAAACCATCGCAGTGGGCATCTGCTATATCACAGACTTCACGGATAAATTCAATTGAAACCAGACGGGCAGAACCAACCCGCACCGTATATACCTCATCGCCGGTTTCAGATTTATGCATCAATACGCCCGGCTGCAGAATTTCATGCCACAGCCATTTGCCTTTATTGGCCTTGATAACCGGCGGAAAAAACCTTGCATAATGTGGGGGACCAAGATCAGAAATCCTGCCATCCATTGGCTTGTCGGGATTATAACCCATGATAACTCTCCTTTAATTTGAATTTTAGCTCAGATTAAAAACATGTTAAATTAAGCGGCATGACGCTTGCGGAATTCTTCCACATCACGGTCCCAGCCACCTTCGACTTCTTCTTCCTGCCAGAATACATACGGATTCTCGCGGGGATACTTAACATGTTGCGGCATTGGGTCAATACCCATAACTTTAATGAAAGTAGGAAGACCGATACGCTGCATGGTCTCGCCGACCCGCTCGCGGTTTTTACCGACTTCCATCCACCAGTCCCAAACTCCTTCGATAAACTCAATCAGTTCTTCAAAGTCATTTTCCTTGGATACCGGAATAAAAGGCACTACCAGCGTAGCGAACTGGGCACCGTCAAGAATCGGGGCCTTTGCTCCAACGCAGATTGAAGCACCTGTTTCTGTACCCGGCCGCAAGGCACGGGGCAATACGTTGATGCAGTGCATGCAGCGGACGCATTCCTTATCATCAATTTCAAGCTCATCGCCGTTCATGGACATACATCCGGTCGGGCAGAGTTCAATTACTTCCTTCTGAATATCAAATGGCCCCCAATCCCGGCCGGAATGAGAACCGCCGTTAGAGGGAATATTACCGGCAATGTATTCCTTAATCGCTGCCTGGTCTATACGGATTTCATCTTTCCAGGTGCCGATTACCGCAATATCGGAGCGGGCAATAGAGGCCACGCAGTCATTGGGGCAGCCGGAGAACTTGAACTTAAATTTATACGGAAATGCCGGACGGTGAATCTCGTCCTGATAATGCATGGTCAGGGTGTGGCAAACCTCCTGGGCATCGTAACATGACCACTCGCAGCGGGAGCCGCCCAGACAACACGCCGGGGTACGGAGATTTGAGCCGGAACCGCCAAGATCCTGTCCCATATCATGGGTAAGATCCCAGAAAAACGGCTCCAGATTTTCTGTTCTGGTTCCAAGGAGAATGATGTCGCCGGTGGAGCCGTGGAAGTTGGTCATACCAGAACCATGCTTCTCCCAAAGATCCATGAGCTGACGAAGATTCTCGGTGGAATAATACTTGGATGACGGCTGGGCAACCCGAACGGTGTGAAAATGCTCAACACCGGGGAATTGCTCAGGAACATCAGCATAACGTCCGACAATACCGCCGCCGTAACCGAAGACACCTACGATGCCGCCGTGTTTCCAGTGGGTGATCCTGTCCTTGTAAGAAAGCTCCAGAATACCGAGAATGTCCCAACATTCCGGCTTTTTCTCGGCCTGGCGCTTAATGTCGGTAACGAAGCTCGGCCACGGGCCGCTCTCCAGTTCATCCAACAAGGGCGTCTCATGCTTTGCCATGATTTTCCTCCTTTGAATTACAGTTTAGACTTCAGCCAAAAAACACTATACCTTGCTACTACGCATCTACTAATCCGCCACAGGTGAGCAAAACTGGAAAACCATAATTTGCAGCCCTTCAGCCAAAACAAATGAAGAGCTTGGGCAACCCTGAGCAGAAACTATACACAACATGCCAAGAATATCTTTTGACTTTGCATTTGTCAACAAAAATCGAAACGACAATGACATTGATTGAGACGGTTATCAAACCGTCAAATTCAGCATTTATGCCCCCTACCCATCACCATCTCCAGCATGGCTTTTTCCAGTCCATCCGGGGCAGGTTCACCCCTTATCACCGATAAGAAACGGCCGGTCAGTTCCTTGCCAAGCTGCACGCCTTCCTGATCAAAGGAGTTGATATTCCAGGCAAAACCCTGAAAAACTATTTTTGCCTCATAAATTGCCAGCAAGGCTCCCATGGATCTTGGGGTAAGTCTTTCTCCAAACAGAATCATGCTGGGGCGGTTGCCGTCAAAATTACGGTTGCCGTTTTCATTATGCCTGCCTTGGGCAAAGGCCGCCGCCTGGGCCAGCATATTGGCCGTTAGTTTTTGCTGTGAACTGGTGCCTTTTACCTCTAAATCCCGGGCGTATTGGCAATGCTTAAAACCGATAAATTCAACCGGAACAATCTCCGTTCCCTGATGAAGAAGCTGATAAAAGGCATGTTGGCCGCCGGTTCCCGGCTCGCCCCACAGCACCGGGCCGGATTTTATGGCCAGCTTCTGGCCGCTGCGCTGGATGGATTTGCCATTGCTCTCCATATCACATTGCTGCAAATGGGCCGGGAACCTGTGCAGCGGCTGACTATAGGGCAGCACGGCCAGATGCGGCAGGCCCAGAAAATTACGGTTCCAGATGCCCAGCATAGCCATAATCAGGGGCAGATTTTTCCTGAAATCGGCGGATTCGGCCAAGATATCAATCTCTGCGGCGCCTTGCAAAAATTCGGTAAATTTAGCCATGCCGAGGACAAAGGCCAGGGTTACACCGCCGACCATGGAAGTTACGCTATAACGGCCGCCGATATAATCGTGCATGTAAAAGGAACGCAGATAATTTTCGGGATTATCCAGCGGGCTGCCCTGGCCGGTAACAGCGATACAGTGGGCAGACGGCTTAAGCCCCTGCTCCCTTAGAGCCGCTTTTACCAACTCTTCGTTGGTGAGGGTTTCAATGGTGGTGCCGCTTTTGGAAACGATATTAACCAGACACCTTTCAAGATTTACGCTGCCTAGAACAGCCGCCGCGTCATCCGGGTCAACATTTGCTATAAATCCGGCCTTTCTTCCTTTCTGCCTAAAGGCTTTCAGGGCCTCAAATACTGCCCTTGGCCCAAGGTCGGAGCCGCCAATACCAATCTGGATGATGGTATCAAATTTTTTACCGGTGCTGCCCCTTATTTCTCCGCTTTCTATTTCATCTAAAAAAAGCTCCAGTTTTTTAAGCTCCGCCCTTGCCCTGGCCGAGGCTTCCGGTGCCGCCGGATCATCTGAAAAAATATCCCGGCTGGCCGTATGCAGCACCTGCCGTTCTTCACTATCAAGACCTTCGATATTATTCATTACCGACCCGCGGCGCATCGTTCTAAACTGCTCAACCAGCCTGCATTCATCGGCCATTGCCGCCAGCAGGCCCAGCACCTGTTCATCAACCCGCTGGGCAGCGTAAAACAGGGTGTAACAGGGGCTTTGGCAAAGAAATTTCTTCATCCTGCCGCCTGCGGTCAGGGCATCCGGCCTGCTTAAATCGTATGGTTTGGCCGCCGCCTTTTGCAAGGTCCGGTATGATTTGGTCTGCCAGATACCTTTCCAGCTCATTTTTTCTCCATGATTGCGGCACCAGCAAGTTTTTTCATTTCCCTGATCACCTGTGCATAGTCTCGACAGCCATAAATGGCCGAACCGGCAACGAAAATATTGGCACCAGCGGCCGCCGCTCCAGCAATGGTTTGGGGACTAATACCGCCGTCTATTTCAATGCCGATATTAAGTCCGCACCTATCTATCCTTGCTTTCAGGGCTTCAATTTTTTTCAGGGTACTGGAAATAAAACTCTGGCCGCCAAAGCCCGGGTTGACCGACATCAGCATTACCAGATCCACCTCTTCAAGGATGTAATCCAGGGACGAGAGGGGGGTGGCCGGATTAAGCACCCCCCCGGCCTTTTTGCCAAGCTCTTTTATTCTATGCACAGTTCGATGCAAATGCGTACATGCCTCAACATGGACGGTTATCCAGTCGGCACCAGCGGCGGCGAAATCATCAAGGTATTTATCCGCCTCACTGATCATCAAATGCACGTCCAGCGGAGCCTTGGTTATCTTTCTGGCCGCCCTGACTACCAGCGGGCCAATGGTGATATTAGGTACAAAATGCCCGTCCATCACATCAATATGAATAAGATCGGCGCCGCCCTTTATTACCTGCTCGACCTCTTCGCCAAGACGGGTAAAATCCGCCGACAGGATGGAAGGAGCTATCATTATATTTTGCATTTTTCCTTTTTATAGCAAAGATTAAACCAGCTTTCGTACCTCATCGCCCGGCAGCAATTCAATATGCCCTTCCAGCTCCAAAAAAAGCAGCCATTCGCTTACCTTTTCAGCACGCAGGCCGGTTTTGGCAATCAATTTCTCCCTGCTCATCGGGTACGGCTCCAGATTATCCAGCAATATTTTCATATCACCGCTAATTTCCGCAGGATTATCAAGCTGTTTATTGACGGTGGTTTTGGCCTTATCAAGCTCTGGAAATTCTTCCAAAATATCAGCAGCCGTTTGTACCAGCCTGCCTCCCTGCTTGATCAGCCAGTGGCAGCCCTCACTTTTGAACGAATCAATCTGGCCCGGCACTGCAAAGACCTCGCGGTTTTGATCGATGGCTATCTGGGCAGTTATCAGCGAGCCGGATTTTTTCGCCGCTTCAACTACCACCACTCCCCTTGAAAGTCCGGCGATGATCCGGTTCCTGGCCGGAAAACGAAAGCCCTCCGGCCTGGTTCCCAATGGATATTCCGTTACCAGCAGGCCGTTTTCGGCAATATGGTGAAAAAGTTTCCTGTTTTGCTGAGGATAAACCATATCAAGCCCGCAGCCAAGTACGCCGATGGTCGCACCAGTCTTCAAGGCTCCGGCATGGGCCTCGCCGTCAATGCCCAGAGCCAGCCCCGAAACCACTACCAGACCGGCTCCTGCCAGTTCCCGGCCCAGCCTGAACGATACCCGGCGGCCATAACTGCTGGCTGCTCTGGAACCCACAATGGAGATGCAGGGTCCTTGCATAAGTTCGGCCCGGCCCCGGACAAAAAGAATCGGCGGCGGATCGCTGATCGCATAGAGCAGGGCGGAATAATCATCATCTCCGGCAAAGATTACCCGGCTGCCGAAGTTTGCGGCCCGCTCCATTTCTGCCCGGCCAAGCTCTTCGGCGGCTTCGGCATTAGGCAAATTGACCGTATTTTTCTGGGGGATTCCGGCAGTCTCTATAATTTCCTGCCTTGAGGCGGCAAGGGCTGCCTTGGCACTGCCGAAATGATCCACTAACCGCCAGAAACTAACCGCCCCAACCCCCTTGGTCAGATGCAGACCAAGCCGGCAATATTTCTCCTGCATATTCTGCTGCATATTCTGCTGTAAAACAGGCTCATTCATAGCGGAAGATGATATTACTGATATAACAAGTTTTTACCAGTCCATCAAAGGTCAAAACTATCGTAGTCGGTATCCTTGGGGTAAACCTGCCAACCGGCACTTTCGTGATCGAAGTCGGCAATTTTCTCCAGTTCCATTTTCAGATACCGTCCCCGGCCTTCAACGGCGATCTGGCCGTCAGCGGTTAATATTTCGCCGGTGCCTTCAAAGCCGCGTCTTTCATCTTTTACCACCCTTGCCGCCACCCGCAGTTCTTCATCAAGCGGTACCGGCCTTCTGAAACGTACCGAAAAATCTATGGTTACGCCCCATATATCCTTGTTTTTACAAGTAATCGCCCGGCCAATGGTTTCATCCAAGATGGTGGCCGACAAACCGCCGTGTAATCTGCCCGGATAGCCTTGATGTTCCTGGGCCGGACGAAAAACCGCCACCAGATCGCCGTTTTCAAGTTCAAAAAATTCCGCTTTCAGGCCAAAGGAGTTTTTAAGTCCGCAGACAAAACACATATTTGAGTTGGGCTGCTTGCCCGCTACCTTGATTGACATGGTTATTCTCTCCGTAAGTTAAGCCTTGGCGGCCCTTCCGCAATCATATCGGCAATGGTCATCTTCACTCGGGGAAACCTGTTGCGGTTATTTTCCAGAAGTTCGTTTTCCAAAAGGGCAAGCTCTCTTAAAAACGGGGTTCGCTCCACCAGCGGCGCCTCGGCAGCATTTTCATATTTTTGGGTAACAAGCTCCTGACAGCGGAAACAGCCCGGAAAATTCATCACCCGGCCATCCGGTCTGGTAATACTGGCCGGAACGCCGTGGGTACGGCAGACCAGCAGCCGATGTTTATAAACAATACACAGGCCGTCCTCATTGAGCGGACACATAATCTGCGGCCTGCTGCCAGCCGCTTCTGCCCGTTTGGCCTCTTCCCGATAATTCATTGACCGCATGACCAGAGCCGCCTGTTTTTCCAGAGGCAACCTTTTCAGGCCAATATGCAGGTATGCCCACTCCAGATAGGTATGGTGCAAAAACCACGAATCGCAGCAATTATCCGGGCAGCCAGCGCAGCCAAAATCCATCTTTTCTGCGGCCTCGGCATAGAGCCTTTCAAGCTGGTCATAGATGCCTTCCACCGCCCGGATTATCCTTTCCGGCAGGATCAGTTCCTTCATCTATTCACTCACCATTCTACTCCCAGCATCATGCAGTTTATACCACTGCCAATGCCGAGAATTGCCCCTTTTTTTCCTGGGGTAAAAAAGCCCTGCTCAATCCCCATGGCGGTGGTAATCGGCACCGACACCGAGCCGATATTTCCCATAAATTCAAGGGTTTGAAAGTTTTTCTCCGGCGAAAGGCCAAGGCGTTCAAATAAAAGTCTGGTATGGGCCCGCCCCACCTGATGGCAGAAAATGCAGTCAATATCTTGCTCGCTCCAGCCGGGAATGGCTGAAAAATCCTGCCAGGTGCGGAAGGCCGTTTCAACCCCCCATTGTAAAAGCTCCTCTGAATTGGTATCCATCAGGGTCAGGCCGCTTTCA
>PDQP01000088.1 GCA_002747805.1 Deltaproteobacteria bacterium
CTGGGAGTAACGGATAAAACCATCAGGAAATACCTGGATATTTTAACCGGTACCTTTATGATGCGGCAGTTGCAGCCGTGGCATGAAAATTTAGCCAAAAGGCAGGTAAAGGCCCCCAAAATTTATTTTAGGGATTCAGGTCTGCTGCATCAGCTACTGACCATTAACGATATGCACAGTTTGCTGGGGCATCCCAAACTTGGTGCCTCCTGGGAAGGCTTTGCTCTGGAACAGACCATACAGATACTAAAACCGGGCGAAGTATATTACTGGGCGACCCATGGCGGAGCCGAACTGGATTTGCTGTTTTTCAGAAACGGCAAAAGATACGGTATGGAATATAAGTTTAATGAGGCACCCAAAATAACTAAATCCATGCATATTGCCATTAAAGATCTTGGGCTTACCCATCTTTGGGTCATATATCCGGGGGAACATGCCTATCCGGTGGAAGAAAATATTTCGGTTCTGCCTTTGCAGGATATTGCTGATATTTGGTTATAAATAGCGAAGATTTTCTATAGGAGGGTAAAGCCAGCCGCCCGTTTTCCTGCCGGACTTTTTTTAGCCGTAGTCTGATTAACCTCTTGCTTCACCATAAATTCCTAGAGCCTGCCGATTTTGACCATAAATTCAGCTTGCATCAAATTACTCACCTGTTATTTTAGAAAATTCGATTTTTTGTTGGCCGATTGGACAAAGAAGAT
Organism: Deltaproteobacteria bacterium; assembly: GCA_002747805.1. Lineage (GTDB taxonomy): Bacteria > Desulfobacterota > Desulfobulbia > Desulfobulbales > Desulfocapsaceae > SZUA-575. The sequence goes on from PDQP01000088.1 coordinate 708, forward strand.
ATGGCAAAAACAGTACAGGAGATAAATATGGATTACCGGGATACCCTTAATCTGCCCCAAACCAGCTTCAAGATGAAGGCAAATCTGTCCCAGAAGGAGCCGCAGTTTCTAAAACGCTGGAGCAAGGAACAATTATATCAGCAAATACAAGAAGATGCCAAGGAAAGACCCCGTTATATTCTCCATGACGGCCCGCCCTATGCCAACGGCAATATCCATCTTGGTACTGCATTTAATAAAATCTTAAAAGATATTATCCTTAAATCAAAACGGCTGGCGGGTTTTAATGCCCCGTATATTCCGGGTTGGGACTGCCACGGCCTGCCCATTGAGCATAATGTGGACAAGGAGCTTGGCGACAAGAAAAAGACCATTCCCATCTTGTCCAAGCGGAATGCTTGCCGGAAATATGCCGAGAAATATATAAAAATCCAGAAGGCAGAGTTTGAAAGACTTGGGGTGCTGGGCGACTGGGAAGAGCCGTATCTGACCATGAATTTTCCCTATGAGGCGGCCATTGCCCGGGAGTTTAACAAGTTTCTGATGTCCGGCTCGGTGATCCGCAATAAGAAGCCGGTCTATTGGTGTTCCACCTGTACCACGGCTCTTGCCGAGGCTGAGGTTGAGTATCATGACCATGTATCGCCTTCAATCTACGTTAAATTTAAGGTAAAGGATGACCTTGCCGCCATTGACCCGTCTTTAACCGGAGATCAGGTTTATGTGGTGATCTGGACCACCACGCCCTGGACCCTGCCCGCCAATATGGGCATCGCCTTCCACCCTGATTTTGTCTATGTGTCGGTGCAGGTCGGCGGCGAGGTATGGATTCTTGCCAAGGAGCTGGCCGAGCAGGTTATGGAGCAGTGCGGCGTGCAGGATTATACCATTCTGGCCGAGTTTTCTGCTGCCGGACTGGAGGGCAAAAATTGCCGCCATCCCTTTATGAACAGGGATTCCTTAATAGTGCTGGCCGACTATGTAACCGCCGATGCCGGAACCGGTTGTGTTCATACTGCCCCCGGTCATGGAGCCGATGACTATCTGACCGGCCTGAAATACGGGCTGGAAATCATGTCGCCCTTAGATGACGAGGGCATTTATACCCATGAGGCCGGAAAATATGAGGGACGGGCAATTCCGGCGGTAAACAGCGACATAACCGCCGATATGGCGGCCAGCGGCGAGCTGATTCATGAAGATAAGATAAACCATAGCTACCCCCATTGCTGGCGGTGCAAGAAGCCGGTTATCTATCGGGCTACGCCGCAGTGGTTTTTGTCTATGGAGAAAAACGAGCTTCGCCGTAAAACCCTGGCCGAAATCGAAAAGGTTACCTGGACGCCCGCCTGGGGGCAGCAGCGGATCTATGCCATGATTGAAGGCCGCCCCGATTGGTGTTTATCACGACAAAGGTCTTGGGGCGTGCCGATTACGGTTATAAGCTGCAAAAATTGCGGTCAGGTGGTCCGCGATCAGCAGGTGAACCAGAAGATTGACGAGTTGTTTTTACAGGAAGGAGCCGATGCCTGGTTTAAGCATGAGGCGGCTGATTTTCTGCCGGACGGTTATTTATGTCCAGACTGTGAAAAGCATGATTTTATTAAGGAAAATGATATTCTTGATGTCTGGTTTGATTCTGGAACTTCCCATGCGGCGGTGATGGAAGAAAGGGAAGAGCTTGGTTCCCCTGCCGATTTATATCTGGAAGGCTCCGACCAGCACCGCGGCTGGTTCCATAGCTCGATTCTCACTTCTGTCGGCACCAGAGACCGGGCCCCGTATCACGGCGTGTTGACCCACGGTTATGTGGTGGACGGGCAGGGCAAGAAAATGTCCAAGTCGGTGGGCAATGTGGTGGCCCCCGGCGAGGTTATCGAAAAATACGGGGCAGAGATTCTCCGCCTATGGGTCTCCAGCGAGGATTATCGGGATGATGTCAAGGTCTCGGATGAGATATTAAAACAGGTCTCCGATTCATACCGCAAAATCCGTAATACTATCAGATATATGCTTGGTAATCTAAGTGATTTTAACCCCGAGACGGATGCGGTGGCCTATGAAGAGCTTGCCGAGCTGGATCAGTGGGCATTGACCAAGTATTACCAGTTTGCCGAAAAGGTGATGGCCGCCTATGACCGGTTTGAATTTCATAGCATCAATCAGGGGCTGAATTATTTCTGCGGCACCACCATGAGTGCCTTTTATCTGGATATTATCAAGGATCGTCTTTATACCGAGGGCAAGAAATCCCTGCCCAGAAGGGCTGCCCAGACGATTCTGCATACCATTTTAAGCGGCATGTTAAGGCTGATGATGCCGATTTTGTCCTTTACGGCGGCCGAGGCCTGGGATTCGCTTTATGGTCTTGATGAAAATTCTCCGGTTTCGGCAGGCATATTCTTTGCCAGATTCCCTGAAATTTCCGATCGGAAAATGTCTGCCGAGCTGCTGGATAAATGGCAAAAATTATTAAAAATACGTTCCGATTTAACCAGAGCCCTGGAAATCGCCAGAAGTAATAAGGTGATCGGCCATTCGCTTGAGGCAGATGTTTTTCTGGATTATGATGATAGTTTGCGGGAGTTTATTGAGGCCGAATGGCATACTCTCAAAGAGATCAGCATCATTTCCGGGCTGAAAAAGATGGACGGGCAAGCACTTGAGGGAGAACGCTATCTAAGTGAAGATTTTGAAAATTTTGTCATTCTGGTACGGCCAGCTGCCGGCGGAAAATGTGAAAGATGCTGGACCCGTTCGGATACGGTGGGGCAGGCGGCGGAGCATCCCCAAATCTGCAAGCGGTGCCTGGATGTAATTTCACAGATCAACTTAGCGGGATAGCGGCCTTGATTTATTTCTGGATTGCGGCTGTTTCGATTATGGCCGATCAGCTAACCAAATATCTGGTTGCGGCCAATAATTCGCTATATGATTCAACCGAAATTATCCCGGGTTTTTTCAATCTGGTTTATGTGACTAACAAGGGTGCTGCCTTTAGCATGTTTGCCGATATGCAGTCGCCCCTGCGGCATTATTTTTTTCTGGGGGCGGCCTTTTTGGCCTGCTTGGGGCTGACCATCATCAACGTAAGACTTGACGGCAGGCAAAGGGTATATCGGGCGGCCCTGGGGCTGATTGCTGGTGGTGCCGCCGGTAATCTGATTGATCGGCTGCGGCATGGGGCGGTGATTGATTTCCTTGATTTCTACTGGGGCAGCTATCACTGGCCGGCCTTTAATGTGGCTGATTCCTGTATCTGTGTGGGGGCGGTGCTTTTGCTTATCCTGAATTTCATGGCCGAGGAGAAGAAAGAGGTATGAATATAGCGGTTTTGTTTCCGGGGCAAGGTTCCCAATATCTGGGTATGGGCCGGGAGTTTATGGCTTCCGACCCGGATTTACAGGCCATGATGGATATTGCCGGAGAGGTCTGCGGCCTGCCACTTACTGATATTTGTCTGAATGGGACGATGGAGGAATTAACCAGATCGGTTCATCTCCAGCCGGCGGTTACGGCGGTCAATATCATCTGTTATGAGGCCCTGAAAAAGTCCCTGCCGCAAGGAGTTAAGGCCGTGGCCGGACATAGCCTGGGTGAATATTCGGCCCTGCACGCCGCCGGAGTAATAGATTTTGCCCAAACCATCAAACTGGTAGCCAAAAGAGGTGCCTTGATGGAGCGGGAAGGTAATAAAAACCCCGGCGGTATGCGGGCGGTCATGGGGCTTGAAATTAGCAAGGTTGAGGAGATGATCAAGGCATATCAAGGCCCGGGCGTGATTACCGCCGCCAACCATAATTATCAGCAGCAGGTGGTGGTCTCCGGCTCTTTTGCTGCCCTGGATGCCGTCTGCAGCAGCCTGAAAGAGCAGGGGGCGGCTATTGTGCCGCTTAAAATCAGTGCCGCCAATCATAGCCCGCTGGTGGCCGGTGCCATCCCTGATTTTGCTGAATTTATGCAGGAAATGGACTTTCAGCCGCCCAAAACCGATGTTTTTTTCAATGTAACCGCCCAAACCGAGCAAAATCCGGCCAAAATCAAGGAAGTAATGGCCGACCAGATTTCCTCAAGGGTCAGATGGTATGAACTTATCAACAATATGCTGGCCGGAGGCATTGATGTCTTTATTGAGGCCGGGCCGAAAAATGTCTTGAACGGACTGCTCAGGAAAATTATCCCCAAGGGTGCCGAGGTAAAACGTCTGCAGTTTGATACTCCCGAAGGCCTTGCCAAATGTATGCAGACGCTTTTTTGAGCTGATGTCCCTTGACAGACAGGCCGAAAGGATTATCAACGGCCAGCCGATCAGTTTTGACGATGCCCTTGATTTGGCCCGTTATGCCGAACCGCTGGCACTTGCCAGGGCGGCTGACCGGATCCGGCATCATTTTCACGGAAATAATTTTGATCTTTGCTCGATAATTAACGCCAAATCAGGCAGATGTTCAGAGGATTGCAGGTTTTGTGCCCAGTCTGCCCATTATCATACGGTTATAAAGGAATATGATATAATCGATACCGATGAGGCATTAGTGCAGGCAAAAGATAATCGGTTGCACGGTATCGGCAGATTTTCCCTGGTTACGGCCGGCAGAAGCCTGTCTATTCAGCAGCTTAAAGGCTTTGGCCGTATTTTTGACCGAGTGAGGGAAGAAATCGGCCTATATCTTTGTGCCTCGATGGGTATGCTGACCAAAGAAAAGGCGGCAATGCTGGCGGCCAGCGGGGTCCGCAGGTATCACTGCAATCTTGAAACCGCTGCCAGTTATTTTAGCAAGGTCTGCACTACCCATACCTGGCAGGACAAGGTTGACACCATAAAAATTGCCAGGGATGCCGGTATGGAGATATGTTCCGGCGGCATAATCGGCCTGGGGGAAAGCATGGCGCAGCGTCTGGAACTGGCCTTTGAACTGGCCCGGCTCAAGGTGCGTTCTATCCCCATCAATATTCTGGTGCCTATTGCCAATACGCCCCTTGCCGCCCAAAAAATATTGTCCTTACAAGAAGTTATGATTAGTATCGCCATGTTTAGACTGATCAATCCCAAAGCGGTGATCCGGCTGGCCGGCGGCAGGAATCAATTTGGCAGCAGGCAGTATAGCTGCTTTGAGGCCGGGGCAAATGGTGCCATTGTCGGCAATTATTTAACCACTTCCGGCAATGATCTTGCTGAAGACTTGCGGAAAATCAAGGCAATGGGCTTTGTTTTTAACCAGCCCGTTCTGGCCGGAAGCTAATCTTCTGCGTATCAATGGAGTATTTATGACCAAAGAAATCTATCTCGTTGACGGCAGTGCCTATATTTATCGGGCCTATCATGCCGTTACCCCCCTGAATAACAGCAAGGGGCTTTATACGCACGCCGTTTTTGGTTTTATCAACATTATGCGGAAATTGGTCAAGGACAGGCAGCCTGAATTTATGCTGGTGGCCTGGGACAGCCGCGGCCCGGTATTCCGCCACCGCATGTACAGTGAGTACAAGGCCAACCGCCCGCCCATGCCCGAAGATCTGGCCCAGCAAATTCCCTATATAAAAGAATATATCAGGGCTGCCAATATTGCCTGTCTCGAAGAAGCAGAGGCCGAGGCCGATGATATTATTGCAACCGCAGCCAGTCATTTTGCCGCCGCAGGCTTTAAGGTGGTGATTGTCTCCGGCGATAAGGATTTATTGCAGCTGGTCGGCGGCAATATCACGGTTTGGGAGCCGATGAAAAACAAGGTGATGGATGAAAAGGCGGTGCAGGAAAAATATGGGGTGCCGCCCTCATCCCTGCTCGACTGCTTTGCCCTGATGGGGGACAGTTCCGATAATGTCCCGGGCGTGCCGGGAGTAGGCCCCAAGACTGCCCAAAAATTGATTAACGAATGCGGCAGTTTGGATCAGCTCTATGCCGGTATTGACGGCATGAAAAAATCCAAAATGAAGGAAAAGCTGATTGAAAATAAGGAGATGGCTTATCTGTCAAGGGATTTGATAGCCCTTAAAACAGATGTGAAAATCCCCCTTGAACATGATTTTTACGCCTGCGGTCAGGAGAATCAAGAGGCCCTGCAAAAACTTTATACAGAGCTTGAGTTTAATTCCCTGCTAAAAGAGGTCAAAACCTTGACCAAAGTTTCTACTGCCGGTTTCAACATGGTAACTTCCACAGAGGATTTTAACGTTTTACTGGCCGAACTGGAGCAGGCAAGGCTCTTTGCCATTGACACGGAAACCACCTCGCTCAACGCCCGCAAGGCATCTCTGGTGGGGATTTCTCTGGCAACTGGTCTGGAAAATGCCTGGTATATTCCGCTGAGGCATCTAGCTCAGGACGGCTCGCTATTGTCGGGCCAGCTTGATAAGGATTTGGTTCTAAATGGGCTTAGGCCGCATCTTGCCGATGATAGCAAGGCCAAGCTGGGTCATAATCTAAAATATGATTATACCGTATTAAAAAGCATTGAAAATATAGAGCTTAAAGGGCAGCTTATTGATACCATGCTGGCCGCCTATCTGATTGACCCAACCGCCAGAAGCCTGAAACTGGACGAACTATGCCGATTGCAGGGCACCGAGCTAACCTCTTTTGCGCAAGTAACTGCCGGAGATAAACGGGAGGATTGCTTTGCCTATGTGTCCCTCACGGATGCCTGCAGCTATGCCTGCGAAGATGTCTATGCGGCCTTGCTGCTCTGGCAGGAATTTGAGCCTAAACTTAAAGAATACGAACTGTTATCCCTGTTTTTCGAGGTGGAGGCGCCGCTGATCCCCATCCTTGCCGAAATGGAGATGGACGGCATCAGGGTTGACCAGAGCTTTCTTGCCGACCTGGGCCGTGAGTTTGCGGCCAAGCTGCATCTTCTGGAGCAGGAAATTTACCAGCTGGCCGGGCGGGAATTTAATATCAATTCGCCCAGCCAGTTGGGGCAGGTACTTTTTGAGGAACTAAGGCTTCCCCACGGACGCAAAACCAAGACCGGCTATTCAACCGATATCAAGGTGCTGGAAAAGCTGGCCTTACGGCATGACCTGCCGGCTTTGATCATCTCGTTTCGCAACCTTGGCAAGCTGCAGTCAACCTATGTGGAGAAACTGGCTGAACTGGCCGGAAAAGAGCCGGATCATCGGGTGCATACCTCTTTTAATCAGGCCGTTACGGCCACCGGCAGATTGTCCAGCTCCAACCCGAATATGCAGAATATTCCGATCAGAACCGAGGAGGGTAACCGCATCCGGCAGGCATTTATTCCGGCAGAGAAGATGATGTTTTTATCGGCGGATTATTCCCAGATTGACCTTCGGGTACTGGCCCATTATTCGCAGGATCAGGCCCTGCTGGATGCCTTTTTAGGCGGCGGCGATATTCATACCAGAACCGCTGCCCAGATTTTTTCTGCCGATGAGGTGATGGTAACCAAAGAGATGAGAAGGGTGGCAAAGTCGATAAATTTCGGCATTGTTTACGGTATGAGTGCCTTTGGTCTTGCCGAACAGCTTAAAATTTCCAGGAAGGAGGCCGGGCAGTTTATTGATAGATATTTTGATTATTATTCAGGGGTTAAAAAGTTTATGGCCGAGATTGCCGCCCAGGCCGGGGAAATGGGCTTTGTTACCACTTTGCTCAGCCGCAGGCGGCCATTGCCGGAGATTAACGCCAAAAACAAGACCAGACGGGAGTTTGCCCAAAGAATTGCCGTCAACACCCCGATTCAGGGTACTGCCGCCGATATTATCAAACTGGCCATGCTGGGGGTTGCCAGGGAGCTGGGGCAGCAAAAGCTGTCGGCAAGACTGCTGCTTCAGGTGCATGATGAACTGGTCTTTGAGCTGCCGGAAAATGAGCTGGCAGAGACCAGAAAACTGATCAAAAAGGTTATGGAAAACGTCCTGCCGTTATCGGTGCCGCTGGTGGTGAATTTCGAGCAGGGAACCAGCCTGGCTAAATAAATACTATGCCCATGAAAAAGCCAAAACTCCTGGTTGTTGCCTCAACTTTCCCCCGCTGGCAGGGTGATGCCGACCCGCCTTTTGTCTATGAATTATCGAAGAGGCTCACCAATGCCTTTGAGGTGCATGTGATTACGCCGTATTATCCGGGGGCCGAAAAAGAGGAGACTATTGACCAGATAAGGGTGAGAAGATTTTGCTATTTTATTGGTAAATATCAAACCCTGGCAGGCGGAGGCGGCATTATTACCACCTTGAAAAAGAATAAACTATATTGGTTGGTTGTGCCCTTTTTTATTACTGGAGAATTTATCGCCCTAATCCGTGCTATTATACGGATTAAGCCCGATATCATCCATGCCCACTGGATGCTGCCCCAAGGTTTTTTAGCCGCAATTTCTTCCTTTTTTCACCAGATTCCCATCGTGGTAACGCTGCATGGTGCAGATGTTTTTGCTCTGAAAAACAGACTATTTTCATGGATGAAATCATTTACTCTTTCACGTGCAGCAAAAATAACCGTTGTCAGCAGTGCTATTTGGGAAGTCATAAGAAAAATGTCTTGTGATATGGAAAAATGTACCATCCTGCCAATGGGCGTGGACAGTGATAAATTTTACTGCAAGAAGCAGCGTAAGACATCAAAAGAGAGAAAAATCCTGTATGTCGGCAGGTTATCCGAGAAAAAGGGGGTAAATTATTTGTTGTCCGGCTTTAATCTATTGCAGGATAGAAAAATTTCCTTTACCGCCACCATCGTTGGGCATGGTGAACTGGAAAACGAATTACGTGAAAAATCAGCACAACTTGGGCTTAATGACAAGGTAGTGTTTACAGGCGGGATCTCCAATAGTTTGCTGCCAGAAATCTATGCCGGCCATGATATTTTTGTTGGGCCTTCAATTACCGCCCAAAGCGGAGATACAGAAGGTTTTGGACTTACCTTTGTTGAAGCCGGAATGTCCGGCTGCCTTTTGATTGGTACTAATGTCGGCGGTATCACAGATATTATAAGCCACGGAGAAACCGGATTGTTAATAGAACAAAAGGATGAATATGCCATAGCTGATGCCATAGAGTATGTCTTTGACCATCCAGACCAGGCTCAAGCTATAGTGGAAAAATCGCAAAGGGTATGTCTGGAGAGATATAACTGGCGTGCAATAGCAAAAAAATATGAAAATCTGTTTATAAATCTTGCAGGGCCGGCCGGCTAAATGGCTATGCACCACATCTATCTTTTTCCTGCTGACTGGTATTATTGCCGCTTCTTTTTTCCGGCTGGAAATTTTGCTGGATTTTTGCCATTATGGCAGGATATTAGAAGGCATTTCCAGTAAAAAACGCCAGAGCGGGACAATCCTGATTTCTCTTCCGTCTTGCTGTAGCAACTCCTCTTCATGGCGGGTAATAATAAGTCCATGAGAGAGTTTTTGCTCGGCCATTGCCTGCCAGAGAGCGGTGATTTCCCGTTTACGGGTTTTCGGTTCACTCAGTGTCTCACAAACTTGTACCAGCATTTTTATCCTGCCCTGCTGCTTAATAATAAAATCGACTTCCCGTCCGCTCTTGGTCTTATAATAGAAAATATCTGCGGTAATCCGGCGGAGAGTGATAAAGACCAGATTTTCCAGGAGATGACCGGAATTGATTAAAATTCCCGAACTGATTGATAATACCAGTGCATGGTCAATACAGTATATTTTCTTGGGATTGGCATTTGCTCGTTTGAGTGAGGCATCACAAATACGCACGGTAAAAAGGATATAGGCATCTTCAAACCACTCCAGACAATCGGAAACTGAAGATTTGGGCATTTTATGGCCTAATGATTTCAGATAGTTGGTCAGTTTGTTGATCGAATATAAAGAAGCCGTATTATCGACCAGATAATGGGCAAGATCAATCACTGCCTTGGGATGGGCAATATCGTGGCGTTCGATAAGATCGCGAAAAAGCATTGCTCCCCAATATTCTTGATGGATTTTCCGCCGCAGCCCCGCATCCAGGCCAAGTACTTCAGGAAAACTGCCGCTCTGCCAATATTCTTCGCATGCCTTTTGTATATGCAGCCGCTTTTTTGAGCTAAGGGCAAAAGTTCCTGCCGTTGACTTTTGTGCAAGTTTTATCCCCTTGTAGTCAAGAAATTCCCCGAAAGAAAAGGGAAACATCTCCCATGAGATAGCACGCCCCCGCATTTGGGTTGCAATTTCCTTTGAAAGCATCTGGGCCGAGGAGCCGGAGATATAGATTTCACAATTTTCACTGCGCAGAAGGCGGTCGATAAAGGCTTCCCAGCCGAAAGCGACCTGAATTTCATCGAAAAAGCAGTAGATTGTCTCAACACTTTTCTTTTCGGGATAGAGCGAGAAATATGCTTCGATAATCAGGTCAAGATTTTCCTGCTGCAAGGCCCGCAGACGGTCATCAAAAAAATTGAGATAAAAGATGTTTTTATCAGATATATTTTGCCGCAATTTTTGCATACACTGGAATAAAAAGGTCGATTTCCCGCTGCGGCGGACACCAATACAGACTGTTGCCTTTCCTGGGACGGTTTGTATTTCCATCTGTCTCGGGATGGATGGTTTGGGGGGCATTTCCTGTGAATCGAGGATGACTTCTTTAAGGGTGTTGAGGAGTGTGTCCATGGCTATTTTATGCTATGTAGTAATTTTTATTACCGTATTATCGCAAAACTGGAAATAAAAGATTCCACTTTTTGGTAAAATTGTCAATAAAAATTGACAAAACCATGAATTTTTACAGCTTACAGCCGCTTTTTTCTCTGCCGTATCTTGCAGAAATTACATCATAAAAATACTATAATCACAAAAAATACCAAGAGGATCTTAAAAACCTGACAGATAGCCAGAGCTATCATCCCCCCAAATCAGCGTCAATCCTGTCAATTTCCTGCTGGGTGGTCTCCCACTTGTTGTACCAGCGTTCCAGCCTGCGTTTGCAGTCTTCGTAGTCCTTGCTGATCTGCACCCAGGCCGTTTCATCCTGATAAAGCTCCGGGTCGGCCATCCGGCTTTCAAGTTCATCCTTTAGCTGCTCCAGTTCTTCCACTTTTGACTCGGCCTCATCCAGCTCTTTTTTCAGCGGCCCGATCCGGCGGTTTCTTTCCTTTCTTCTTTCTGCTTCCAGTTTTCGCTGCTTTTTCCGGTTCTCTTTACCGCCCTTTTTACCGGTTTCCTGCATCCTTTTATTTTCCGGCCGGGAATTTTTCTGGATTTCTTCCATCCTGGCAAGATATTCGGCAACATTTCCCTCGTGCAGGGTTATGCGTCCATCCCTTATTTCCAGCACCTTGTTGATAAAACTATCCACAAAATAGCGGTTATGGGACACAACAATAATGGTGCCGTCATACTGGCTCATGGCCTCTTGTAAAACTTCCTGCGAACTCATATCCAGATGATTGGTCGGTTCATCCAGAAGCATCAGGTTGGCAGGGGTGGCAATCATCCTGGCCAGGGCCAGACGGCTCTTCTCGCCGCCGGAAAGCACCGCCGCCTTTTTGTCCACATCCTCGCCCCTGAACAAAAAGGCCCCAAGCAGGGAACGTATTCTGGTGATGGTCAAACCTTCACTGACCTGCCCCATGATTTCAAGGGCGGTGAACTGCTCTGGCAGTTCCTGGGCCTGATGCTGACCAAAATAGGAAAGATTTACCCTGGCACCCAATTTAACCCTGCCCTGATCCTGTTCAAGCTGGCCGGCCAAAATTCTTAGCAGGGTGGACTTGCCCGCTCCGTTTACCCCGATAACCGCAACCTTGTCGCCCCGCTGCAGCTGAAAATTTGCTTCCCTGAACACTGCCTTGCCATTAAAACCCTTGTGGAGATTGTCAACGGCTAAAACATCACGGCCGCTGTCAGGTGCCGGCGGGAACTGAAATTTAATCTGCTGTTCATCCTCGGCCAGTTCAATAATATCCATCTTTTCAAGCTGTTTGACCCGGCTCTGCACCTGTTTGGCCTTGGTGGATTTGGCCCTAAACCGCTCGACAAAACGCATGGTCTGTTTTATTTTCGCCTGCTGGTTGTTATAGGCAGCTTTCTCGACCGCTCTTCTCTCGGCCTTTTCCCTGACAAAAAAAGAATAATTGCCTTTATAACTGGTTAATTTACCAAGAGATAATTCTACGGTCTGGCTGGTAACCCGATCAAGAAAGGCCCGGTCATGGGAGATAATCACCAAGGCGCCGTTATAGACCGCCAGAAAATTCTCCAGCCAGGTCAGCGAATCAAGATCAAGATGGTTGGTCGGCTCGTCCAGCAGC
>PDQP01000089.1 GCA_002747805.1 Deltaproteobacteria bacterium
TGAGTATATTTTAACAGAAACCTGCAATTTTGACCATAAAAAAATGAAATTTATCTTTTATTTTCAAAGTGTTGATCGTTTCTCAGGGTTGACTAAATATTGAAAAACTGTTGAGTATCATTACAAGAAAAGGTATAGCAGATATTCTGCTATAAACGTGTAATTCTGAGGTATAGCATGCTTGATTATTTAACAGATTATCTGCTGACCGCCGCCGCTACCGCCAAAGATGTGCTGCCGGTTATCCTGCTGGTGGTGTTTTTTCAGGTGGTGGTTTTAAGAAAGAGCATTCCGCGGCTGCCCAGCGTTATTCTCGGCATGGTTTTTGTGATTCTGGGGCTGGCCATGTTTCTGCAGGGACTGGAGCTTGCCCTTTTTCCGCTTGGCAGACTGATGGCCGATCAACTGGCAAGCCCCAAGTTTATTGCAGAAGGGTTTGATTTCATTAAAAATGCTTCCTGGGATGATTTTTACTGGGTCTATATCTTTGCCTTTTTAATCGGCTTTGCCACCACCATTGCCGAGCCGTCTCTGCTGGCGGTGGCGATCAAGGCGGCCGAGGTGTCATCCGGCACTATCAGCAAGAGCGGTTTGCGAATCTCGGTGGCTCTGGGCGTTGCCATCGGCATTACGCTGGGAACCTTTAGAATTGTAACCGGAACGCCGCTTTATCTTTATATTCTGGCTGGTTATATTGTCGTGGTTATCCAGACCATGCTGGCGCCGAAAAAGATAATTCCGCTTGCCTATGATTCCGGCGGGGTAACCACCTCAACGGTTACTGTCCCCATTGTTGCGGCCCTCGGCCTGGGGTTGGCCGAAGCGATTCCGGGCCGAAATCCGGTGCTGGACGGCTTTGGGCTGATTGCCTTTGCCAGCCTGTTTCCCATTATTTCCGTGATGGCATACGCCCAGCAGGTACAATGGCTGAGCAAATATAAGAAGAAAAAGATAATCAAGGAGAATAAAGATGCGATTTAAGGTGGTTTTGGCAAGCGTTAAACCGGATTATACCGATAAGGTAGTCGATGCGGGCAAAAGTGCCGGGGCGACCGGAGCGACCATTATCGGCGGCCGGGGAACCGGCATCCGCGAGGCAAGTACCTTTTTTGGATTAACCCTGGAAAAGCAGACGGATACCATCATGTTTCTTATTGAGGAGCATATTGTTCAGGATGTCCTTGATTCAATCAGCGAGGCGGGAGAATTTAGCAAGCCAGGCACCGGCATTGCCTTTGTGCTGCCGGTTGATCAGGTGGTTGGGCTTGAGTCGCAGATAGAAAAATTCAAGGAAGATCTCAAAGATAAGTATATATGATTGGGGGTTGATATGGAAAGGCCGATGGTAAGAACCAAGGATGTTATGGATGAAAAGCTGGTTTTCATTGACGGCATGGCCACGGTGCAGGAGGCGGTCAACCTGATGAAGGCAGAAGGAGTCAGATCCCTGCTGGTGGAGAAAAGAAACTCCGGCGATGCCTGGGCCATAATATCGGTCAGGGATATTGTCCGCAGTGTGGTAACCAAAAACCTTGGCTACGAGCAGGTAAATGTCTATGAAATAATGACCAAGCCGGTGCTGGCGGTGCCTGCCGATATGGATATCCGTTATGCAGCAAGACTTTTGAGCCGGATGGGCATTAGCCGGGCCCCGGTGGAGCAGAATGGGGAGCTTTTGGGCATGATCACCCTTGCCGGTATAGTTATGAGAGTGCCGGTATAGTTATGAGAGAATAATCAAATCCGCCCTGCGGCAGCTTTACCATGCAGGGCGTAATCGTTTAACCGTGCAGCTCTTCCGGCTGCATCAGGTGATCTTCCATATGTTTTAACTCGTCTATGCCGGAGATTACCAGTTTGGGGTCAACGGCAAGCTCGCTGGCTGGCAGTTTGTCCTGGTAATCCATCTGCGACAGGACATATTTCATACAGCTCAACCTGGCCAGCTTCTTGTTATCCGAGCGGATGATGGTCCACGGGGCAGATGAACGGTTAGTCTCCGAAAGCATTTGAAATTTCCGCACCGAGTATTGATCCCAGTATTGCTGGGCCAGATTGTCCACCGGTGATATCTTATACTGCTTCAGCGGGTCTTCCTTTCTGGAATCAAAACGCTTTTTTTGCACTTCCTTGGAGACAGAAAAGTAAAATTTGAAAAGCCGGATGCCGTCTTTGACCAAAAGCTCTTCAAGCAGCGGCACATCCTTCAAAAAACGCTTGTTTTGTTCATCGGTGCAAAAACCCATTACCGGCTCAACCATAGCTCGGTTATACCAGCTACGGTCAAAGAACACCATCTCGCCTGCTGACGGCAACTGACTGATATAACGCTGAAAATACCATTGGGTGGTCTCAGTTTCATTGGGCTTCATCAGGGCGACGACCCGGGTATATCTGGGATTTAGGTGGGCAATAAACCGCTTGATGGTTCCGCCCTTGCCGGCGGCATCACGGCCTTCAAAGATAAGCAGCATCCGTTCGCCTTCCTTTTGCAGATGGCGCTGCAGTTTCATCAGTTCGATTTGCAGCTTTTTCAGCTCCATCTCATAGGCCAGATGCCAGTTTTTAATCCAGATTCTGGTTCGGTCTTCGCCCTTTTTGGTATCTAGGTTTTTGAGAGCAGTTTCCTCAAGCAGCCGGATTTTTGGGTCAGGCTGATGGTTCTTCTTGTCTTTACTCATAATCCATCCATTGGTTAGGGTTTATCTCAAAGCAGTACCAAATTTTTTCTGCTCGGAAGTCATTTTTTTAAGCTCACGGTCGCCGGGGATAACGATGTCGGGATCCATATTGAAATCAAGGCTTCTGCTTTTTCCCCGATATTTAACCGAGTTTAAGATTAGTTTCATGGTCTCCCTTCTGGCCAGATGCTTATCGTCCGAACGAATCACCCACCATTTGGACGATTTGGTATGGGTCTTTTGCAAAAGCACCCGTTTTTTCTCGGTAAATTCATCCCATAATTCCTGGGCCTGCAGATCAACCTCACTTAGTTTCCAGTGCCGCAAGGGGTCATTTTTTCTCCGCTCAAAACGGCGGGCTTGCTCCTCTTTGGAGACGGAAAAATAAAGTTTTAATAAAATGGTCTTACCAGCATCTAGAATGAAATTTTCCTCATAAGAATTAACCTTTTTCAAAAAACGCTTGTACTGCTCCCTGGAGCAAAAGCCCATCACCGGTTCGACCATGGCCCGGTTGTACCAGCTTCGGTCAAAAAGAACAATTTCACCGGCATGGGGAAACTGCTCGATATAGCGTTTAATATGGAGTTCCGATTTTTGAATCTTGCTGGGCTTGCCGAGGGCCACCACCCGATAATGCTTTTCGTTCATATAGCGGGTAACTCTTCTGATGGTGCCGCCCTTGCCGGAAGCATCCCGCCCGTCAAACAGGATGATCATCTTTTTACCGGCCCACTCAAGATGTTTCTGCATCTTGATCAGCTCGGCCTGATATGGCTTTAACTCCTCGGAATTATAATATTTAATTAAGGCAGACTCAATAATTTCTTCCCGATGCTTATCCTTTAACACCGACAAAATCTTGGCATTTTTATTATCTTGGGCCTTGGCCTTTACTTTATTGCCCAGATTTCTTATCATTTCGGCCCGGCTGGCTGATTGGTTATCCTTACTGCCCTGTTTAGTGGCTGATGTTTTACGTTTTTTTGTCTTGACCATTGGTTTACTCCTAAGATAATGGGAACAAAGTGGTGAGGAATTTGCCCATAAACCTATCCCTGCCATCAAACTTGCGGATTCAGTAAAGCAGTATTTTCAGGTTTTTTCAAGTTTTGGCTTGCATTAAATTTTTCGGCATTAAAAAACAAAAATTTTGATATGGCAAATTAAACCTGATAAATGGTATGCTCGCTAATCTTTTATCGAATAATTTACAGGATAAACTATGAAAATTAAAGGTTTTAAGTCTGCCGCAGTAAAAGCAGGGATAAAATACGAAAACCGTCTGGATCTCGGCCTGATCTACAGTGAAGCTCCGGCAGTTACCGCCGGAATTTTCACCACCAATCAGGTCAAGGCGGCTCCGGTGATGCTGGATATGGAAAGGCTTTTGCAAGGACGGGCCCAGGCAATTCTGGTCAACAGCGGTAATGCCAATGCCTGCACCGGCAAGCAAGGCATGGAGGCAGCCCTTAGCATTTCAAAAATGCTGGCCGAACCGCTTGGTATTGATGAGGCGATGATTCAGCTAGCCTCAACCGGGGTCATTGGTGAAGCCCTGAACCTGAAAGCCTTTGAAACCAGTATCCCCGAACTGGTGCAAGACCTGTCGGAAGATAATTTCGGGCAAGTGGCACAGGCCATGATGACCACCGATACCGTTGCCAAGCTTGTTCACAAAACTGCCGCAATCGGCGGCAAGGAGATAAATTTTGTCGGCATGGCCAAGGGTTCGGGGATGATTATGCCCAATATGGCTACCATGCTGGCCTTTGTGCTGACCGATGCCCAAATTGGCTTTCCGGCCCTGCATAAATCCCTGGTCAATGCCAATGAATGCACCTTTAACCGCATCACCGTGGACGGCGACACCAGTACCAACGATATGGTCTTGATCATGGCCAGCGGCGAAGCGGAAAACTCCTGGATAGATGATGAGACCATCGAGGAACAGGAGGAATTTCAACATCATCTTGAGATAGTGCTAAAAGAGCTGGCAATGATGATTGTAGCTGACGGAGAAGGCGCCAGCAAGGCCGTAACCATCAGGGTTTGCGGAGCCAAGGAAGACCGGGATGCCTTACGTATTGCCCGGGAGGTAGCCAACTCAAAACTGGTCAAGACTGCCTTTTTTGGCGAGGATGCCAATTGGGGAAGAATCATGGCGGTGGTGGGGAGAGCCGGCGTCAAGATCTATCCGGAAAGAATTGATATTGCCTTTGGCGATGTGCTTTTGGTCAAAAACGGCGTATTTGCCGGCAAAGAGGCTGAACTTGCTGCCTCAAGGATTCTAAAGCAGCCAAAGTTTTCGGTGATCATAGACCTAAAGGACGGGGTCGGCTGTGAGGAGATTTATACCTGTGATCTTTCGGTCGATTATGTAAAAATCAATGCTGACTACAGGTCTTAGTTTATTGGCAGATGGTTAAGATAAGGCAGAAAACACTGGTCTTGATTAGACATGCCAAGTCAAGCTGGAGCCGCCCGGAACTTGCTGATTATGACCGCCCTCTAAACAAGAGGGGCAAACGGGATGCCCCCTTGATGGGCAGGCAGCTTGCCGCTAGACAGGTTTTTCCGGTTTTTTTTATTTCCAGTCCAGCCAAACGGGCCAGGAAAACTGCTGAAAAAATAGCGGCAGAACTTGATTTTCCGATCGGCAGGCTGGTTTATCAGCCGGATATTTATCACGGCGGGCGGGAAAATATCTTGCAAATACTGCACCAAATTGATGAGCAGCATAGCACGGTTTTTCTGGTCGGTCATAATCCGGCCATTACCGGTCTGGCAGAAAGTCTTGGCAGTATGGAAATTGATAATGTTCCCACCGCCGGTTTGGTCGGCATTGGCTTTGACGGCAAATGGCGTGATTTAGGGTCCGGCATCGGCCAAACACTTTTTTTTGACTATCCCAAAAAATTCCGCACAAAATAGCGGAGAGTAAAAAATGGCTGGAGTAAATCCCTACTGTTTCAAATGTGCCTATCTATCCATCACCTTTGAACCGGGCAGACCATATGCCTGCCTGGCCATGCGGTTTAAGAGCAGAAAAATTCCTTCCAGGGTGGTGTTTGATTCATCCGGCCTGCCTTGCCAGTTGTTTAGCCCAAAAAGTTTGCCCGGTAAAAGCAGCGGCGGCGGCAAAAAAAGCAAGTGGGTAGCATAAGGGAGATTGTTGTGGCTGATAATAAACGGCTGGGTGAAAAACTTACATCTTTTGCTATGGAATTATGGCGGGAAGGCATGCAAACCGTCTGGATTTTGTTCAGGATCACCATTCCGGTCATCATCATCACCAAACTGTTCACCGAGCTTGGCCTGATAGTCTTCCTGACCGGAATTCTGGAGCCGGTCATGGGCATTATGGGGCTGCCCGGCGAACTCGGCCTGGTTTGGGCTACCGGCATGATTACCACCATTTACGGAGCCTTGGCCGTATTTGCTTCCCTGGCCCCGTCCCTTGACCTTACTGCCGCCCAAGTAACTGTACTTGGCGGAATTTTACTGATTGCCCATAGCCTGCCGGTTGAGCTTGGCATCTCCAAAAAGGCCGGAGCGCCGATTTTACCCATCCTGTTTTTAAGACTGGGAGGAGCCGTGGTCTATGGCACCGCCCTGGCTTTTTTATGCCGGTATTGCAAAATTTGGCAGGAGCCAGCCGTCATATATTTTAAGGAAACTGCTCAGGATACCAACCTGCTTGCATGGGCCGGGGCCCAGCTTGTCAATCTGGGGATGATGGTTGCGGTTATTTTCGCTATTTTGCTGGCGATGAAGATTTTGCAGTCTGCCGGAATAATCGGGCTGCTTGAAAAAATGTTAAATCCGGTTCTGCCCTGGTTCGGTATGAGCAGCCGGGCGGCACCGATGACGGTGGTGGGCATGCTGATCGGCCTCAGCTATGGCGGTGCCTTGATTATCCGTGAGACCACCCTCGGCAAGCTGGGCAGAAATGAAATTTTTAACTCAATGGCCCTAATGGCCCTTTGCCACGCCCTGATTGAAGATACCTTGCTGATGATTGCCATTGGCGGCATGCTGGCCGGATTATTATTCGGCAGAATTATATTTGCCCTGGCGGTAACCTTTCTCATCGCAAGGCTGGTTAGCCGTTTTCTGCAAACCGGTAATAAAGGATAACTCCCTTTTCGTAACACGAAATCAAAAATAATGTTTTTTTTGCTTGACACTCAGTAACACTATTTTGTAATATATCTTATTCTTATTTAAGACGGGGAGTTAAATTAATTTAATTGATGGAGGTTTTTTTATGTTGCAAAAAAGAAAGTTACTAAAAGCGGTCGGCATTGCCTGTATTTCCATATCTTTTGCCTGCTGCATGGCGGGAAGCGCGGCCGCCAAGGACAGGCTGGTTCTGGCCCTTGGCGGCGAAAGCACCAGCGACAAGGGTTTTGATCCAACTCTGGGCTGGGGAAGTTATGGTTCACCCTTGTTTCAAAGCACCTTGCTCAAACGTGATGCAAATCTTGAAATTGTGCCGGATCTGGCAACCAGCTGGAAATTATCCGAAGATCGGCTTACCTGGACTGTTTCCATAAGAAAAGATGCCCTTTTCTCTGACGGCTCACCCTTAACGGCAAAAGATGTTGCCTATACCTTTAACGCTGCAAGTCAGGCTGGCGGCAAGGTGGATTTGTCGGTAATGGATAAGGCTGAGGCAATAGACGATTATACGGTAAAAATTCATCTTAAAAAGCCCAATATTACCTTTATTCAGTATCTGGTTTCCCTCGGTATTGTGCCTGCGGATAAGCATAATAAGGATTATGCCCGTAATCCCATTGGCTCCGGCCCTTATCAAATGGTACGCTGGGATGAGGGCCAGCAGCTTATTGTCAAGGTAAACCCTCATTATTACGGCAAAAAACCTGCCATCAAGGAGCTGGTTTTTATTTTCGCCGATGAGGGTGCCACCATTGCCATGGGAAAAGCCGGCAAGGTGGATGTTCTCGGCGTTCCTTCCGGTCTGGCCGGACAAAAGCTGCCCAATATGGTGCTTCATCCGGTAAAAAGTGTGGATAACCGCGGTCTGATGTTTCCTACCCTGCCCAACACGGGCAAAAAGACCCCGAAAGGCATGGCAATTGGTAATAATGTTACCTGTGACGTTGCCATCCGCAAGGCGGTAAACTATGTCATTGACCGGCAGGCTATGGTTGCCGGGGTATTAAATGGTTTCGGCAGCCCGGCATACGGCGTGGTGGATGATGTGCCTTGGGATAACAAGGCAGTACGTTTCAAGGACAATGATCTGGCAAAGGCCAGGGAAATTCTGGAATCAGCAGGCTGGAAGGATACTGACGGCGACGGCATTCGGGAAAAGAACGGAATCAAGGCTGAATTTACCGTGGTTTATAATGCCAAGGACAGCCTGCGGCAGGGGCTTGCCCTGGCGGCGGCTGATATGGTGAAGCCGGCCGGAATCAAGATTAATCTGCTGGGAACCAGCTGGGATCGGATTAAAAAGGAACTTGCCCACAGCAATGTGGTGGTATATGGTTTTGGCAACCACACCCCGCTGGAGATGGAAACCCTTTATCATACTCCCGGCCCGGAACCCGGCAGCAGGAATGCCGGTTTTTACTCCAACCCCACGGTTGATAAGTATTTTGAGCAGGCCGAAGCAGCGCCTTCCTTTGCCGAGGCTATTCCATACTGGCAAAAAGCCCAGTGGGATGGAAAAACCGGTTTTTCTGTGCATGGGGATGCGGCCTGGGCCTGGCTGGTTAATCTCGATCACACCTATTATGTGCACAAATGTCTTGATGTGGGAAAATCCCAAATGGAACCGCATGGACATGGCTGGCCGATAACGGCTAATATCAGTGACTGGAAATGGACGTGTAAATAAGCAAATTCAGCAGTTCCGTACCTCGTGCGGAACTGCACCCTTTCAGTTCACGCATGAAACAACAATTTTCATATCTCCCTGCGGTTTTGACATTTTTTGCGGCCAAGACGCTCAGGCTGGCAATTCTCCTTGCGGTTGTGGCCACTTTTTCTTTTGTACTGGTAAGCAATTCACCGGTTGATCCGGTAGATGCCTATATCGGCAATGACATGGTGAAAATTTCACCGGAGCAGCGGGCCTTGATTGCCGAACGCTGGGGCATGGACAAGCCGCCGCTTGAACGCTTTATCATCTGGGCTGGACGGCTGGCCAGCGGGGATTTTGGTATCTCAAGTATTTTTAATGAGCCGGTTATTGCCGTTATCGGCAAACGGTTCGCCACCTCAATCTGGCTGATGGCCCTTGCCTGGAGTATTTCCGGAATACTGGGATATATCCTGGGCATTGCGGCCGGAATTCGTCAAGGATCCTGGCTGGATAAGGCCATTTCCCTCTATGCCTACACTATGGCCTCAACCCCTACCTTCTGGGTGGGGATGGTCTTGCTGACCATTTTTTCCGTACAATTGGGCTGGACGCCGGTTTGCTGTGCCTGGCCCCCCGGCTCCGGGCCGGAACAGGTTACCTTGCTTGAACGGCTGCATCATCTGATATTGCCTGCCCTGACCCTTTCCCTGATCGGCGCGGCACAAATAACCATGCATACCAGGGAAAAAACCGTAGAAGCCATGCACAGTGAATACGCCCTCTTCGCCCTTGCCCAGGGTGAGAAGCTCTCCGGCCTGATTATGCATCATATTGCCCGGAATGTTGCACTGCCGGCAGTTACCCTGCAATTTGCCTCTCTGGGCGAGTTATTCGGCGGTGCAGTGCTGGCTGAACAGGTTTTTACCTATCCCGGACTTGGCCGGGCCACAGTGGAAGCCGGTATTAAGGGAGATGTGCCACTACTGCTGGGGATTGTGATCTTCAGCACTATCTTTGTTTTTACCGGCAACACCCTAGCCGACTTGATTTACCGGATAGTCGATCCACGTATGCGTGAAAGAGGAAGCCTAACATGAGGCCGGTTTTTCCATCACTGGATTTACGCAGCAAGACCATGATTGCCATCATGGTTTCCCTGTTTTTTATTACCGCCATTGTCATTGCCGCCACCCTGTGCGGCGACCGGGGGCTGGTCTCTCATCTTGGCTCAAGACATCTTGCCCCTTGCTGGCAGCATCCCTTCGGTACTGACTGGCTGGGCAGGGATATGCTGGCCAGAACCCTGCTAGGCCTGCGAACCAGTCTGGGAATTGGTCTGGCCGCAGCAACCATTTCCGCCCTGATTGCCCTTATCCTTGGGCTTGCCTCGGCAACGCTGGGGCGGCTGGTTGACACCGTAATAACCTTTATGGTTGACGCCATGATGTCCACGCCGCATCTGGTTCTGCTCCTGCTGATCGCCTTTACCTGCGGCGGCGGAACCAGGGGGATTATCCTGGCAGTGGCCTGTACTCACTGGCCTTCGCTGACCAGGATTATCCGGGCTGAAGTGCTACAGCTAAAAACTGCCGATTATATTCATCTGTCGCGTAAATTAGGCAAAACGCCCTGGTTTATCGCCAGATATCATCTGCTGCCCCATGTTGCCCCCCAATTTCTGATTGGTCTGCTTTTACTGTTTCCCCATGCCATTCTCCATGCCGCAGCCCTGACCTTTCTAGGGGTCGGCATGTCTCCCCATCTGCCGGAAATAGGTGCCCTGCTGGCTGAATCCATGCGCTACCTTTCCATGGGCTACTGGTGGCTGGCTATTGCTCCGGGTGCGGCACTGATTTTTACAGTCAAACTATTCGATATTTTAAGTACTAGGGTCAGCCGTCTCATCGATCCTAAAACCTGTAGGGAGTAATAGAAAATAATGCTTGCGGTAAATAATCTATCTGTATCATTTTCAAGCTACTCCTTTGGGCTTAGACGCCAGACCGTGCAGGCAGTAACTGATCTCTCCATTGAAATTGAAGCTGGTAAAATACTGGCGGTCGTTGGTCAATCCGGGGGCGGGAAAAGCCTGCTGGTTCATGCCTTGCTGGATATTCTTCCCAAAAATGCAAAGGTCAGCGGCGACATCTACTTCAAGGGAGAGCTGCTGACCAAAAGGCGGTTACAAGGTTTGAGAGGCAGGAAAATTGCCCTGATTCCCCAGTCGATGATGTATCTTGACCCCTTATTGCAGGTTGGCCGTCAGCTGACCAGAGCGGCCAGGCTCAATGGATACAATAAAGGTTCTGCCAGACAGATGATGCTTGATGCACTCAGGCAGTACCATCTGCCCGAAGAAGCTGCCCGCTGCTATCCTTTCCAGCTTTCAGGCGGCATGGCCAGACGCATATTGGTGGCAACAGCAACCATCGGCAAGGCGGATTTACTCCTTGCCGATGAACCAACCAACGGTTTGGACGGAGAGATGGCCGCCGAAGCCATGCAGCATCTGCGGCATCTGGCCGATGCTGGCCGGGCGGTACTGCTGATCAGCCATGATATTGAGGCTGCCTTGAAAGTGGCTGACGATGTAGTTATAATCCGCAACGGGCATACGATTGAGATTGCATCCGCATCCGCCTTCCATAGACCGGACGGGCTGCAGCATCCTTATACCAGATCGTTGTGGCAATCCTTACCCGTAAATGATTTTTTGGCAGTTAATGCGAAATCATCTGCTGACAACATGCTAAAAGAAAATTATGCTTGAAGGAACCAATTTAAGCTACCGGCACAGCCGCACCAGTCCGCTGCTTTTCAGCCAGCTAAATATTGAAATCCGGGCTGGTGAGCGGGTCGGTCTGGCCGGCCCCAGCGGGGCAGGAAAATCCACCCTGGCCCGGATTCTGGCCGGATACCTTGCCCCGCAGGAAGGTTCAGTGCAGCTTGACGGCAAACCGCTGCCGAATCGAGGTGCAAATCCGGTTCAAATGCTTTTCCAGCATCCTGAACTGGCGGTTAATCCGCGCTGGAAATGCCGGGATATTATTGGCGAGGCAGATACCATGACGGGAGTAATTCAGCAAATGGCCGTCAAAAAAGAGTGGCTGGCAAGGTATCCCCACGAACTGTCAGGCGGCGAACTCCAGCGGATATGTCTTGCCAGAGCCTTTGGCAAAACCACCCGCTTTCTTATCTGCGATGAAATGACTTCCATGCTGGATGCTCTGACTCAGGCCATGATCTGGCAAGCAGTACTGGATATATCTGAAAGGCATAACCTTGGCCTGCTGGTTATCAGCCATGACCAGATTTTACTGAAAAAACTCTGCCACCGCACCATTTTTTGGGAATCCTGAAAAAATTCACGGTCATTTTAACTGACGCCTTTTATTGCTCCGGATTCTTGCAGCATATCCAAGGCAGAAAAGACATCCTCAGGAATTGTTTCCCTTTGTTCAGGATACCTCTCCGTCAGGCAGGTGATAATCTGGTTAACGCTCATCTTCTCCTTGCAAAGAAGCCAGACCGCATAGGCAGAATCATTAAGATATACCGCCCTGGTACTTCTCTTATCATATAGAAGAATCTCGCCATCAAATTCTTCCACAGAAAAATCCGGAATAATCTGCGGATGCTGATTGATATTCATTGCCTATATGCGGGTGAAAACAAAAGTGCCGCTTTCGTAAGGAGAACCAGACCCGCCTCTTTCCTTCCACCATTTGTATGAACCTTCGATTCTATTGCCATCACTGCTGAGAGAACCGTTGTATTCACCGTGGTGAATACCGTCTGACTCGTTTTCAATTATTTCTATGTCAACATTATTCCCGTCAAAAGTATAGTCTCCATAATTATATCCATCATCCTTACTGTACCCCTGCATCTTTCCATTTTCATAAAAGGTTATAATGGGCTTGTCTGCACCAGAAGAATCCCTATATTTCCAATCTCCCAGAATCGATGGCTTAGGCTTGGAACCTAAACCGGAAGAAGCAGAATTACCGCCCTGCGGTGTTGCAGTTACCTTAACATCTTTAATACCGGGGCCGCCTTCAACCACAATCTCTGCCGAAAAAAATCCCTTGCTATCTGTTGTTACC
>PDQP01000056.1 GCA_002747805.1 Deltaproteobacteria bacterium
TTGCATAATCAGTCTGAGAAGGACTGAATCCGGCAGCGTTTTAGGTGTTTTTAACCGCGAAAAACGCGAAAACCGCGAAAGGTTGATATTATCATAACAGACCATTATGGCAGAAGAATCCTCCGGCGGCGAACGCACCGAAGAAGCCACCAGTAAGAGACGGGAAGATTTCAGGGAAAAGGGTCAGGTAGCCCAGAGCAAGGAGGTGCAGACCGCTGCCCTTTTTACCTTTATGCTGCTTTTCTGGTTTCTTTACCTGCCCACCTTCTGGGAGGGGGCAACAAACCTTTTTTCATCGTTATTCCGGTCATTTGCTGACTTTGAAATAACCAGCAACTCGGTGATGCAGCTAAGCATTTTTATTATCAAGGAATGCTCCATACTTATTCTGCCCCTGCTCGCCTGCTCTTTGCTGGTGGGCATCATGTCCTCATATTTTCAGGTGGGCTGGCTGTTTACCACCAAGCCGCTAGTGCCTGATTTCAAAAAGCTCGATCCCATTCAGGGTTCTAAAAAATTTTTTTCCAAGAAGGCCCTGGTCGATCTGGTCAAATCCATTGCCAAGATTGTTCTGGTTGGCTATCTGGCCTACTCGACCATTTTTGATCATTTTGGTCAGGCCCTGCTGCTGACCGATGCCAACGCCGGAATTTCCCTGCTTTTTTTCGCCAAAATAGCAGGTGTGATCTTTGCCAAGGTTTGTGCCGCCCTGATCCTGATTGCCTTTATTGACTTTCTCTATGTCAAATGGGAGATGGAGGAAAAAATGAAGATGACCAAGCAGGAGGTAAAGGAAGAGTATAAGGAATCCGAGGGTGATCCGCGCATCAAATCACAAATCCGCTCAATCCAGATGGAAATGGCCAGAAAAAGGATGATGGCCGAGGTTCCCGGAGCCGATGTGATTATCACCAATCCCACCCATATTTCCGTTGCCGTCAAATACGATTCGTCCAAAATGGAGGCCCCGATCGTTCTGGCTAAGGGGGCCGATATTATCGCCATGAAAATACGGGAGATTGCCCGGAAAAACGATGTGCCAATCGTGGAAAATCCGCCAGTGGCCCGATTATTGCATAAGATAGATTTAGGGGCAACCATCCCCGAGGAATTATTTAAGGCCGTAGCCGAAATTTTGGCTCACGTTTACACGCTTAAGGGTAAATATTGATGGAAGCAGCAAGTCAGACAAATTTAATGGGCAGGCTTCAGGTAAGAGAGCTTTTGCAGAGAAGCGATGTGGCGGCGGCCCTTGGGCTGGTCTCAATCCTGATGATCATGATTATTCCGGTGCCGTCCATTGTCCTGGATCTATTTCTGGCCGCCAATATCACCCTGGCCCTGCTAATCCTGATTATCAGCCTTTATACCGAAAAGGCGGTGGATTTTGGTATTTTCCCCTCCATATTACTGACCACCACCCTGTTTCGGCTGTCGCTTAATGTGGCCTCCACCCGGCTGATCCTGCTGCATGGGGACGAAGGCCCGGGGGCGGCCGGTTCAGTAATTCAATCCTTTGGTCAATTTGTGGTCGGGGGAAATTATGTGGTTGGCATTGTGGTCTTTGTTATTCTGGTGGTGATCAATTTTATGGTTATCACCAAGGGTGCAGGCCGCATTGCCGAGGTGGCGGCCAGATTTACCCTAGATGCCATGCCCGGCAAGCAGATGGCCATTGATGCCGATCTTAATGCCGGGCTGATTGACGAGGCCGATGCCAGAAGGCGGCGGGAGGCCATCGCCGATGAGGCGGCCTTTCACGGGGCGATGGACGGTGCCTCCAAATTTGTCAAGGGCGATGCCATTGCCGGTATTATTATAACTCTGATCAATATCGGGGCTGGTTTTGTGATCGGCGTGGTGCAAAAAGGAATGCCGCTGGTGGAGGCCGCCCAGAACTACACCATTTTAACGGTTGGCGATGGTCTGGTCGGCCAGATTCCGGCCCTGATTATTTCCACCTCGGCCGGTCTGCTGGTTACCAGATCCACTGGTGATAAGGATTTCGGCTCCGATGTAAAAAAACAGTTTACCAAAAATTCCGTAGCTATTTGGGTAGTATCGGCCATTCTGGTTATCTTTGCCATAATTCCCGGGCTGCCCTTTGTCCCCTTTCTGGTTTTGTCCATCGCCCTCGCCCTTTTTGCCCGAAGTCTTGATAAAAAGGCGGTAAAGGAAGAAGCTGCGGCCGGAATCGAACCCTTGCCGGAAGAGGAGGCAAGCAGTCCGGTGGAGGAAAATTATGAAGAGATGCTTAATGTTGAACTGCTGGAACTTGAAGTCGGCTACGGCCTGATCCCCTTTGTCGATTCGGCTCAGGACGGCGAACTGCTGACCAGAATCCAGTCGATCAGAAAACAGTTTGCCTTAAATAGCGGTTTCATTGTGCCGCCGGTTCATATCAAGGATAATCTCCAGCTAAATCCCAACCAGTACAGCTTTTCCCTCAAGGGGATGGTCATTGCCCAGGCGGAAATGCTGCCCGGCCATTTTATGGCGATGGATCCCGGCATGGTTACCGAGAAAATTCAGGGCATCAGCACGGTTGAACCGGCCTTTAACCTGCCGGCCATCTGGATTACCGAAGACAAGAAAGAGCGTGCCCAGATTGCCGGGTACACCGTGGTTGACTGCACTACGGTCATGGCTACCCATATTAGCGAGATTATTAAAAATCACGGCCACGAGCTGATCGGCAGACAGGAGGTTCAGGGCCTGCTTGACAATCTAGCCAAAACCTATCCCAAACTGGTTCAGGAACTGGTGCCGAATATCCTGTCGCTGGGAGCAATTATGCGGGTACTGCAAAACCTGCTCAAGGAAAATATATCTATCCGGGATCTGCGGACCATTCTGGAAACCATGGCCGACTGGGCACCGCACACCCAGGATACCGATGTACTAACCGAGTATGTGCGTCATGCCCTGTCCCGTACCATCAGCGGTAATCTGGCTACCAATAATGTCATCCCCCTGATTACCCTGGCAAGGGAGGTGGAAGATGTGATTCAAAGC
This sequence comes from Deltaproteobacteria bacterium, assembly GCA_002747805.1. Lineage (GTDB taxonomy): Bacteria > Desulfobacterota > Desulfobulbia > Desulfobulbales > Desulfocapsaceae > SZUA-575. Next base: position 3,016 of record PDQP01000056.1, read on the forward strand.
TCCATCCAGCACCGGGAAACCGGCAGCTTTTTGAATATTGACCCAAATATTGCCCAGAAAATACTGGATTCCATCGGTCAGACCTTCAATCTCTTTGAAGGCGGGCAGCCCCCTACCCTGCTGGTGGCACCGCAGATCAGGCCCCATGTCCGCAGCCTGATTGAAAGGTATTATCCGGCACTTAACGTGATTTCTCATAATGAGGTTTCGCCAAATCTTAAAATCAGATCACTAGGGACGGTAACTTTAGATGCAGGTTAGAGTATTTGAAGCAGATAATATGACCAGCGGTTTAAGCATGATCAAAAAGGAAATGGGGCCGGATGCCCTGATTCTGTCCAGCCGCTCCATAAAAAGCGGTAAAGGCAGATTTTCGGGCAAAACCAGGCTGGAAATCACCGCCGCCATCGACCGGCCGGACAAGCTCGGCAAAAAAGCCGTAAAGACACCGGGGGTTTTGCGGTTTGGCGGCAGGAAAAAATCCTCCGGCGATGATGTTCAGTTAAAACAAAAAATTGCCGCCTATCAGCAAAACTCCTGCTGCATGAATATTGAGCAGGAGGATGCTTACTGTTCTCAGCCCGAACCTCTGGAAGCAGCAGAAAATTTGATAGAGCCCGCTGAAAAGCCGGTGCAGCCTGACCATGATTTGCAGGAAGAACTTCGCGAGCTAAAATCTCTGGTCAAAAACCTTGGCCGTGAAATCTCGCAAATCGGCAAGGCCGGACTGCCCAATATGCCTCATAGCGAAAGCAGGCAAATCCGGCAAATTCTGCAAGGCGTGCGGGAAAATTTTCTGCCGGAAAAGGCCGTGGATGATCCGGTGATGGAAATCCTGCTGGATCGGGGAGTAAATCTTGAAACCTCCACCACCATTGCCGGTTTTATCAGGGAATCAGCGGGCGGTAGTCTTCCAGAAGATCATGATCAGCTGGTCAGCCAAATCAAAGAGATAATTACTCCGCTGCTCAAGACCCATGGCGATTTTTTGGCTCCTGAATCAAGGCAGCATAAAATCGCCCTGATCGGCCCGACCGGAGTGGGCAAGACCACCACCATTGCTAAACTGGCGGCCAAATATCTGGGTGAACATTCAAATTCCATTGCTCTTATCACCATCGACACCTACCGGATCGCCGCCGTAGAACAGCTAAGGGTTTATGGTGAGATTATGAACCTGCCGGTGGAGGTGGTGATTACTCCTGACGATCTTGCCAGGGCATTGGCAAAACATCAGGATAAGGAATTGATTTTAATTGATACCGCCGGCAGAAGCCCAAGGGATGAACTAAGCATTGATGAACTTGGCTCTTTTCTGTTGCCGGAATTTGAAATCAAAAAACATCTGGTTCTTTCTGCCGCCACCCGTGAAAGCGAGCTGGCTACTGCTACTCATAAGTTTGAAAGACTGGGCATTGACCAGATGGTGATCACCAAGATTGATGAATGTCAAAATCTTGGCGTGCTGCTGAACCTGCAGATTCAAAATCCCGGCCCCATTTCCATTATTACCAATGGTCAGAGGGTGCCGGAGGATATAATTATTCCCGATCCGCAGCTGGTGGCCGGACTGATCATGTCCAGTAATCAGGAGGTTGTATATGGCTAAAAAAACAAATACCGCCGATCAGGCAGGCACCCTGCGCAGCCTTGCCCGGGAGCAGATGCAGGAAATGCAGGAGAAAACGCCGCAGGTTACCAGGGTAATTGCTGTTACCAGCGGCAAGGGGGGGGTCGGCAAGACCGCAGTTGTGGCGAATCTGGCCGTCTCCCTTGCCCGTCAGGGGAAAAGGGTTTTAATCCTCGATGCCGATCTGGGCCTTGCCAATATTGATGTGGTTTTCGGGCTGATGCCGTCCTTTAATCTCAATCATTTTTTTTCGGGCGAGCAGAGACTGGAAAATATTTTGGTGGAAGGCCCCCGCGGCATAAAAATTTTGCCGGCAGGCTCCGGCATTCAGAATTTTATCAGATTGGACGGTGAAGATAAAATGCGGCTACTGGACGGCCTTGATGCCATGCATAATGATTTTGATTATGTGCTGCTCGACACCGAGGCCGGAATTTCTGAAAATGTAACCTATTTCACCACCGCCGCCCAGGACATCCTGCTGGTTACCACCACCGAGCCGACCGCCATCACCGATGCCTATGCCCTGATGAAACTTTTATCGACCAAATACCACGAAAAACATTTTAACCTGGTGGTCAATCAAATTCAAAACGAAGATGACGCCCTGGATGTTTTCCGAAAACTGACTATGGTGTCCAACAGATATTTAGATATATCAATAGATTTTCTTGGTTCAGTGCCGGAAGACAAATTGATGGTTGAGGCCGTCAAAAGGCAAAGGGTTATCTGCGATCTGCACCCGGATTCAAAAATTGCCGATTCGTTTTATCAGCTGGCTGCCAGAATCTGCAGTGAACAGCATCAATGCAGGCCCAAGGGCAGCCTTCAGTTCTTCTGGAAAAGATTACTAGGTTCAGGTGCCAGAGGATAGCCATGCTCTATCAAACCAATAATTTTAATGACGATAAATCGCAGCTAATCAAGGATCATCTCTATCTGGTGGATATTCTGGCGGGCAGGATGGTAACTCAGGTTCCAGCCTTTATGAATAGGGATGATATACAGAGTGCCGGGATGGTCGGGCTGCTGGATGCCGCCAATAAATTTGATCCGGCCAAGAATATCTTGTTCAAGACCTTTGCCGAACACCGGATCAGAGGGGCAATTCTGGACGAGATGAGGAAGCTGGACTGGTTTTCCCGCTCGTTAAGGGATAAGCATAACCGCATCAGCCGGGCCATATCAGAGCTTGAAACCAGATTAGGAAGAGACCCTGAAGAGCTTGAAATTGCGAAAGAACTTGATATGCCGTTGGCTGAATATCAACGCACGCTCGGTCAGGTCAGCCATCTTGGCTGCGTCAGCCTTAACGAGACCCTGGATCAATCTGATCAGGGGCGTTCCTTCCTTGAGGCCCTGATTGACGAGCGGGATGACACCTCTCCCAGCGATCGGCTGGAAAAATCCCAGCTTGCCCAAATGATTGCCGAAGTGCTGGCTACCCTGTCCGAAAAGGAGCGGCTGGTGGTCTCGCTCTATTATTATGAGGAGCTGAACCAGAAAGAAATCTCCGAGGTGATGGAGCTTTCTGAGGGGCGGGTTTCCCAGCTTCATAGCAAGGCCCTGATTAAACTGAAATCAAGGGTTGCAGCCAGATTATAGGAGATAAAATGACCAGCAGCCTCTTCTTGCAAATAGCCGCCATCACCGCCCTGCCGCTGGTTTTGGTTTTGTCCGTCTATATCTTTCTGCAAAAAAAAAGACTTGCCCTGCTGACTGCCAAAACCGAAGAGCTAAGAAGGGATTATTTTCTGCTTGAAGAAAAATATGCCCGCCTGAAATTACAGGCAGAACAGACTAAAACCTTTCAGGAAAGCCTAAAGGATGCCCAAATCTCTACAAAATTGCAGCAAAGCAGACTGGGGCAAGACCGGAAAGAGCTGCCGATGGACAGGTATCGTCATATCGCCGCCCTTTCCAAAAGCGGGGCGGGCAAGGAAGAAATTGCCGAGGCGCTTTCGGTCTCAACCCATGAGGCCCGGCAGCTAATGGCCTTATCAAGACTGGCAGCCGATCAGGGGGGTTAAATATGTTTTGGTGTTAAAGGGATGCAGCGGTAAAACCGATAATAAAGGCAAACAATAAATTTTTAGGTAGCATCATGGTTTCAGGAAAATACAGTGCCCTTGCCGGAGCAATATCGCGGGAGCAGGCAGTTGACAATATTGCCCAGAATCTGGCTAATGTCAGCACCAGCGGCTACAAGAGATCGCAGGTCAGCTTTGAGGCTATTTTACGCGGCCAAAAGCAGATTAACGAGGCCGAGGGTATCAATTACACCAGGGTTAGTCAGAACCGCACCGATTTTTCCCAAGGGGCAATCAAGGAGACCGGCAATCCGCTTGATTTAGCCATTCACGGCCCCGGCTTTTTTAAGGTAATGGCCCCCGGCGGCCTGCGTTATACCAGACGGGGAGATTTTGTGATTGATGCCGAAGGCGTTTTACGCACCAGAAACGGTTTACAGGTACTAGGTAACGGCGGCAATCAAATTTTGGTATCGGGAGCAAAAAACGGCAGACTTGCCATCAGCAAAAACGGCGATATTGCCATTACCGCTCCAGACGGCACCACCTCGATAGCCGGCAGAATCGGCGTGGTAGATATTGACGATTCCGGCCTGCTGCAAAAAGAGGAAGATACCACCTACTCCCTGAAACCGGAAGGACAGGAGGTGCCAATCGAGGAGCCAGTGGTTATTTCCGGCAGTATTGAATCCTCCAATGTCAATATGGTTGAGGAAATGACCGGCATGATCAATTCCTACCGCACCTTTGAAACCTATCATAAGGTGATAAACAGTTATGCCGATATTGCCGAACATGAAAACGAGCTTGGCACCATCGGATAAAAAAAGGAAATATTATGATTAGATCCCTATATACCGGCACCACCGGCATGAACGGCCAGCAGCTCGGCATGGATGTCATTGCCCATAATCTGGCTAACGTAAATACCACCGGTTTTAAGAAAAGCACCACCGATTTTCAGGATTTGCTCTATGAAACCATCAAGGTTCCCGGCAGCCAGACCTCGGCAGAGACCCAAAGCCCGACCGGCATCATGGTCGGCATGGGCGTTCGTCCGGCGGCAGTAACCAAGGTGTTTTCTCAAGGAGAGATTTATCAGACCGAAAATAACCTGGACGTTGCCATTGAGGGAGACGGTTTTTTTGAGATTGAACTGCCGAACGGCACTTCCGGCTATACCAGATCGGGAGCCTTTAAGCTGGACAGCGAAGGAAACCTGGTTAATTCAAACGGTTATCCGGTGCTGCCTGCCATCACCATCCCCCAGGGGGCAACCGATATCGGCATTAGTGATACCGGCGTGGTCAGTGCCATCCTTGAGGGAGAGACCGACAGCACCGAAGTCGGCAATCTGGAACTGGTGAGATTTACCAATAATTCAGGGCTTTACGCAGCCGGAGATAATATCTATCTGGAGACCAATTCATCGGGGGCCCCAATGATTGGTACGCCGGGTGAAGAGGGCTACGGGGTGCTGATGCAGAAGTATCTGGAAGGCTCAAATGTTAATATAGTTCAGGAAATGGCTAATATGATCACCACCCAGAGGGCCTATGAAATTAACTCAAAAACCATCCAGACCTCGGATGAAATGATGCAGATTACCAACGCCCTAAAATAATGATGAAGAATAAATTTCATATATTTATTTGCTTGTTTTTACTTGTTTTTTACTTAGTTGCAAATGCTCATGGCGTAACCGTAAGTTTTCATTCCAGGGCAGTAGTTGCCGATGAAGAGGTGCGTCTTGAGCAGCTGGCAGACTTTGACCGGAATAATGAGTTTACCCGGGCCTTGGGCAGCCGGATTGTGGCTAGAGCCGGCAGCCCCGGACAAAACATTTCGGTAAGTGCGGCAGAAATCAAAAACTATCTGGCCTCAAGACTTGCCCTGCCTCCTGATTTAAGCTGGGAGGGTGCTGAAACCACCCAAATATATCGGGACGGCATTCTTGTCAATCCCCAAAAAATTGAGCAAATAATCGAGGAATTTCTTGCTGAAAACAAGGAGAAACTGCCAAAAGCCAGAATTAACTTTAAGCCCAAAAACTTGCCCCTGCCCTTCTATCTGCCCAAGGGTGAGCTTACCTGGACGGTAACTCCATCCAACCCCGGTATTATCGGTTCTACCGGCATGAATATCATGCTAAGAATTGATGGAAAAGTAAAAAAGAACATAATGATAAGAGGAGAACTTAAAGCACTTTCCAGAGTGGCCGTGGCCCTGATGCCCATGAGCCGGGGAACTGCCGTCAACAGTGAACAAATTGATATGGCAGTGAAAAACATTGCCAATCTGCATGCCCCCTGTTTTGAAAAAAAACAGCTAGTCGGCAAGGTGCTGAAAGTCAATATCCAGGCCAATCAGCCGATAGAACTAACCGATATTGACTCGCCGCCGGTGATCAAAAAGGGGGATCTGGTCAAGATAATTCTCAATTCCGGCGGCCTGCATATCACTGCCAGCGGTATCGCCAAAACCGATGGCAAACTAAACGAGGTAATTCGGGTTCGTAATACAACTTCCAATAAAATCATCCACTGCGTGGTGGCCGGGCCGGGACTGGCCGAGGTGCGGATATGAACAGATATTTTTCCCTTATTTTGCTATGTGTGATACTGGCAGGATGTGCCAGAGATCGGCAGGAGGTGATCATAAAAATCCCTGATCCGCTGGATGAAACCAGTGCCGCAGACGAAAACGGCAAGCAGCCGGGTTCGCTTTGGTCTAAAAGTAATTCCTCGATGTTTGCCGACCATAAGGCCAGAGGAGTTGGCGACATTGTTACAGTTACCATTGCCGAATCCTCATCGGCCTCAAAGTCCGCCTCTACTTCCTCCAACCGATCCACTAATGTCAATGCCGGAATCCCCAATTTTTTCGGGCTTGAGAAAAACCCTTATGTGGTGGATAGCGGTGTTGAACTGGGTAATTTACTGGGGGCCAAGTTTGATAATTCATATAAGGGTTCCGGCAATACGGTACGAAGCGGCAAGATGTCCGCCTCGCTGACCACCCAGGTAACCGGGGTTTGTCCAAACGGCAACTTAAAGATACGGGGCGGCAAGGAAGTGATGGTCAATAACGAGGTACAGGTCATCTATCTAACCGGCATTGTCCGCCCGGCAGATATTACTGCCGCCAACACCATCGATTCCAACAAGGTGCTGAATGCCCGTATTTCCTATACCGGCAAGGGGGCCGTTTCCGATAAGCAACACCCCGGCTGGATCACCCGTATTGTTGATAATATCTGGCCGTTTTAGGCGTGAGGGCTGCAATGAAGAATCTGAGAATAATTTTACTGGCCTTTTTTCTGCTGGTTCCGGCAGCTCAAACCCTGGGAGCAAGGATTAAGGATCTGGCCGGACTAAGCGGGGTTCGTAATAACCAGCTGATTGGATACGGCCTGGTTACCGGCTTAAACGGCACAGGGGATAATATGAAGAAATCCGCCTTTACCCTGCAGGCCGTCTATAATATGATGGTCAGAAACGGTATCACCGTTGATCCCCGCGAGATTGACCAGATCAAGATCAAAAACGTGGCCGCGGTTATGGTTACTGCCGAACTGCCGCCCTTTGCCCGCTCCGGCTCCAGGATTGATGTGCAGGTCTCATCCATCGGCGATGCCTCCAGTCTGGCCGGCGGCACCCTGCTGATGACCCCCCTGAAGGCCCCTGACAATAAGGTCTATGCCGTGGCACAAGGCCCGCTGGCCATTGGTGCCTTTTCCTTTGGCGGCAAGGCGGCCAAGGCCCAGAAAAATCATCCGACCGTGGGACGCATTGCCAACGGGGCCATTGTGGAGAACTCGGTGCCGGTCGAACTGGGGGCGGACGGCACCCTGACCTATCAGCTTGACAATGCCGACTTTACCACCGCCGCCAATATGTGCCGTACCATTAACGGCGTTTTCGGCTCCAACACGGCTTATCCGGCCGATTCGGGAACGGTGATGGTCAAGGTTCCGAAAAGATATAAAAACGATGTGGTAAATTTTGTCGCCCGTATAGAAGGGATGAATGTGGAGGCCGATTCAACCGCCAAGGTGGTGGTCAATGAGAGAACCGGCACCATTGTCATGGGCAAGGATGTTAAACTGTCCACGGTGGCGGTTTCCCACGGCAACCTGAACCTGATCATTGAAGAAAATGTTCAGACCAGTCAGCCCAACCCTTTCACTCAGGGAGCCACAACGGTTACCTCCAATACCGAAATAACCATGTCCGAAGAGGAAGGGCAGCTAACCCTGCTCAATATGCCCAAAAATGTCAGCATCGGCGATATAGCCAATGCCCTCAATGCCATCGGTGCTACGCCGCGGGATTTAATCGCCATTTTTCAGGCCATCAAGGCCGCCGGTGCCATGCAGGGAGAACTGGTGATACTATGAATTTTTCAATACGCCCGCCAGCCATACGAATCCCGCCGTCTCAGGCACTGGATAAGGCCGCAGGGAAAGAGCGGCAATTGCATTCTCTCAGGGAATCAACCCGTGAATTTGAGGCCATTTATATCAATGAAATGTTTAAGGCCATGCGTAAAACCATCCCCGAAACCGGATTATTCTCCAAAAGCATGTCCACCGAAATGTTTCAGGAAATGATGGATATGGAGCTGGCCCGCCAAACTGCTCAAGGGGACGGCATCGGCCTTGGATTGGCTATGTATAATCAAATGAAGGGGATTATCGAAAGCAGGCGGTAAGGCCATTAGGATAATACCAATTTGTGAGTAAGTTCAGACCAAATCGTACACATTGATTGCAAAATCAAGGGTTAGCGGGCTACTTTCCAAGTCAAGTTCAGAAAAAAAACTTTATTATTCCATGGATGAATGACAAAAAGACTTGGATAAATGGATCAAATATTATAACTACGAGGGGACACATCAGGCTAAATTGATTCTGTAAAAAGTGAAATTGTATTTATTGTTTCATATTTTGTTATGAGTGCAAATTAATTGTTCTTTTTTCTTTCCGACCAAAAAAGAATGGCTGCCTGATAATCAATTATAGTGGAGGACTAGATGAGGAATATCTTGACTGCGGTATTGGTACTGCTGCTCCTTGGCCTGGCTGCCGGAAACGGGCTTGCGGCCAAATACAGGCCAGGCACCTATAAGGGTTCTGATCCGGGTTTAAGCGGTAAAAAACATCCCGGCAATATTGAGGTTGAAGTAACTGTGGATGAAGACTCAATCACCGATATCAAGCTGATCCAGTTTGAACAGCATAACAAGGGAATGCAGGGAAAGCACAATGCCAGGGCAAAAGAGCAGATTCCGGTTGCAATTCTCAGGAAGCAGTCTCTTGCGGTTGACTCGGTTGCCAAGGCATCCATGTCTTCTGTGGGAATCGAACTGGCGGTTGCCCAGGCTCTTCAGGAGGCGACAGTAGCCTATCATGATGGTAAGTATAAAGGACGTGCCAAGGGATATAACATGCCGCCCGATCATCCTGGGGAGATTGTGGTAGAGGTTACCATCGAAGACGGCAGAATCAGCGATATAAAGCTGTTGAGCTTTAAGCAAACCGCCAAGGGAAAGCAGGGAAAGCGTAATATCAGGGTACAGAAAACAGTTCCTGCCGCCATTGTTGAGGCCCAATCTACCAGGGTTGATTCTATCGCCAAGGCTTCCTTTGCTTCATCGGGAATCAAGATTGCCGTAGCCAGAGCATTGGAGAAGGCCCGTTGATTTTTTTGGAACGAGCCGTGGACAAGCCTGTATTTTGTTTATATCCATGTTGCAGCTTGATATTTCAGGACAAATTTCAAGCTGCTGCAAAGAAAGGCTGGCAGGGGGCTGATTATTCAAGGTTCTGTAAAGTGATTTTGTGCAAATAACCAGAG
>PDQP01000051.1 GCA_002747805.1 Deltaproteobacteria bacterium
TAATTTTTTACGCCTATTTTTTATTGGCACAATGTACATGTTGGCTTTGCAGAAATTAGCTCTGAAAACTCAAAAATAGGGTTTCTCAGGGTTGACTAACTACCAATCATAAACAGGAGGATTAGCTGTGGTTTTCCCCGAATATCGTCCCAGACGTCTGAGAAAAAATCATGCCTTTAGAAGCCTTATCCGGGAGACCAGCCTGTCTGCCTCTCAGTTTGTTTACCCTGTTTTTGTTATCCCCGGTAAAAACCTGCGGGAAGAAATTGCCTCGATGCCGGGGATATTCAGGGTATCGGTGGACAAATTACAGGCCGAAGCCGAAGAGTGCCTTGCCCTGGGCATAAATGCGGTTATCCTGTTCGGGCTGCCGGAAAAAAAGGATGCCATGGGAACAGGTGCCCATATCAAGGACGGCATTGTCCAGCAGGCGGTGCGTCAGCTTAAAAAGAAGGTGCCGGAGATGCTGGTGATCACTGATGTCTGCCTCTGTGAGTACACCGATCATGGTCATTGCGGCTGTATCATTGACGGTGAGGTGGATAATGATGCCAGTCTTGAAATTCTGGCCAAAACTGCCTTGTCCCATGCCGCGGCCGGTGCGGATATGGTCGCTCCATCTGATATGATGGACGGGCGTATTGCCGAAATCAGGGGCATTCTGGATGAGAATAATTTTGATATGGTGCCGATCATGTCATACGCAGTGAAATATGCCTCTGCCTTTTACGGCCCGTTCAGGGATGCTGCCGATTGCGCCCCTAAGTCCGGGGACCGTAAAAGCTACCAGATGGATCCGGCCAACCGCCGGGAAGCCATGCGTGAGGCCACTCTGGATATAGATGAGGGGGCGGATATTCTTATGGTAAAACCGGCACTTGCCTATCTTGATATTATCTCGCAGCTTAGTGATGAGTTCGATTTGCCGCTGGCCGCTTATCAGGTGAGCGGCGAATATGCCATGATCAAGGCGGCAGCGGAAAAGGGCTGGATTGACGGACCAAAGGTGATGGCGGAAAGCCTGCTTGCCATTAAAAGAGCCGGAGCCGACTTTATTATCACCTATTTTGCCAAGGATATGGCTAAAATGCTCCGGGGTTAATAATTCTTGTTTAGGGAAGCAGAATAAGGTATCCTAAGTTCTGTTTACCTAATATTATCATAAAAATTTACAGGAGAAAGATATGAGCATAAAAATTGGTATTAACGGTTTTGGCCGCATTGGCAGGAATATGTTCCGGGCCTTGTTTGAAGACCCGGCCTTTGCCGATATTGAAGTGGTTGGCATCAACGATCTGACCGACAATAAGACCCTGGGGCATCTGCTGAAATACGACTCGGTGATGGGCATTTTTAACCAGGAAATCACTGCCGATGACAGCGGCATTACCGTAGGCGGCAAGCATATTGCGGTTTACAGCCACCGCAATCCGGCAGACATCCCCTGGAAGCAGGTGGGGGCAGATTATATTGCTGAATGTACTGGAATTTTCAGAGATGAAGAAGCCGCCCATGCCCATATAGATGCCGGTGCCAGCAAAGTGGTAATTTCTGCTCCGGCCAAGGGTAATGTGAAAACCATTGTCATGGGAGTAAATGAAGACGAGTACGATGCCACCAGCCATCATGTGGTCTCCAACGCTTCCTGTACCACTAATTGCCTGGCTCCCTTTGCCAAGGTGATTCTGGATAATTTCGGTATTGAAAGGGGGCTGATGACCACCGTACATTCCTATACCGGCGGTCAGAAACTGCTGGATTATCCCCACTCCGATTTAAGACGGGCAAGGGCGGCGGCCCTTTCCATGATTCCCACCAAAACCGGAGCCGCCGCCGCCGTTTCGCTGGTTCTGCCCGAATTAAAAGGCAAATTTGACGGCTTGGCCGTACGGGTGCCGACCCCGACCGTATCTCTGGTTGATGCAGTGATGGAAGTAGGACGGGAAACTACGGTTGACGAAGTAAATCAGGTCCTTAAAGATGCGGCAGGCCGTTATCTGGACTATAGCGATTTGCCCCTAGTTTCCATAGATTATCAGGGCAACCCGCATTCTTCGATCATTGACGGTCAGTCAACCAGGGTGATCGGCAAAAGCGTCAAGGTGATGAGCTGGTATGATAATGAATGGGGCTATTCCAACCGGATGCTGGATTTGATCCTCCATATGGATGCCAACAAACCCCTGTAAAGTTCCGGACTCAGCGTTTGATATGAAAAGAATAATCTTGGCCGTTTATCTTGTTTTATGGCCGTGCTTGGGCCTTGCCGATTTATCCGGCATGGAAAGCCCCCCTGAAATTGCTGACAGGCTCCAAAAAAGGTACGAGGCTCTAAAATCGATCTCCTTTCATTTTTCGCAGGATACCAGCAGCGAACTTGGCGGCAGGCCCAAAAAGGGCAGCGGGGATGCCTATTTTCTCCGCCGGGCCGAGGGCGGAAAAATGCGGTGGAATTATGCGGTTCCGGATCGGCAGGTGCTGGTCAGCGATGGTGAGGCCCTGTCCATGTATTTTGCCAAGCTAAACCAGATGATAATTTCTGACGCCTCTGCCATCGGCTCGCAGCTTGCCTATAGTTTTTTCACCGGCACCGGCAATATTGCCAAGGATTTTATCGTTTCTGCACCGGATGCCGGGGCAGATCACCCGGACGGCAGATTCAAGGTCATCAAACTGGTGCCGAGAGAGGCGGAATCCCAGATTCAGGATATTCATCTGTGGGTAACCGATAATTCGCTTATTCAACGAATGGAAATCAGGGATCATTTTAATACCGTAACTACCCTGAATTTAAGTAAAATCAGGCTTAACCCCCTGGAAGAAATGGATAAGGGCGAGCTGGACAGGTTATTCACCTTTACTCCCCCTGAAAACACCGAGATTATCAGACAATAAGAGATGGAAGAAATGGAAAACGAAATGGATAATTTTGAGGCCCTGCTTTTACAGGAAGAAAGAAAAAGCCCGGTCAAGCTGACTGTCGGCAAGCAGATTACCGCCGAAATTGTCGGTGTGGAAGGAGAATATATCTTTCTTGATGTGGGCGGAAAAAGTGAAGGAATTATCAACGCCTCTGAATTTACCGATGATGAAGGCGGGTTAACCGTCAAAACCGGAGACAAGATTGAGGTTTATTACCTGGGTGCCGAAGCGGCAGAGCTTAGGTTTACCACCAGGCTTGGTTCCGGCTCTAGTCTCAGCCATCTTGAAGAGGCATGGCAAGGTGCAATTCCGGTGGAAGGTTTGGTCAAGGCAGAAATCAAGGGCGGCTTTGAAATTACCTTGGGCGGCAAGACCAGAGCATTTTGTCCATATTCGCAGATGGATCTTAGAAGGATTGAAAACCCGGAAGAATATCTGGAAAAACGGCTGAACTTTCTTATTACCAGATTTGAGGAAAATGGCCGCAATATAGTGGTATCGGCCCGTGCCATTCTGGAGATGGAACGGGAAAAGATGCGGGAAAAACTAAAAAAATCGCTGGCCGAGGGACAAACCGTAACCGGAGAGATCACCGCCATCAAAGATTTCGGTGCCTTTATTGATATAGGCGGGATTGAGGGCTTAATCCCCGTTTCAGAAATAGGCTGGGGCCGGATTGAAGACATCGGGGAGTATTTATCGGTTGGCCAGCAGGCATCCGCCGTGGTTAAATCACTGGACTGGGAGCAAGACCGCTTTTCTTTCAGCCTCAAGGAAACCATGGAAAATCCGTGGCAAAAGGCCGAGCAGGATTTTGTGCCAGGCTCCACCCATACCGGAAAAATAGTCAGACTGGCCCAGTTTGGGGCCTTTGTTAATCTGGCTCCGGGCATAGACGGCTTGGTGCATATTTCCAAACTTGGCGGCGGCCGGAGAATTTTTCATCCCAAAGAGGTGGTAGAGGAAGGACAGAGCTATGATGTAAAGATAGAAAGTTTTGATGCAGAAAATCAGAAAATCAGCCTGGCTCCGGCCGATTATACCTCAAAGGAAGGTGATCTGAACGAAGAGCGGGCAAATTTTGACCATTACCGAGCGAAAAAACAGCAAAACCTTGGTTCTCTTGGTGCCTTGCTCAAGGCAAAAATGGCAGAGAAAGGTGCCTCAAGCAAAAGGTAGATTGCGGGCGGATATAGAATGGCCCCTACATACGGAATTTCCCATACCCGCTATTGATGATGAGCGTTAGGAGACGGTAAATGAGAACGATTCAGATGACGCTGGACGATACACTTATCGAGAGCATTGATAATATCTCACGCAAACTCAATATGAACCGCTCAGATTTTACAAGGAAAGCTCTTCGTGATGCTGTTGAACAATATACCATTTCACAAATGGAGAAAAAGCATCAGCAAGGTTATAAAAATTTCCCAACTGAGGAAGATGAATTTTCTATTTGGGAAGATGAACAGGTTTGGGGGAAGAATGAGACGTGGTGAAATCCGCTGGTACAAGTTTCTCAATCCTGATAAAAAACGCCCGGTTTTGATTCTTACACGAGATTCTGTTTTAGCATATCTAAATGAAATAACAATCGCTCCAATTACAAGTACTGTACGGGATATTTCTTCAGAGGTCTTTTTATCTCAATCCGGCGATGGAATGCCAAAAGATTGTGCTGTAAATTGTGATCATTTACACACAATATCAAAAGGTAAAATTGGTTCTTTGATTATAAAATTATCAGAACAGAAAATGACAGAGGTTCACGATGCAATATGCTTTGCACTCAATCTTTGATGTTCTCTTAGAAAGCCAAAAACTGAAAAATTGAACCTAATAACTTAAGTGAGATAAAAATTATCACATCTCGAGATGGTGCCGCTGCCGCATCATCTCAAACATAATAATTCCGGCTGCAACCGAACTATTAAGGGAATCAAGTCCACCCTGCATCGGAATTGAAATCAGCAAATCACACTGCTTTCTAATCAGCGGCCTGATGCCCTTCCCTTCACTGCCGACCACCAAACAAGAAAAACCTGTTAAATCAGTGTCATATAATGAAACTGCCTCAGGCTCCTTTACTGCCCCATAAATCCAGGCACCAATCTTTTTAAGTTTGCCCAAGGCATCAGCAAGATTACTCACCTGCGAAATATTGATATGCGGCATCGCCCCGGCTGAAGATTTGGCCGCCGCACCGCCAAGCGGCGCCGAATGGTCCTTGGTCAGCAAGATGCCGTCCATACCGGCAGCCAAGGCCGAACGGATAATGGCTCCAAGATTATGCGGATCCTGAATACGGTCGCAAACCATCAGGGACGGGCTTTGCCCCTGCTGTAATTTTAACTCAAGCAGGTCAAGTAGCTGCCCAAAGGGCATCAGGCTGGTTTGCATAGTTCTGGCCGCCACGCCCTGATGCCTGATCTGCCCGGCATTTTCACCAACCAGCCGGAAACGATCCACAAAATTTAACTTCACTCCAGCCGTGCGGGCAAGTTTGATTAGTGCCTCAATCCTGCCGCCTTTTTTATCCTTTAACAAAATTACTTCACTGATGCGGCCCGGCTCGCTGGACAATGCCTCAAAAACCGGATGAACTCCCCATAATAAATCCGGCCCGATTTTTATGCGTTTTTCAACCGCCCGCTTAGGTAATTTGCCGTCCTTCATGCCGTAAAACTCAAATTTATCGGCCTGCCGTCTGCCGTTTTACGCCTTTTGGCTCGCTCGGCCATAATCACCGCCCTTAACATATCTACGGATTCTGTCAAAACATCATTGACAATCAGATACTGGTATTTATCTGCCTGCCGCATCTCCATTACCGCATTATTTAACCTGGTGATAACGGCATCCTCGGTATCGGTTCCCCGGCCCCTAAGACGCTTCTCAAGCTCTTTCATTGACGGGGGAGCAATAAAGATATCCACTCCCGAAACCGAATTATTTTCTCTAATTAAACCGGCACCCTGGGTGTCAATATCTAAAATCAGATCACGGCCTTTAGCAAGCTGCTGTTCAATTGACATCCGGCTGGTGCCATAAAGATTGCCATGCACTTCCGCCCACTCAAGAAAATCACCCTGCTCAATCCCTTGCTCAAACTCATCTCTTGAAACAAAATGATAAGCAGCCCCCTGCACCTCGCCGCTGCGGGGGCTGCGGGTTGTATGGGAAACAGAAAAGGTAAGCCCCGGCAAGTCATCCATCACCTGGCCCAAAAGAGTAGTCTTGCCCGCACCGGATGGCGCCGATATAATAAAAAGCGTTCCTGCCTGCATAAAAGGTTAGCCAGCCGCCTGCTGCAGATGATATTCGGGATAGAGGGCGGCAAGCCGCTGACCAATGGTATCTGACTGGATGGAAGACAAGACCACATGATCGGAATCAAGAATCAAAATCGATCTGGTACGCCGTCCTTCGGTTACATCAATCAATTTGCCTTGTTTTTTGGCCTGTTCCTTCAGCTTCCTGGCCGGAGAAGACCCGGTATTGATCACCGCCACCAGCCGTTCAGCCATCACGGTATTACCAAACCCCACATTTAATAACCGCATAATTTTACTCTATATTTTGAACCTGCTCCCGCATTTTTTCCAGTTCACTCTTTAGTTCAACCGTCAAGTGAGCCACAGACACATCACTAATCTTTGAGGATATGGTATTGACTTCCCGCAAAAACTCCTGAATCAGAAAATCAAGTTTTCTGCCCACCGCCTTGGTCTCGCCCAGGAACTTGCCAAATTGCTCCATATGACATTTCAGCCGGACAATCTCCTCAGTAACATCCGTCTTATCCGCCAGAATTGCCGCTTCCTGAGCAAGCCGTGCGGGATCAAGCTGCACCTTGTCCAAAAGCCGCTCAAGCCGCTCCTTAAGTCCGGCCTCTCTTTGGGCCATTAGTTCCGGCAGATGCTGCTCTATTTCGGCAATTTTGGCGGCAAAAAAATCCAGCCTGCCCTGCAAATCTTCTGCAAGCAGCCGCCCTTCAACGCTTCTCATCCGGCTGCAGTCAGTCAGGGCATCGGTTAAGGCCCTTTCCATATGCGGCCAAAATTCCGCCAGATTCTCTTCCAGTTGTTCCGATATTATCACCTCGGGAAAAGAGCCTATATCCATGGCCGAAAGTCTGCAGTCCAAGTCCAGTTCATCGGCCATTTCCTCAAGGGATTTTTTATACCAGGCAGCCAGTTGACCATTAACCTTAAGATTGAGCAGATCAGTAAAATCGCCGCTAACCGTAAGGTTAAGCTCCACCCGGCCCCGCTGATGAAATTCTTCCACCTTTTTTCTGATCCGATCTTCAATGCCGTGATAACCTCGGGGCAGCCTGCATCTGAAATCAAGATAACGGTGATTTACACACCGCACCTCCACCACCCAGTACCGATTGGTGGTGGAACTCTCTCCCCGGCCAAATCCGGTCATACTTTTGATTGCCATAAAATCCTCGAAAAAAAACGCCGCAAAAAAGAAAACGATGCCGCACAACATGCACAGCACCGTTTCATCAGCAAAATGTATAGCCGGAAAAACCTACATGGCCTTATCCAGTTCCTTGATTAGCTGTTCCGTAACCGAGGTTGATTTATCCAAAAATAAAACCCCAGATCTCATCTCGTCAAGAATAACCGTATAACCGTTCTTTTCACCGAACTTTTTCACAACCTCGTCAAGTTTTTTGATTACCGGCTCAAGTTCCTTGCCCTGCAGCTGACGCATCTCAAAACTAGCATCATCGGTCTTTGCCTTAAAGGCCCGTCTTTTCTTGTTAAGCTCGCGAATTTTCTCGGTCTTAACTTCCTTGCTCCACACAGAATCCTTCTTTTCAATTTCCTGCTGCAAGGCCTTAAGCTCATCCTCATCCTTTTTGAAGTCCTTACGCAGTTCCTTGGCCCTGGCGTCCAGCTTCTCCTTTGCCTTCTTGCCAGCCTTGGAGCCGCTTAAGATCTTCTGCACATTCATCACCCCGATCTTAACTTCGGCAGCCATAACCGCAGAAGAACCGGCAAACACCAGCAACAGGAGCAAACAAAAAAAAGCCGAACTCTTTCTTAACAACATTATCATCTCCTTGATTTACCTGAGATTTTATTTAGCAATTACAAAATCATCACGCCGATTCTGAGACCAGGCCTTTTCATTATGACCAATGATATGGGTACGCTCCTCACCGTAACTTACTGTAGTCAGTTTGGCAGGATCAACGCCCAGGTTAACCAGGTACTTTTTGGCAGCCAATGCCCGCCGCTCGCCAAGGGCCATATTGTACTCATTGGTGCCGCGATCATCACAGTTGCCCTCAATGATAATTGAAACGCCCTTTTCCTTGATAAAATCGGCATTATTTTCAATTCTCATCACGCCGTCCCCCTTAATTTCAGAGGAATCAAAATCAAAATATACCGGCAACATCGGGCCGTCCGTGCGGCCTTCCAAAATGCCGATGGATTCAGATTCCAGCGGCTCAGGCTCCCCTACTGCCTCATTGGTTTTCGCCGGTTTTACTTCCTTATCCTTATCGTCCGAAGACGCACAACCGGAAAAGGTAACAACAGATGCAAGCAACAATGCAGGCAATGCCAGCCTGATACTTCTTCCAAACATGAGAAAAACCTCCTGATTCAAATTATTCTTCATATCAGCCATTACCAGGGAAATCCCCAAAAACAGCCAAAAATTACAACTCAGACTGCTATATATAAAATGTCCGGCTAAATTCAAGCTATATTTTTTGAGCAAATACAGACCTGTTGCAAGTTAGGTGAAAAAAAGCAAATATTTTCAATAAATTGAAGTTTTATCTCAGGTTCAATAATTTTATAACCGGAAAAATATTTTAATTATCTTTTACAATTTAATCCGGTAATGTTAAATAGTCCCTGCCGGGGCGGTAAAACTGCCCCGATTATCTACAGGCTATCTGATAAGGGGGAAATCATGGCAAAGGTGCATATCAGCCCAAACCGGGCAACAGACAAGACCATAAAGAAAATAGACCGGAAACGGGAACAGGAAAGACGGAAGATGTTCCATCACGCTAGGGAACATGCCGCCCCCCTGGCCACCAAGCTGGTGCAAAGACTGGTTGAAAGAAAGATCATCGAGATTACCTCCATTACCAGCATTACTGAAGAAATGGAAAGCCAGCTGCGGCTTATGGCCGAGTTAGAGGAGTTTGATTTTCAAATGAAGGTGGCACCGATTAGAACCATCGTCCAGGATCCCAATCTGGTATCACTCTATCTCACCCAGTATCTTATTGAAGATCTGATCAGCCACCCCAATATGGATGACGTTTTCGGCGAAGATCTTGATATATACCTGGCCGTTGACTCGGTAATGCGGGTTTTAAGGCCCCAATAACCAGACTATCTTGCATACTCAACCGATCTGGTCTCCCGGATGACTGTAACCCTGATCTGGCCCGGGTAGGTTAGTTTTTCCTCGATTGATTTTGCGATGTCCTGGCTCATCAGCACAGCCTCACTATCCCCTATCTTGCTTGAATCCACGACTATTCTGAGATCGCGCCCGGCCTGAATGGCATATGATTTTTCCACTCCGTCAAAGGAGTCGGCAATAGCCTCCAAATCTTCCAGACGTCTGACATAGCTCTGCAGCATCTCCTTTCTGGCGCCGGGTCTTGCACCCGACAGGGCATCAGCAGACTGAACCAGCACATCCACCACCGACTTGGGCGGCTGTTCCTCATGATGGGCGCCGATGGCATAAACCACTTCCTTTGATTCACCGTATTTTCGGGCCAGATCACGGCCAATTATAGCATGGGAACCCTCAACCTCGTGATCAACCGCCTTGCCTATATCATGCAGTAATCCTGCTCTTTTGGCCGTTTTCACATCAACCCCAAGCTCGGCGGCCATCACCCCGCATAAAAACGCCACCTCAAGGGAGTGGTGCAGGACATTCTGCCCATAACTGGTGCGGTATTTAAGCCGGCCAAGCAGCTTGATCAGCTCAACATGCACGCCGTGGGCCCCCACATCAAAGGTGGCCTGCTCGCCCTCCTCGCGCATCCCGACCTC
This sequence comes from Deltaproteobacteria bacterium, assembly GCA_002747805.1. GTDB lineage: Bacteria > Desulfobacterota > Desulfobulbia > Desulfobulbales > Desulfocapsaceae > SZUA-575. The sequence continues at coordinate 9,981 of PDQP01000051.1, forward strand.
AAGCTCTCTGGTTACCTTGGCAACCACCTCCTCTATCCGTCCGGGATGAATCCTGCCGTCACTTATCAGCTGCAGAAGGGCCAGCCTTGCCACCTCGCGGCGAACCGGATTAAAACCGGACAGAATAACCGCTTCCGGCGTGTCATCTATGATAATGTCAATGCCGGTGGCCGCCTCGATGGCCCTGATATTCCTTCCCTCACGGCCAATAATCCGCCCTTTCATCTCATCATTCGGCAGCGGCACCATGGAGACGGTTCTATCGGCTACATAGTCCCCTGCATATTTGGAGATAGCCAGAGCCAGAATGTTCTTGGCCTTTCTGTCCGCCTCCATTTTCATTTCATTTTCGATGCGGACCAGCCTTTTACCGGCATCCATCCGGGCCTTGCTTTCGATGGAATCCATCAGCAGTTTTCTGGCCTCTTCCTCGGAAATACCAGCAATTCTGCTTAACTCATATCTCTGGCGGCCAAGCAGCTCTTCCGCCTCCCGGTCTTTTTTCTCAACGGCAGTTTCCTTTTGCAGAATCAGCTTTTCCAGCCTATCCAGTTCACCCTGCTTTTTTTCGGCGGCCTGAGCATCCCGTTTTACCTGTTCACGTTTCCTGTTTAGCTGCCGTTTTTCATCGCGAAGCTCATCCCGATCGGCCTTTAATTCCCGCTCGGCATTCTGTTTGACTAAAATAGCCTCTTCCTTGCTTTGCAGAAGGGCTTCCTTTTTTAGCTGTTCGGCTTCAACAATGGCATTTTCAATAATCTGCCTTTCCTGTTCCCTGATATGCTGATGACGGGATTCCGCCAGCATTTTTCTGACGAAAAAACCGGCAATTAGGCCTGCCAGCCCGCCCAAAAATAGATATATCAATGAATGCCCCATACCAAACCTCACCAGTCCATGTTGACTGCAGCAAGGGCATGACGGAAAAAAACAGCAGGAATAGATCCTTCCTGCTTGAGGTAGAAAAAGTTCCAAGGAGACCGGCAAACCGCGGTCAGAATCCGAAAATTACAATCTGGCAGATAAAAATAAAGCCATACTAAAACAGATATTTCATTTGCCGCAACTCAGATGACGGCCTCATAAAAATCAAAAACCAGACCTAATAATTTCAAAAAGTTACACATAGCAAAACCATCAGCCGACAAACCCCTTACAGGCCTGCCGCCGCACCTATATAATCAAGCCAAGCCTTGTGCCTGAAACCTTATACTCACCAAAATCCTGCCAGCCGAAACTGCAGCCAATACTTTCAGGTTCCAAAGAACCATATATAAAAAGGGCAAAGCCCGTATTCGCAAAAAGCCCCATGCTGCCGTGTTTATGGAATTTATAGAACCTATTTGCATAGGTGGGCAGTCCATAATACACTGGGAAAATCCCGCGAAGGTTTTCCTGACGCATCAGCGGGAGAGCCCTTAACAAGAGAGTTGGCCCAACAACGCCATAAATCACCAACAGCACAGGGAAATCAATAATCAATTAAAACTAGCAGGCAAGATGGCAGAAAGCAACCGAAAAAAAATATAACGCACACCCGCCATGCCTGCTGATAATAAAAGATTTATAAATCGCCGCCTATCTCCTCGTTAATACGGCCAATTATGCCTTCTGTTTTTTTTTTGTACAAGTCAAATTCACCCTTAATTCTTAAATAATCCGAGGCAATATTCAAACAGGTCAACACCGCAACCCGGCTGGCCGGCAAAGCGCCGCTTTTTCTTCCACCGGAATTTTTTTCCAGCAGCTCTTTCACCAGCGACAGGACAGCCGCCATTTCCTCCTCGCTGGTCTCGGTATAGAGCCGATATTCCTGCCCAAGAAGAGAAAAACTGACCAAACGTTCCGCTTCAGCCATATTATCTGCTCTATCTGCCTACGAGGAAGCGGCAAAGGAACTTCCCTGACCGGATTCCTCCAGTTCTTCCTGCTCCTCATCCTCCGGCTTTTCGCGGTCATCATCAAGAGCGTTACTTTCTTCCCAATCCTGAATCTGCTGCAGGATATTATCAACCCGGTTGCTGAGACTGCCCCTTTCTGACTGCATCTGGCTGATTTCGCCATTCAATTTTTCTATGGTCTCTTCCTTCTGACGAAGATTTTGCTCCAGATCTTCCTTGACGGCCCGCAAGGCACTATATTTTTCAAGTAGTTTTTGTACGGTTTCTTCCAGGCGGTCCATCTCATTTTCCCGATTCATTTCCTGCTCCTTTATCATTATATTCTCCAGTGATAACCTTTTATTTCGAAAAGTTAAGCAAATCAAAACCCAAGCAGCCAAGCATTGTAACCATGAGCAGGCTTTTTTTCATCCTAAAACTTGATGGATTCGTAAAAATTCTGCTCCAAGGAATTTAGACCAGCATAATTTACTGAAATTACTGAAAATCATTATTTTCTAAAATAATTTCAGCTGACGCAGAGTTCACCGGCGAGTGAAACAAGTCCAGTGAAACTAATTGTTACGTTAGATGTTTTGTGGTACAATGGGGGAAGGATGTATTCTTAAAATAATATGGGGACACTTTTATGGAAACTATTACATATACTTCTGCAAGAAACAACCTGGCAAAAACGATGGAAAGAGTGTGCGATACACACTCTCCCGTTATAATTACTCACGAGCCTGATAATTCAGTCATTATGATATCACTTGAAGATTTTCAGGCTTTGGAAGAAACAGTATACCTTTTACGTAGCCCTGCAAATGCTTGTCGCTTATTAGAATCAATTACCGAACTTAATACTGGTAAAGGTTTAGAAAAGAGGCTTGTTGAGTGAAACTCATATTTTCTGAAAATGCTTGGCAGGATTATTTATATTGGCAAAAGAGCGACAAAAAAATATTAAAACGGGTCAATTTTCTTATACGAGATATAAAGCGAACTCCATATGAGGGGATTGGTAAACCTGAGGCACTTAAACATGGATTATCGGGATTTTGGTCTCGCCGTATCAATAGTGAGCATCGTATAGTTTATAGGGTTGAAAGTGATTCAGTTTTTATTGCTCAAATACGATATCATTATTGATTTTCTGATAAAGTAAGTTACAACGGGTGAAATTGCCAAAAACTATCCATACTCTCTTTAACTCCTTAAATTATCCGAAGATCAATTATAGTCAAGCTGCAAGGTTTTGAAAAGAATAGTGTAAAAATCTTGCAGATTAAGAACTAAAATGTTGAAAAATAGAGTATTTACCTCTCTTTTTATGAAAAATTGGTGGTAGCTATGCTGTAGTAACATAACAGGCCGATTATTTTCATAAGTCATAAAGACATGGATGAGCAGCACAGTCATCAAAGACCAGCGGCAGAAAGTACCTGTCTCCCACATCGGCAGGCTTTCCAGTTCGGTCAGCTTTCTCCACTCAAGCGTTCCCTCCTCATTTTGGGTTTTGGGAATGCCTGAAAATTTATCAATGCGGAAAATAAAACCAAACCAGTTTTCACCACCATTCCCAAAACCTGTCCAGTTAATGGTTCCTCTAAGCCTTACCTCCTCACAGATAATCCCTGCTTCCTCGTATATTTCCCGGCAGATGCAGATATAAATATCCTCGCCCGGCTCCATCTTGCCGCCAAGCCCGTTATACTTGCCAAAATGCTGGGCAATCTTTCTTTTATTGCGATGAACAAGCAAGGTTTTACTGCCGTCTGACAGCATCAAAAAAACCAAGGGCGGCCAAAATTGGGCTATACATTTTTACTCCATATGCTATAAGAAAACCTGACCTTAACCATCATAGCAGAAAATATGAAAATTACCCCCAACCAAAACACCTCAGTTTCTGGTGATATTATCCCCCAAAAACGGCTGATTACCGGCTGCTGCCGCATCCTATCCATCACGGCAGTCCTGTATTTGCTGCTTACCGCCGCCTCTAGTGCAAACCCTCAACTGTTTCCGGTTTATCCGGTAATCCGTAATAATGTTCTTTTCTGGGAAAAAATATATTCATATTATTCCATCAATACTGCCGTAATACATGACAAAACCAACCCCCAAATTATTTACTCTGCCGTCTCCCTGCTGGACAGCAGACACAAGTACGCAAAGGCATACAACCAGAAAAAAATCAAGCTGGTGAAAAACAGATACCGCAGAATCCTGATAAAATTATCCCAGGGCAAAGCGGGGGTCAAGCAGCTAACCAGAGTCAAAAATCTTTTTCCGCCCAATACCGCTCCGCAAACCTTCAAAAAAGCGGCAGACAATATCAGGGATCAACGCGGCCTAAAGGAAAATTTTATCCAGGGCGTGGTAAGGTCTGGAGCATATATAACTGAAATAAAAAGCATTTTTAATATCTACGGCCTGCCTGCCGAGCTTGCCTACCTGCCCCATGTGGAATCATCATTTAATGTCAATGCCCTTAGCAAATACGGTGCCTCGGGCATCTGGCAGTTCACCCGAGAGACCGGCAAACAGTATATGCAGATTAACCAGGCGGTGGATGAGCGGCGGGATCCGATTGTCGCCGCCCGGGCCGCAGCCAGACTGCTAAGAGACAACTATAACCGCCTGCATAGCTGGCCTCTGGCGATAACCGCCTATAATTATGGTTTATCAGGCATGTTACGGGCCAAAAATGACCAAGGCTCGTATGAAAAAATATTTTCTTCCTACCATGAAGGATATTTCAAGTTCGCCTCCCGCAATTTTTATTCTGAATTTCTGGCCGCCGTCAAGGTGGCTAAAAAGCTGGAGAAATCCCAAAAACTAAAACTTGCCAAACCAATAAAAACCAGATCATTCAGACTGCCCGATTATGCCTCCATGCCAGCACTTTGCCGCTATTTAAGGCTTAGTCAGGAACAGATAAAAAAACTAAACCCGGCCCTGCTCCCTCCGGTGTTTACCGGCAAAAGCTATGTGCCGAAGAACTACCTGCTCCATCTGCCGAAAAGCATCAGCCTGCAAACCCTGCAGCATATACCGGCAAGTGTCTATCACTCCGGGCAGAAAGCAAGCCCTTACCGAGTGAAAAAAGGTGATAACCTTACCAGCATCGCCCGTAAATATGGGGTTTCCATAAATTCGCTCATCCGGCTGAACCGGCTGGGCAAAAATACCGGCATCAAGGCAGGTCAAATCCTTAAAATACCGATAAAAGGCAAGAAAAAAGCATCCAGACCAAAGATTATCAGGGATGCAAATTACAAGGTAAAAAAACGGCCCGGTAAAGGCGGGTCAAACCCGTAAAATCAACCGGAGAGAAAAACATGGACATTACCAACGAGATAAAAAAGCTGAAGGAAAAGCCGGGATTTAAGGATCATGTCGGCATGATTCTAACCCATAACGGCGTAGTCAGAAACTGGTCCAGGAAAGACAGGTCTGCCGTGCAGCAGCTGCAAGTAACCCCAGATTATGAAATAATCGAGGAAATACGGCAGAAATTCATGCAGTCCGAGGGTATTTTTGATATTATCATCGAGGCCCGTTCGGGAACCTTTGAGACGGGTGATGATCTGCTGTTTATCATTGTGGCCGGAGATCTGAGAGAGCATATAAAACCGGTTATGTCAGACCTGCTGGACGAAATAAAATCCAGGGCCGTGACCAAAAAGGAAATATTGTAACCAAATCTGCGGAGCAACAAAAATGAAGACCGCCAGAGAATTTATCGACAAGTTTCATAATACCAGAACCCTGCCCAATGTGGTCAGTGAGCTGTCAAGGCTGATGTCGGATCCAAACTCCACCGCCGAGGACTTTGAAGACGTGATGAAAATGGATCCCACCCTGGTTGCCAAGCTGCTGCAAATGGTCAACAGCCCGTTTTACGGTTTGTCTCAAGAGGTTAGATCAATCAGCCGGGCCATTGTCTTTGTCGGCATGAAAAACCTGCACAGCCTGGCTGTAACCGATGCCCTGAAAAATCTTTTCAAGGACAGCGGCGACGGCAGCTCATTTTCCAGAAAAAGGCTGTGGTTTCATAGTGCTGCAGTCAGTATCTGTGCCAAGATGCTGGCCGAGAGAATCTTTGCCGTCAATGGTGAAGATGCCTGTTTATGCGGGATACTGCACGATTTTGGCATCATTGTCGAAGAGCAGATTGATCATGAAAATTTTATAAAAGCCTGCAATGAATGCAGACCGGATGGCTCCCTGACCGAGACCGAAGCACAATATCTTGGCACCAATCATTGCAAAATCGGCTACCTGCTGGCCCAGGATTGGCATATGCAGCCGGAGCTGCAAAAGGCCATCCTTAATCACCATAATTATCAGGATGAGGTTGATCCTTCCAGCCTGAGAGGAATACTACAAATATCTGAATATATTATCAATAAAATGAAATACACTGTTTTAGAAAATACCATTCCGGCCATACCGGCATCGCTGGCCGCCCATATGGAAGAAAATATTGATGAATACAAAATTCTTATCGATGATCTGCCCAAGGAAATAGAAAAAGCCAAGGTGATCTACGAAAACTGATAATCCCGGGGGCTTTTATATGAATGATACTCTAAACCGCCTGTTCCAGGACAATGCAGACCAAAATCAAAAAATATCTGACCTTTTAACCGAGCTTGAACAAGCAGCTGCGGACTGCCTTTTTGCCGCCATGACCGAAAGCGGCAGTCTGGTACAGGCCGCAAGACCGCTTTTGCTGGAGACACAGGCCGCACAGGAACTGGCCGCCAAGTCAAAAGCAGCAGCAAACTGCACGGCTGGTACGGCGGACGGCCGCATCTTTGCCTATACCCCGGAAGGTGAAGGATACACCTTGTTTTGGCAGCCGCTGAACGGGCCGGACCGCTCTGACCAAACCCAAAAGGTTATCACCCTGACGGCCCGTCTTTTTAACTGCTCAAAATCACTTGAAAATATCACCAAGAAACACGACATCCAGCAAAAGCAGTACGAAAGAAAGTTTAAGGTACTTGAGAAAAAACACCGGGATATGCTGGAAGAAACCCAGCGTAGTTACAAGGTTATTCATACCCAGCAGAAGCAGTATTCAAAACTTTTGCAATCCGAAATAGACAAACAGACCAGAGAGCTTAGAAAGTCAAAGGTCATGGCGGAAGAGGCAAACCTTGCCAAAAGCCAGTTTCTGGCGGCCATGAGCCACGAAATCCGAACCCCGATGAACGGGATTATCGGCTTTACCGACATGCTTCTCACCACCGATTTACAGGCAGAGCAGTATGACTATGCCCATACCATCAAACGCAGCGGCGAGGCCCTGCTCATTCTAATCAATGATATTCTTGATTTTTCCAAGATTGAGGCCGATCAGCTAAGCCTTGAACAGATTGATTTTGATCCTGAAATCACCGCCCACGATGTTTGTGAACTGATCCGGCCCAAGCTGTCGGGCAAACCGATTGAGGTGCTTTGCAGCATCGGTGATCATGTTCCGGCTGCTCTTAAGGGAGACCCGGGAAGATTTAGGCAGGTACTGATCAATTTAATGGGCAATGCTGAAAAATTTACCAGCAAGGGAGAAATAGAGCTTGCCATTGATGTTGATCGGGAAACCGAAGCAGAGGTTTATCTGCATTGCCGGGTCAGGGATACCGGCATCGGCATCGGCCAGGACAAACTGGAGACAATTTTTCAGGCATTCAGGCAGGCGGACGGCTCAACCACCAGAAGATACGGCGGCACCGGCCTTGGCCTTGCCATCTGCCGGAAAATCAGCAAGTTAATGGGCGGTGAAGTCTGGGCGGAAAGCATCATCGGCGAGGGCAGCACCTTTCATTTCACCGCCAAAATGAAAAGGCTGCCCGCCAGACAATCCACCCCGCATAAACAAAAGAATCTAAACAATATCAAAGTTTTAGTCGTAGATGATAATAAGGTCAGCAGCGATATACTAACCCGGAACCTGCAAAAGGCCGGCATAAAGGCCGTTGCCCTGCCGAATCAGTGCGATGTAGTCCGCCGCATTGAACAGGCAGAACAAGACGGCCAGCCCTTTGATCTGGCTATCTTAGATATTATCATGCCCGCCGTCAGCGGTTTTGAGCTGGCGGAAGCGATCAGAAACAGCAAGACGGCAAGTAAGGATATTCCCCTGATTGCCTATACCTCATCCACCGAAAAGATCGCGGTTAAATGCAAAGAGGCCGGATTTAACGCCTTTCTTACCAAGCCGGCCAGAAAGTCCATCATCTTCCACACCATTGCCAAGGTCCTGGACAAGTCGGCAAGTGATGAAAACGCTGCCGGAGAAAACCAGCTAATAACCCAATATTCGGTACGCGAGGATCTCAAACAATCGACCAAAATCCTGCTGGCCGAAGACAATCCGGTCAATCAGAAACTGGCAAAAATCATGCTGACCAAGGCTGGATACGAAGTGGAAACTGCGGCCAACGGCAAGGATGCCTATAAACTCTATACGGCAGCCCCGGACAATTTCAATATGATTTTGATGGATATTCAGATGCCTGAGATGGACGGCATGGAATGCACCAGAAAAATCAGGGAAAAAGGCTGTCTGGACATACCAATCATTGCCCTGACTGCCAATGCCATGAAAGGCGACCGGGAAAAATGCCTTGCCGCCGGTATGAATGACTATATCAGCAAACCGATCAAACGGGAAGAGGTCTTTCAGATGATGAAGAAATGGCTGTATAAATCATGAAAGGGATGGCAAGCCAGGCCGTAAAACCCGGACGGCTCCTGCGATGGGCGGATAACCGGAAGATAAAACGCAGCCTGCCCGCCGCTGTTCTGCACGGCCTGACCAGAATTTGTCTGATCTGCCTGCGGGAGTTTGCCCGCAACAAGCTGCCGCTCAGATCGGCCGCCCTCACCTACACCACCCTGCTGTCCCTGGTGCCGATTCTGGCCATGAGTACTGCGGTAATCAAGGGGCTGGGAGGCGGCAATCATCTTAGGGAGACGGCTTACCAATATCTGGCCGCAGTCGAAAAAAATCCGGCGTTCTTTCAAGTTAAAGCGGCTTCTGAACATAAGCAGGCCGGGAGCTTACCGGAACTAGGCAAAGAGAGCCAAGGCCATGCCGCCGGAAAAAATCTTCTGGCTGGTTATCTCCGCTCGGCCATTGACCAGATTTTTGCATATGTGGACAGAACCAATTTTGCCGCCATCGGCACCTTCGGCGTGCTGGGCATGCTGATTAGCGCCCTGCTGGTCTTTAATCATGTGGAAACCGCCATGAATGCCATCTGGCAGGCCGAAAACAGCAGACCGTTCTTACGCAAGATTTCGGATTATCTGACCATGATGCTGCTGATGCCGCTTTCCATCAATATTGCCTTTGCCTCAAGTGCGGTGCTAAGCAGCCAAAACCTTAGCTCCAGGCTGGACATGCTTCTGCCCGCAGTCTGGATTCAGGCCCTGCTGCTGAAACTCGTCCCCCTGTTTCTCATCACCATCACCCTGTTCATCATTTACCTGTTTTTCCCCAATACCAGGGTGAAATCCGCTCCGGCCTTGATCGGGGCCTTGATCGGGGCCTTGTTCTGGCTTGCCGCCCAAAATATCTATATTTCCATGCAGATCGGCATGGCGAACTATAATGCAATTTACGGCTCCTTTGCCAGCCTGCCCCTGTTTCTGATCTGGATTTATATGGGCTGGCTGTTCATACTATTCGGCGCCCAGACGGGCTGTGCCGTGCAGAACAGAAATACCTACAACCTGATTACACGCAGCAGCGAAGTGTCGCTAAAGCTAAGTGCAGCCTTTGATATGATGATGGAAGTTCACCGGCATCACCGACAGGGAAAGGCGGCCCGGATGGAAGAGATTTACTTGAAACTTGCCGGTTACTGCCCGCTAACAGTAGATGAAACGGTAAAACTCCTGCTGGAGCAAAAATTATTATACCAAACCGGCCGCGGCTGCCTGCTGCCGGGCAAGCCGGAGGCAGAACTTGAGGACGGCGATATAATCAGGGCGGTTATGGGCTGCAAGACCCCGGACACCGCCGGCGGCGGAAAAAGCAAAAAACTTTTGGCAAGAATGGCCGCAGACTACAATCTATCACAATAAGCCATTAAAATTACTAATTATTATTTGCAAACCCAGGGCTTTTTACCCGCCCGTTATCAGGCAGAGTTTTTTTTCTGCTTTCACCCCTTGATTTTTGTAAAACCAAACATATATTCTCCGCTGTTTTGAAGTTACAGCCCGCTGACGGGCAAGTTATCGATGGAACAATTCTTTAGCAAAATTAAAGGGTTGTTTGGTAAAAAATAATCATATATGTAGTTAGGAGGAAAAATGAACATTCGTCCATTGAACGATCGTCTTTTAGTCCAGAGACTTGAGGCAGAGACAAAAACTGCCAGCGGCATCATCATTCCAGACAGTGCCAAGGAAAAACCGGCAGAGGGCAAGGTAGTTGCCGCCGGGCCGGGCAAATTAAACGACAAGGGTGAGCGGGTAGCCCTTCAGGTCAAGGAAGGCGACCGCATACTTTTTTCCAAGTACGGCGGCACCGATGTAAAGCTGGACGGTGAGGATTATCTCATCATGCGTGAAGATGATGTACTTGGTATTGTTGAATAATTTAAGATAAAGTTCACAAGGAGAAATAATAATGGCTGGAAAGGATATTAAATACGGGGTTAAGGCACGTGAGTCAATTCTCGTTGGCGTAAACACCCTTGCTGATGCAGTAAAGGTAACCTTGGGGCCGAAGGGCCGCAACGTGCTGATTGAAAAATCTTTCGGCGCCCCGACCATCACCAAGGACGGTGTTACTGTCGCCAAGGAGATTGAGCTTAAGGACAAGTTTGAAAATATGGGTGCCCAAATGGTCAAGGAAGTTGCTTCCAAGACCTCGGATGTGGCTGGAGACGGCACCACCACCGCCACCGTGCTTGCCCAGGCGATTTACACCGAAGGAGCAAAATTGGTGGCCGCAGGCGGCAATCCGATGGAAATCAAGCGCGGCATAGATAAGGGCGTTGAGGTAGTGGTTAGTGAACTGGAGAAGATCTCCACTCCGACCAAGGAGCAAAAGGAAATTGCCCAGGTTGGCACCATTTCCGCCAACTCTGATGAGACCATCGGTAATATCATTGCCGAGGCAATGGACAAGGTAGGCAAGGAAGGAGTGATCACGGTTGAGGAAGCAAAGTCCATGGACACCACCCTTGACGTAGTTGAAGGTATGCAGTTTGACCGCGGCTATCTCTCACCATACTTTGTAACCGATGCCGACCGGATGGAAGTTGCCATGGATGATCCCTATCTCCTGCTGGTTGAAAAAAAGGTTTCCAGCATGAAGGATCTGCTGCCCATCCTTGAGTCCGTAGCCAAAATGGGCAGAGGACTTTTTATCATTGCCGAGGATGTGGACGGCGAGGCTCTGGCAACTCTGGTGGTCAACAAACTGCGCGGCACCTTAAATGTAGCCGCCGTTAAGGCCCCGGGCTTTGGCGACCGCCGTAAGGCCATGCTTGAAGACATTGCCATTCTGACCGGCGGCCAGGTTATCACCGAAGATTTGGGCATTAAACTTGAAAATGTAACCCTTGAAGACCTTGGCACCTGTAAGCGGATCGTAACCGACAAGGACAATACCACCATCGTTGACGGGGCTGGCGAAAAGGCTAAACTTGAGGCTCGGGTCAAGCAGATCCGCAATCAGATTGAAGATACCACCTCTGACTATGATCGTGAAAAACTGCAGGAACGCCTGGCCAAACTTATCGGCGGCGTAGCAGTAATCAATGTTGGTGCGGCCACCGAGGTTGAAATGAAGGAGAAGAAGGCCAGGGTTGAGGATGCCCTTAATGCTACCCGGGCTGCGGTTGAAGAAGGTGTGGTACCTGGCGGCGGTGTTGCTTATCTCCGTTGTTTGTCAGCTCTTGCTGCCCTTGAGCTTAGCGGTGAGCAGGAACTTGGTAAAAACATCCTGCTTCGTGCCCTGGAAGAGCCGGTTCGCCAGATTGCCAGCAATGCCGGACGGGAAGGATCAGTTATTGTTGAACATGTAAAAGGTCTGGAAGGTGCCAACGGCTTTAACGCCGGTACAGAAGAATACGAAGACCTGATCAAGGCCGGAGTAATTGATCCGGCCAAGGTTACCCGCACTGCCCTGCAGAATGCGGCTTCTGTTTCCGGTATGCTGCTTACCACCGAGTGTGTAATTGCCGATCTGCCGGAAGATGAAAACGCAGGCGGCGGTATGCCTCAAATGCCTGGCGGTATGGGCGGCATGGGCGGTATGGGCGGCATGATGTAATTATTTGCCCGCATACAGCATCAACCAGGGAGAACTATCCGGCTTTTATGGGTAGTTCTCCTTTTTTCTAGGATGAATAGTTACTGCTTGACTTTTTTTTTATTTTCTTAGTATAAGCTAAATTCGTTTTTGTATTGGCAGAGATTGCTAGAGGGTCAGCTGGGTTTTTGCTGGCTCTGATTAATAACAAATTTTATAAAAGGATTATTACTATGTCGAAATTGGTTGCACCTCACGGTGGAAAGGGTTTGGTATGTGCCCTGCTTGAAGGAGATGATCGTACCGCTGAACTGGAGAAAGCCAAGGGCTTGAAGCAGGTTGAGATTTCCAATCGGGCCAAGGGCGATCTGATCATGATGGGAATCGGCGGTTTTTCTCCGCTGGACGGCTTTATGACCAAGGCCGACTGGAAAGGCGTTTGTGAAAATTTCCAGATGGCTGACGGCACCTTCTGGCCGGTACCCATCACCCTTGATGTCTCTGCTGACGATGCTTCCGGCATTAACGAAGGTGATGAAATTGCCCTGGTAAAAGACGGTGAGACCTATGCCACCATGAAGGTTACCGAAAAATTTGAAATGACCGAGGCCGATAAAAAATGGGAGTGTGAAAAGGTCTTTATGGGCGAAGGTGAAGATTCCGTAGACGGCAAGTTCTGGGAAGTTGCCATGGAAGATCACCCGGGCGTTATCATGGTTATGAACCAGAAAGAGGTAAACCTGGCTGGTCCGGTTAAGGTACTTTCTGAGGGTAGCTATCCCAAGGAGTATCCCGGAGTTTACTTAAAGCCTGCTGAAGTCAGAGCCATGTTTGATGAGCGCGGATGGGCAAATGTAGCTGCCCTGCAGCTTCGTAACCCGATGCACCGTTCCCACGAATTTCTGGCCAAGATTGCCGCCGAAGTTTGTGACGGCGTACTTATCCATTCTCTTATTGGTAATCTCAAGCCTGGTGATATTCCGGCCAACGTTCGGATTGAGGCAATCAATATCCTGATCGACAATTATTTCGTTAAGGAAAATGTGATCAACGCCGGTTATCCGCTTGATATGCGTTATGCCGGCCCCCGTGAAGGTCTGCTCCATGCCACCTTCCGTCAGAATTACGGAGTGAATAATATGCTGATTGGCCGTGATCACGCGGGTGTTGGTGATTTCTACGGTCTGTTTGAGGCCCAGCAGATTTTTGACCGCATTCCGGTAACCGGCGATGAAGGCAAGGATCTCCAGTGTAAGCCGATGAAAATTGACTGGACTTTCTATTGTCATAAGTGTGATGGTATGGCTTCTCTCCGTACTTGTCCGCACAGCAAGGAAGATCGGGTTATCCTTTCCGGTACCAAGCTGCGTAAGGCCCTTTCCGAAGGTGCAGAGATCGTTGATCACTTTGGCCGTGATGAGGTTCTGGCCCATCTTCGCAAGTATTATGAAGGACTTACCGAGAAAGTTGAGGTTAAAATGCAGGGTGCCGCTTCCGGTGATGCCATGTAAATCAGCCTGATTTTCAAGGTTGTTTTTTGAGGAGATACGGCTTTTGGGTTGTATCTCCTTTTTTTTTATTTTTTGTACCCATTATGCTTGAGCTTAACGTTGGACTGGCCGAAAACAGTTATCCGGTTTTTATCGGCAAAGGCTGCTTTGAACGAGCTGGTCAATATCTTAAAGAAAAAAAAATCGGCAATAAATACTGCATTATCGCAGATGATATGGTTGCTGGTTTATATGGTAAGACATTCAGGGAAAAATTATCGGCCAACGGCCTGACTTGCGAACTAATCGTATTTCAGCATGGAGAAGAAAATAAGCATCTGCAGACCATAGCCAAGCTGGCCGGTAAAATGGCCGGTATGGGCTTTGACCGCCAGGATGCCGTCATTGCCCTTGGCGGCGGAGTTACCGGAGATATTGCCGGTTTTCTGGCCTCTTCCTATATGCGGGGCATTCCCTTTGTCCAGGTTCCCACCACCCTGCTGGCCCAGGTTGATAGTTCGGTGGGCGGCAAAACCGGAGTTGATCTGCCGGAAGGAAAAAATCTGGTGGGCAGCTTTTATCAGCCCAAGGCGGTATTTATAGATCCGGCCGTCTTATCCACCCTGCCGGAGCAGGAAATTTTGGGCGGACTGGCCGAGGTCATTAAATACGGAGTGATACGAGATGGGAATTTTTTGGATTATCTTTTTGAAAATAGAGAAAAGATTCTGGCACTTGACCACCGTGAATTATCCCGTCTCATCCACACCTGCTGCCAAATCAAGGCAAAAGTGGTCGAGGAAGATGAGCGGGAAGCGGATTTAAGAAGAATCCTTAACTATGGTCATACCATCGGTCATGCAGTAGAGGCGGCCTCGGATTTTACCATTATTCACGGGCTGGCCGTGTCGATGGGCATGGCTGCCGTAAATAAAATAGCCGTTGCCCTCGGCCATTTAAGCAGGAAAGAGGAAGAATATATCCGCCGAATTCTGGCCGCCTACAAGCTGCCGCTGGAAATTCCGCCGGAACTTGATCGAAACCAGATCATCAACTATCTGTTAAGCGATAAAAAAACGGTGGGCGGCAATATTATCTTTATTTTTCCCCAAGGTATTGGCCGGGCCGTTATTCAGGGGCATATCAAGCCGGATTTAATCAGGGAAGCAATAAGTTAATTATGCCTTAAGTTTGAGGCAAAACATTAAAGGAGCAGTTATGAACATATCAGAGGTTATCAATTCCCGTTATACCACCAAATCTTTTGATCCAGACCAAAAAATACCGGCGGATGATTTTGCCAAAATCATGGAAGTACTAAGGATGAGTCCGTCCAGTACTAACCTGCAGCCCTGGCATTTTGTTATTGCCGATGATAAGGCAGGTCTGGCCAGAATCGCCAAGGGTGCCGAGGGTTTTTATTCCTTTAACCAGGAGAAAATCATCAATGCCTCGCACGCTGTAGTCTTTGCCTGTAAAACCTATGCCGATGATCAGCATCTTGCGGCCGTGCTTGAGCAGGAAAGGCAGGATGGCCGCTACCAAAATGAAGAAATGAAGACAAAGGTTGATACTGCCCGCCGCTATTTCCTAGGCATACACCGCAATGAACTAAAGGATGAAACCTTCTGGCACTCTCGGCAAATTTATCTTAATCTGGGAGCGGTACTGCTGACCGCCGCCATGCTGGGCATTGATACCTGCCCCATGGAAGGGCTGGATTTCAAGGTACTAAACGAGGAATTTGACCTGCCGGCCAAGGGTTATACCGCCCTGGTTGCGGCCGCCTTTGGTTATCGAGCCGAAGATGATTTTAATACTCCCGATAAAATGCCGAAATCACGTCTTGGCGGGGATTATATTTTCAGCAGGGCATAAAAAAAACGCCCCCATAAAAAAAGGGGGCGTCCAAACAAGCTGTCAAAACAAGAATTAGCGACTACAGAGACTTATGACAGAACCACCAGTCATAGCCTTCATACTCATCCAGCCGCTTTTTGGCATCTTCCATTGAGGTAGCAGGCGGGACAATAACCCGATCCTTTAGCATCTCGTTGGCCGGCCAGTCTGCCGGCATGGCAACCCCGTTTTTATCCGAGGTAATCAGAGCCTTTACCGCCCGGACAATCTCGTCCATATTACGGCCAATCTCCTGGGGATAATAAAGCACCAGACGAACCTTACTCTCTGGATCAACAATAAACACCGCCCGTACCGTATTGGTTCCCTTGCCGGGATGAAGCATACCGAGTTTAGAGGCCACCGCATCATTGGCCGCCACCACCGGAAAGGTAATCTCCACATCCAGTTTTTCCTTAATCCACTCTACCCACTTGATATGGCTGAAAACCTGGTCAATAGACATACCGATCAGCTGTACGCCAAGTTCTTCAAATTGAGCAATACGCTTTTGAAAGCCGACAAATTCAGTAGTACAAACCGGGGTAAAATCCGCCGGATGGCTAAAAAGAACAAACCACTTACCCTTCATATCGCCGGGCAGATTCATGGGGCCGTGGGTGGTTAATACGGACATTTCCGGAAACTCATCACCTAAAAGGGGCATATTCAAACCTTGTTGTTCCATTATCATTCTCCTATTTTTATATTTTAGCACATTTGGCGTGCCTAATTAACAACGAAGCAGAACTTAAGCATAAAATATAGAAAGACAATATTTTTCTTGAAAAACGGCAAAAAAAGTTACCCCGCCGGGGCAGATAACGGCGGGGATAAGGGCCTACTTGCCCAGCATTCCGGCCGGATTCAGCCATTCCTCAACCTTGGCTTCATCCACATTATCAACCAGTTTCAGGGTTTCCTCTTTCAGGGTGGTATTATTTTTGAAGGCAGTCTTGGCGATTTGAGCCGCCTTTTCATAGCCAATATGAGGAGTAAGAGCCGTTACCAGCATCAGCGACTGGTCAAGATAATTGGCGATAGCGGCCTCGTTGGCCTGGATGCCGATCAGACAATTAGTGTAAAAAGATTTAACCATATCGCCCATCAGATTTGCCGACTGCAGGAAATTATCGATAATCATGGGTTTGAAGACATTCAGCTCGAAATGCCCGTTGGCAGCACCAAAACCAATGGCTACATCGTTGCCGATAACCTGGCCGCAAACCATGGTCAGGGCCTCAATCTGCGATGGATTTACCTTGCCCGGCATAATCGATGAACCAGGCTCATTGGCCGGCAGGATAATTTCGCCAAGGCCGCATCTGGGGCCGGAGGCAAGCATCCGCAAATCATGGCCGATTTTATGCAGGCTGACCGCAAGCTGCCGCAAGGCTCCATGAGTATTAACCAGACTGTCATGGGCCGAAAGGGCCTCAAACTTGTTGGATGCGGTTACAAAGTAAATATCTGTAAAGTAGGCAATATAATAGGCAACCTTGTCCTGAAAACCAGCCGGACAATTTATACCGGTGCCGACCGCCGTGCCGCCAAGGGCCAGTTCGTGCAGCGGTTTAAGGCTTTCCTTTAATCTTACCAGCCCCTTGTAAATCAAATGGGCATAACCGGAAAATTCCTGACCAAGGGTTAAGGGGGTTGCATCCATTAAATGGGTCCTGCCTATCTTGGTGATACCGGCAAATTCTTCGGATTTTTCTCTCAGTTCGACATAAAGTTTTTCCAGTGCCGGAATGGTCTTATCCCTTAGTACCATCGAGGCGGCGATATGCATGGCAGTCGGAAAGGTATCGTTGGAAGACTGCGACCTGTTGACATGATCGTTGGGATGAAGCACCCGCTCATCATCGACCAGACTTTTGCCCAATAGCTGCTGCCCGCGGTTGGCGATGACCTCGTTAAGATTCATATTGGTATGAGTACCGGACCCGGTCTGCCAGACCACCAACGGGAAATGCTCATCCAGCTTGCCGGCAACAATTTCATCACAAACCTGCCCAATCAGCTTGGCCTTTTCGGCAGGCAGGATGCCCAGGTCGGCATTAGTCATGGCAGCAGCCTTTTTAAGACAGGCAAAGGCCTTGATCACCTCCCTCGGCATGGAACCGGGCTGACCGATGGCAAAATTATTTACCGATCTCTGTGTCTGCGCCCCCCACAATTTATCCGCCGGAACCTGTACTTCTCCCATGGTATCATGCTCGGTTCTGTAATCCATATCATCCTCCCAGTTTTTATTTTTTTTTGATCAAGCTACATTTGCCAGAAAAACACGCAAATCATAAACCAAACCAAGCCAAAAAGCCCACAATTTAAGTAAGGCCTGCCAGAATAAATTTCGGGAAATAATCATTTACAACTTACGCCGATTATCTTAGTCTGAACCAATATGCTGGTTTTACCAGTAAAAAATCAACCGTTCAAAGTTTTGACAATATTTTTACACTCGGTTCAATAACTCCTCATCCATATATTTTTCTTGACATAAGCAAGTTATTTTAATAATACGCCTTCGCCTATCGTAACACCAGATTTTACCCTAATTCAGGAGGATTTTCACATGCGTATTATTTTATCCTGGTTGATGTTGATGATTCTGTCATGCAGTGTCGCCGCAGCAGGCAAGCCAAACAACCCAGGTGCCAAACCGCTGGATGCACTAGGCAAGGAAGTAGCGGCTCAGCTTCCGGCAAAACGTGTTATCTGCTCCGGTGCCGGTTGCCTGCGTCTTTTAACCTATCTTCAGGCTCAGGATTTAATCACCGGGGTTGACGATATGGAGGGCCGCCGCAAAAAATTTGACGCCCGCCCATACGCCATTGCCAATCCCCAATTCAAACCGATGCCGATTTTTGGTGAATTCCGCGGCCACGATAACCCGGAACGCATCCTCACCCTGGAAAAGCAGCCCGAGGTGATCCTGAAAATAAAAACTTCATCCATGGGTTACGACCCAAAGGAGCTGCAGGAAAAAACCGGTATTCCGGTGGTGGTCGTTGATTACGGCAACCTTGGCAGTGGGCGTCCTGCCCTGTATCAATCCCTGCAAACCATGGGAAAGGTAGTCGGCAAGGAAAAACGGGCGGAAGAAATTATTGCCTTTATTGACAATATCATCGCCGACCTTGATCGGCGGACTGCTCATATCCCCGAAGAAAAACGCCCGACCGTTTTTGTGGGCGGAGTTGCCTTTAAGGGGCCGCACGGTCTCCAGTCCACTGAGCCTGGCTACCCCCCGTTCAGCTTTGTTCACGCCAAAAATATGGCTTTTGATGCCTCATCCGCCAAACAACTGCACAGCACCAATGTCAGCAAGGAACAGATAGTTGCCTGGAACCCGGATTACCTGTTCTTAGACCTTGCCACCCTGCAAATGGGGGCAGAGGCCGGCGGCTTGCACGAATTAAAAACCGATCCGGCTTATCAGCTTCTATCCGCCGCCAATAACGGGCGTGTTTTTGGCGTATTGCCATATAACTGGTACAATGCCAATTACGGCTCCATCCTGGCAAATGCCTATTTTATCGGCAAAACCATCTATCCCGAATGTTTTAAGGATGTGGATCCGGTAAAAAAGGCCGATGAAATTTACTCCTTTCTGGTTGGAAAACCTGTGTTTGCCTCGATGAACAAGGCTTTCCAGGATCTGGTTTTTACAAACATTCCGGTTAAATAATGCATTTTAATTACGGCAAGATACCTGAAGAGTACCGCAGGTATATCCGCCGAAAAACAGTATTTATTGCGGGAACAGCAGTCATTCTGGTCTGCACGACGGTGGTGGCCATCTCCCTTGGTGCGGCGGATATTCCTATCCCGTCAGTGGTGAAAAGTCTGCTTGGCATTGAAGAAAGCAAACGATTTGATACTATTATAAAAAATATCCGCCTGCCCCAGGCCCTGGCCGCCATGCTGGCCGGAGCCGGACTTTCTGCGGCCGGAGCCGCCATGCAGTCCATACTGCGTAATCCGCTTGGCTCGCCATTCACTTTGGGCATCTCCCATGCGGCGGCCTTTGGTGCGGCTCTTTCGGTTATGTTGCTAGGCGGCGGCGTTATGTCATCCACCACAGTAGGCGCCGTTACCGTCACCAACCCATATATCACCACCGTTTCCGCCTTCGCCTTCAGCCTGCTGGCGGCATTTATAATTATCGGCATTTCAAGGCTTAGGGGAACAAGTCCGGAAATCATGATCCTTACCGGAGTAGCTCTTGGCGCCTTATTTACCGCAGGCACCATGTTTTTGCAGTTTTTTGCCGATGATGTCCAACTGGCCGCCATGGTTTTCTGGACCTTTGGCGATACCGCCAGAGCCGCCTGGTCGGAGCTTGGTTTTATTGCCGCTATCTGCCTGATTTGCTGTGCTTACTTTATAGCCAACAGTTGGAACCTCAACGCCATTGATACCGGAGATGAAACGGCCATGGGGCTGGGTATTCGGGTCGACCGTCTCAGGCTGGTTACCATGATGCTTTCCTCTCTGCTGACGGCTGCCATCATCGCCTTTTTGGGAATAATCGGCTTTGTGGGGCTGGTGGTGCCGCACATGGTTCGGCGGATCATCGGGTCGGATCACCGTTTTCTGATGCCGGCCTCAATTCTGCTTGGCGCCTTATTGCTTCTGATTTCCGACACGGCGGCACGCCTGATGCTTGCTCCCCACGTCCTGCCGGTATCGGTGCTGACCGCCTTTATGGGGGCGCCGGTTTTTCTGCTCCTTATTCTCAAAGGGGGCCGCAGATGATTTTACATGTCAAAGGGGTAAGCTTTAACTACCATGCCCATCCGGTATTAAAGGGGGTGGAATTTACCCTGGACGAAGGCGAACTGCTTGCCATCCTGGGGCCAAACGGGGTGGGCAAGACCTCACTGCTTAAATGTATCAACGCCATTCACCAGCCAAGCGGCGGCGGCGTTTATGTTTACGGACAAAATGTTGCCAAACTGCCGCCCCACGACATCGCCAAAAATATTGCCTATGTTCCGCAGCAAAGCGAGGCGGCAAGGCTGACGGTATTTGATATGGTCTTAATGGGCAGAAAACCTTATATGCGGTGGCAAGTTGCTGATAATGATATAAAAATTGTCGATGCCGCCCTGAAAAGGCTCAATCTTGACAAGTTGCAGCTCCGGTATATTGACACCCTGAGCGGCGGCGAATTACAAAAGGTTGCCGTGGCCAGGGCCTTGGTACAGGAACCGAAACTGCTGCTGCTCGATGAGCCAACCAGCTCTCTCGATATGAAAAACCAGATCGACATCCTAAGCATGATTCGCACCGTGGTGGACGGTCATAAAATAGCCGCCGTGATGACCATGCATGACCTCAATACGGCATTTCGCTTTGCCCATAAATTTATTTTTCTTAAAGACCGGATGATATATGCCGGCGGAGAGGTGCAGGAAATAACCGCCGAGATGATAGAAGAGGTTTACGGACTGCCGGTGGAAATCCACCGCCATCAGGGTATTCCTTTGGTGGTGCCGCTATGTGAACATTTGCAGTAATTTTGATCAAGGAGTAAAATTATGTCATGCCAAATTGATAAAAAAACCATGGAGCAGGTTATCTCTTTTCATGGCCACTCCTGCCCCGGATTGATGATAGGAATCAGGGCTTCCGAAGCGGCTTTGCAACTTTTTCCTGAAGCCAAACCTGCCGATTTAGTTGCGGTAATGGAAACGGATATGTGCGGCGTTGATGCGGTGCAGTATTTGACCGGATGCACCTTTGGCAAAGGCAATTTAATTCATAAAGATTACGGCAAAATGGCCTTTTCCTTTTTCCATCGCCCCAGCGGAAAAGGGGTGCGTTTTCTATTAAACCCCGAAATCCGCCTTGCCAAGGAGATGGAAAAACTTACCGCCAAAGGCAAGGCAGGGAAAAAAGATAAAGAACAGACAGCCGCCTTGCGTCAAGAAATGCAGGATGTGTTTTTCAATGCCGATTTGCAAGAGATGTTTTTCAGCCAGCCGCTTGATCAACTGCCGCCCCGCCCGCCAAGGGTACTAAAAAGCCTGACTTGCGAAACCTGCGGCGAACAAACCATGGAATCAAGAACCAGACGGTTTGACGGCAAAACCCTGTGCATCCCCTGCTTTAATGAGGTTGAGCAGAAAGTTTGAATTTAATGGGGGCAAGAGGATTTGTAAATTTGAGTAGTGATGATACAAATACTCAGTCCCCCCAACATCAGACAACATTTCATAGTCGTTTCATGGTCGTTTCATGGTAGTTAAACCGTTATTAGAACCAACTGCTAAGAGATGATGGTCTCGTAAAAAATCAAAAATTTGCCTTTAATGATTTCCCCTAAGATTACCTAGGATAGAACCGTCCAAAATAGATTTTTCACCAATCCGTCAAGGGAAATAATCATTTACAACCTACGCTGATTATCTTAGTCTGAAACAATACTGGTTTTATCGGTATAAAATCAACAGGGAGGCAAGCATGAAACTAAAATTATTTCCTATCATTATGCTGACGGGCAGCCTTATCGCACCCTCAGTTTATGCAGAAAAGGAAGCCAAGGTCTTTACCAACTCCATCGGTATGAAATTTGTAAAGATCAAGGGCGGCTGTTTTCAGATGGGTGATACCTTTGGTGAAGGTGCTGATAATGAAAAACCGGTGCATAAGGTCTGTGTGGATGATTTTTACTTAGGTGCCTATGAGGTAAGCCAGAAGGAATATCAGGAGATTATGGGAGAAAATCCCAGCTATTTCAAAGGGGAAAACTATCCGGTAGAAAAGGTAAGCTGGGATGATGCTCAAGAGTTTATCCGCAAGCTAAATGCCAGAAGCAATGGGGTGAAATATAGTCTTCCTACCGAGGCCCAATGGGAATATGCCGCCCGTGAAGGAGGGAAAAGGGTGCGCTTTGGTAATGGCAAGGATGTTATTGATCCTGCAGAAGCTAATTTTGATTGCCGTGAAGAGAATAAGGAGAGTTATTCCCGTGCCGGAGAATATAGGAAAACTACCGTTCCAGTGGATAGTTTTTCCCCCAATGC
Source organism: Deltaproteobacteria bacterium (assembly GCA_002747805.1). Lineage (GTDB taxonomy): Bacteria > Desulfobacterota > Desulfobulbia > Desulfobulbales > Desulfocapsaceae > SZUA-575. Next base: position 32,578 of record PDQP01000051.1, read on the forward strand.
CTTGGGATTATATAATATGAGCGGTAATGTCTGTGAGTGGTGCCAGGATAGATATCATGATAACTACCAGGGTGCCCCGACTGATGGCAGTACCTGGGAGACTGGTGGAAAAGGCTCGGTTCGCGTGTTTCGCGGCGGTGGCTGGATCAATCTCCCGGGGAGGGTGCGGGCAGCGGACCGGTACTGGTTCAGGGCTGACTTAAACAACTTCTTCCTGGGCTTTCGCCTCTCCCTTGTTCAGCACCAGTAAGTCTAAGGCAGGACTACCAAAAATTTTTGCATAATAACCGGCACTGCCGGGTCAAAAAACCATGATAGAACCAGATCAGCTAAATAAAATCTGTGCAGACTCCATGATTGGCTTTCTCGGCATTGAGTTTATCAAAGCGGATAACGGCCTTAAAGCCAGAATGCCGGTGAATGAACGAACCAGACAGCCTTTCGGCTATCTTCATGGCGGTGCAATGATAACCCTGGCAGAAACCGTTGCCAGCGGGGCAACGGCCCTGAAGTGTGGCAGGGAGCAGGTGTTTGGCTACCATGTGGATGCATCCCTGGTCTCTTCGGTGCGGGAAGGCTGGGTTTATGCCGCCGCCAACCTGGTTCATCAAGGGCGTTCAAGTTTTATATGGGATGTAACCGTTGAGGGAGAAACCGGACAGAAAGTTGCCCTGTGCCGGGTTACCGTAAAAGTGCTGAAAAATGATTAGTATGGAAAAGGTCTGGCAGCTATGTCTGGACAGCGGGCTTGACTTTGCCGCCTACAGACCGCCGGACAAGGAGATTACCACGGTTATCCAGTACAGGAAAGAGCCTTTGACACCGGCCAGGGAGATTACCAAAGGCCCCGGTTTTTTAATATCTCCATACCGCACAGGTTCCTGCAAGGCGATACTGATTTCCCCGGATATGGTCATTACCGGCGATAAGACCGATAAGGAGCTATTGCTCAGGCTTTCGCACTGCGGCAAAAAAGAAAAAATCCGGCCATGCGGCAAAACCGCAACAAGCAGCTTTGAGCAATATATCGGCCAGGCTCAAAAAGCAATAGCTGCCATCAAGGGCGGAGATTTTGAAAAAATAGTGCTGTCCAGGGTGCAGATGGTTAAAGGCAGTAAGAGAGATTTGTCGGCAGCCATATTTTTGCGGATGTGCCGCAAATATCCCCGCTCTTTTGTCTATATCTTTCAGGCAAAAGGGCATTTATGGCTTGGCGCCACCCCGGAGACTCTGGTTTCCATCAAGGACGGCAGCTTCAAAACCATGTCGCTGGCCGCAACCAGAAAGGATATTCCAGCCAATTGGGAGATAAACAACTGGAGTACCAAAGAGAGACAAGAACAGCGGTATGTTACCGATTATATAGCCGATTTGCTTGATAAATACCAAATTACCTCGGCCCAAAAAAGCCGAACCTACCCTCGGCGGGCAGGAAACCTGCTGCATCTTTGCAATGAATTTACCTGTGATGCCGGGGAGATATATAACAAACTAAGCCAGTTTATCAATGAATTGCACCCCTCGCCGGCGGTATGCGGCATCCCTAAAAAAAAGGTGCAGGAATTCCTGGCGGAACTGGAAGGACATGACCGTGAATATTATGCCGGTTTCCTGGGGCCGGTCAATATTGCCGCCAATCAGATAGATTTATATGTAAACCTTCGCTGCATGAGGGTTTGTGATGACCAGGTTCGCCTCTATATCGGCGGCGGCCTAACAGCAGATTCCATACCTGAGGACGAATGGGCGGAAACTGCCGCCAAGGCCGAAACCCTCTTATCCGTTTTAAGCGAGTGTCAATAAAAAAATGTCCGGCTCCAAACAACATATATCCGATTTGGTACATCACTGCCTGTTTTACGGCATGCGTCATCTGGTTATTTCGCCCGGCTCCCGTAATGCCCCCCTGATCAGGGCCTTTGCTGACTCAAAGGTCAAATGCCACTCCATAGTCGATGAACGCAGTGCCGCCTTTGTCGCCCTCGGCATGGCAGACCTGCTTGGTGAGCCGGTCGGAGTGCTGTGTACTTCGGGAAGTGCCCTGCTTAATTACGGGCCGGCAATATCCGAAGCATATTATTTGCGGGTGCCGCTAATAGTGCTTTCAGCAGATCGTCCGGCAAGGCTGATCGGGCATCAGGACGGGCAGACTATCAAGCAAAACGAGCTGTTCAAAAATATCGTCAAGGCAAGTTTTTGCCTGCCGGAGGAGCCGCAAAATAAAGCGGAGATGCAGCTATCGGCAGATATCATCGGCAGGGCCTTTGCTGCTGCACTTATGCCGGATTTCGGCCCGGTGCATATCAATATTCCCCTGGATGAACCGCTATACGAAAACCAGCTTGCCGCCGGGCCGGTTATACCGCCGCAGGCTCCAAACCATGATGCGGCAGGAAATAAGGAGCAAGCCGCCGCTGCCGCCGCCATTGCCGCTAAAACCTGGAACCAAAGTTCGCACCGGATGATTATTTGCGGACAAGGCCGCCGGGACAGCGAACTGCATAATCTGCTCACAAACCTTGAGGATGATAAGGCGACCGTTATTATTGGGGAAAATCTTTCCAATCTGGCTGGAAGCGGGATTGTGGACAGACCGGATATACTGTTACAACCCAAAAGCCCTGATGAAAAAAACCTTATGGAGCCGGACTGTATCATTTCATTTGGCGGCCACCTGGTAAGCAAACAGTTAAAAATCTTTCTTCGTCATTGCCGAAATTATACGCATTACCGGATTGATCCGGCCGGTTTGGGCATAAATACCTACCACCAGTTAAACAGGGAATTTGTTTGTGAACCAAAGACGTTTTTTCGCAGCTTTATCCCCCTGACAAAAAAAGATAAGCAGTCAAATTATCGCAAATACTGGTGCATCAAGCAGGAGACAAAAAGCAAAAACGCCGAACTTGAAGTGCTACAAACCCTTTTTCGCAAACTGCCTGCAGGTAGCGACGCATATCTTGGCAACTCCATGACAGTGCGTTATGTGCAGATGCTGCCGGCAAGGGAAGATATTATTTATCACGGCAACCGCGGAGTGGCCGGCATTGACGGCAGTCTGTCCACCGCTGCCGGAGCGGCGATGGTTACCGGCAATATGGTATTTTGTTGCCTGGGCGATTTGGGTTTTATCTATGATTCAAATGGCTTATGGAACCGCTCCCTGCCTGCCAACCTGCGTATTGCGGTGCTAAACAACAGCGGCGGAGATATTTTCAGAAGGTTGAAAGGCCCAGGCAGCAGCCCCGGATTTGAGGATTTTTTTATTGCCAATCATCCGGTAAACCTGAAAAAGCTGGCAGAGGCCTACAGAATAAAATATCTATCATCAAATCCAGGCCAAATAAAGGACAAGGCCTCAGAACTATTTGGTAAAAGTGATAAAGCAATAGTTTTGGAGATAAAAATTGGAAGAGGAACAAACCATGTATAATTGGGAAACAATCAAGGAATACGAAGAGATAAAGTTTGAATTTTACCAAGGCATCGCCAAAATAACCATAAACCGACCGCGTTACCGTAACGCCTTTACCCCGGACACCAACAAGGAGATGCTTGATGCCATGCGATACTGCCGGGAAAACCATGACGTTCGGGTGGTCGTTTTTACCGGCGAGGGCGACAAGGCATTTTGCTCCGGCGGCGACCAAAACATAAAAAGCGAGGGCGGTTATATCGGCAAGGACGGCGTGCCGCGCCTTAATGTACTTGAGTTGCAAAGGGCAATCCGCTCCCTGCCCAAGCCGGTCATTGCCATGGTTAACGGCTATGCCATCGGCGGCGGTCATGTACTGCATGTGGTCTGCGATTTAACCATCGCCTCGGAAAACGCCATTTTTGGTCAAACCGGCCCAAAGGTAGGCAGTTTTGACGCCGGCTTCGGCTCATCGTATCTCGCCCGCCATGTCGGTCAGAAAAAAGCCAGGGAGATATGGTTTCTCTGCGACCAATATTCGGCACAGGAGGCTCTTGCAATGGGCATGGTCAACAAGGTGGTTCCTTTTTCCGAGTTGGAGAAGACCACCGTTGAGTGGTGCGAAAAGATAATGAAACGTAGTCCCGTTGCCCTGCGTATGATTAAGGCAGGACTAAATGCCGAACTGGACGGACAGGCGGGTTTGCAGGAATTTGCCGGCAACGCTACCATGATGTTCTATATGATGGAAGAGGCTCAGGAGGGTAAAAACGCCTTTCTTGAAAAGCGAGAGCCGGACTTTGACAAATATCCGAAATTCCCCTAATATGCTGAAATTACAACATAAACGACACAATTTACGGTTCAAACGCCCTGCCGGGACTTCACGCGGCATCCTCACCGAAAAACCCGGTCGGTTTGTGGAGATTTACTGCGAGGGGCGGTGTGGTCGGGGCGAAGTCAGCCTCATTCCCGGTCTCAGCCCGGATGATGAAAAACTTATCGAAAGCGAGCTTGACCGCATCGGCAAGGCACTGCGCGGCGGTGCGGTGGATATTGACCGGCTTTGTTGCCCGGATAACAAAAAGGATAAAAAATCCCCTGCCGATTATAAAACAGTGCTTGCCGATATTGCCGCTCTGCTTGATACCTTGGAAGTATCGCCGGACGGTCGCTTCCCCGCCGTCCGCTTTGCCATGGAAACAGCGCTGCTGGAGCTTGTGGCGTTAAGAAAGGGCGACCCTTTCGACTCCCCCTTTTTACGGGGAGAACAAAAAATCCCGATTAACGGTCTTATCTGGATGGGCGATGTCTCGTATATGCGCCGGCAAATTGAGAACAAGCTCGCCGAAGGGTACAAGTGCCTGAAACTGAAAATCGGTGCCATCGATTTTGCCGCCGAATACACTCTGCTGGCGGAGATACGAAAACGCTTTTCAAAGGATGCGTTGGAGCTGCGGGTCGATGCCAACGGCGCATTCAGCCCCGAGCAGGCACCCGAAATTCTGCAACAACTGAGCAAATTTGACCTGCATTCCATCGAGCAGCCCATAGCCCCGGGGCAACGGGAGAACATGGCAAAACTGTGCAGGGAAAGTCCGCTTGCCATTGCCCTTGACGAAGAACTGATTGGCATACCGCTTACGGAACAAAACACCCTGCTTGAGCAGATTAAACCCCGCTATATTATCCTCAAACCCTCTCTGCTCGGGGGATTTTACTTCGCCGAAAAGTGGATTGAACATGCCGCCGAACACGGCATCGGCTATTGGATTACCTCGGCGTTGGAGTCCAATCTCGGGCTGAACGCCATTGCCCGCTGGACGGCGTTGCATAATGTACAAATGCCGCAGGGGCTCGGTACCGGTGCCCTGTTTGTCAACAATCTCCCCTCCTCGCTCCGGATTGAAGAGGGGCATCTCGGGCTTGCGGTATAATTTCCATGGAAAGTTTGCGTCTCAACAAAGAGATATACGGCCCTAATGATGTGCCTGCGATAATAAACGCCGACAACTTCGCAGAACGTCCCGATTGGGAGCGGCAACTGTTTCTCTTTCTGCACAATTGGTGGGACAACAGCGATTATATCGAGCAGCAGACCTCCGGTTCGACCGGCAAACCCAAATTGATAAGGCTGCAAAAAAAAGCCATGCTCGCATCGGCCGAAAGAACCTGCCGTTTTTTCGGTCTTGACCAAAAAAGCCGTGCCGTGCTCTGTTTGAGCAGCAACTATATCGCCGGAAAAATGATGATTATCCGGGCAATCCGGGCGCAATCGGAACTGATTGCCGTAGCTCCCGAAGGAAATCCCTACGAAAAAATAGAGACAACCGCCGACTTTATCGCCATGATACCCCTTCAGGCGGAAAAGATGTTGGCAACCCTCTCCTCCGGTGCCGCCCAAATTGGCGACAACGTCGGCAACGTTTTACTTGGCGGTGCGGCAATCTCGGATGAATTGCACCGGAAAATCACGGCGCGGGACGATTGCAACTTTTATATCGGCTACGGCATGACCGAAACCTGCTCGCATATCGCTCTGCGCAAACTTGGCAAAGACGACGACGGTTACTACTCCGCTATGGAGGGCGTAACCGTAACCAAAGACCGGCGGGGCTGTGCGGTGATTGACGACAGCGTAACGAAAATAACCGGGCTTGCGACCAACGACTTGATTGAGCATCAACCGGGCAACCCCGACCGCTTCAAGATATTGGGCAGATTTGATACCGTTATCAATTCCGGCGGCATTAAATTCTCACCGGAAGAGCTTGAAAAGAGAGTCGCCTGCGTAATGAACAGGCCGTTTATCTTCTCCTCGCTTCCCGACCGGCAACTGGGGCAAAAAATTATTATGATTGTCGAGGAGAGGGACGAACAACCCGTTTTTACATCTCCCCGGGAAAAAAGGGAGCTTATCGACCGGCTGAAACCGCTGCTGCCCAAATATGCCGCCCCGCGCGACATCGTACCGGTTCCGGCCTTGGTCAGAACCGCAAACGGCAAAATAGACAGGAAGTTTTTGTATATTTGAGGGCAGCCATGATAACCATGACCGACCTTGCACCATACCGCCATGAAGCAAACAAAATCATCCGGCTTGCCCTGCCGATTCTGCTTGCCCAGTTATCGCAGTCCAGCATGGGCTTTGTCGATACCATCATGGCCGGCCGGGTCGGAGCGGTGGATCTGGCTGCGGTGGCGGTCGGCTCCAGCCTGTTCTTTCCGGTATATCTATTTCTGGTCGGGCTGCTAAGTGCCGTCACTCCCCTGACGGCACAGGCTCATGGCCGCCGGGACAAGGCTGATATCATGCGTTCTTTCCAGCAGGGCGTGGTGGCCGGAGTAAGCTGCGGCCTTATCACCATGATTATCATCTGGCAGCTGCCGCTTTTTTTACCCATCCTCAAGGTTTCACCGGAAATTATCCCGCCAGCCAAGGGCTATCTTTTTGCCATTTCGCTGGGTATGCCCTTTGCCGGAGTATTTCTGGCCCTTCGCAGCGGCGGGGAAGGCTTGTCGATGACCAGATTATCCATGCTAACCGGATTTGCCGGATTACTGATCAATATTGCCGCAAATTACATCTTTATTTTCGGTAAATTAGGTCTACCGGCCATGGGCGGAGTCGGCTGCGGCTGGGCCTCGGCCATAGCCATAATTGCCATGATGCTGACCATGATCTTTCTGCTGCATAAGGGCAAGGTGATAAGCATTGCAGGCCTGTGCCGACTTGAGCCCGGATTACTAAAATCCATGCAGGACTTTTTTGCCCTGGGGCTGCCCATCGGTCTTTCCCTGTTTGTGGAATGCTCCATCTTTGCCATGATTTCCCTGCTGATCGCCAGATTCGGTGCCAAGATAGTTGCAGCCCACCAGATAGCCCTTAACTTCACCTCCCTGCTGTTTATTGTGCCGCTCAGTCTTTCCATGGCCCTTGCCATTCGGGTCGGCTTTCTTATCGGCAGAAAACAGGCGGCCAATATGAAAAGAGCGGTCCTGGCCGGGCTGGCCCTGGCCGTTTTCTGCTCATGTCTGACCGGCAGCTTTATTGTTGGTCTCGCAGATATAATCGTCCGGCTATATACCGATGAACTGCCGGTGCAGGAGATGGCCGTTCATCTGCTGTTTTTTGCCGCCCTGTTTCAATTATCCGATGCAGTTCAGGTCAACTGTGCCGGGGCCTTAAGGGGCTGCAAGGACACCAAGATTCCCATGCTGCTGATGGTTCTTGCCTATTGGGTAATTGGTCTGCCGATAGGTTACGGACTTGGCATCCTGGGCTGGGGCGGCATGACGCCCGGGGCCAAGGGATTCTGGATCGGGCTGATCTGCGGCCTGACCATCTCGGCAATTTTACTGGGCAGAAGGCTTTATACGGTGGTCATGCGTCTTGCCAAGGAAATTTAACCGATAAATCTGCAAAAATAGATGGTAATTTTTCGGTTCCGTTGTATGGTGCCTGCCCGATGATACACTTATCGGCCAAATAACCTTAAGGAGGCAAACCATGTCCCTGCATATAGCAAATCACCCGCTAATTAGACATAAACTCGGCATTATGCGTGAAGAAGGAATTTCTACTAAGGATTTCAGAGACTTGTCGGCAGAAGTCGCCAGACTGCTCACCTATGAGGCCACCAAGGATCTGGAGATGGAAAAGGAAACCATAAAGGGCTGGGCCGGCCCGGTTTCGGTGGAAAAGCTCAAGGGCAAAAAGATCACCATTGTCCCTATTTTGAGGGCCGGACTGGGCATGATGAACGGGGTGATTGATATGATTCCGTCTGCCAAGGTAAGCGTGGTCGGTTATTACCGCAATGAGGAAACCCTTGAACCGGTTGAATATTATATAAAACTGGCTAGTGAAATAGAGCAGAGGACGGCCATCATCCTTGACCCGATGCTGGCTACGGGCGGAACCCTGCTGGCAACCATCGATACCCTGAAAAAGGCCGGATGCCGGGATATTCGGGGGATTTTTCTGGTGGCCGCCCCCGAAGGACTGCAACGTGTTCAGGAGTATCATCCCGATGTGGACATTTACGTTGCTGCAGTTGACGACCGTCTCAACCAGGACAGCTATATCCTGCCGGGTCTGGGTGATGCCGGAGACAAGATTTTTGGAACCAAGTAGAAGGTGCGTAAGATGACCGGAGAGACGACTACATATAAATTCAGGGTTGAAGATAGTCTAATCGGCGTGCAGATGCTTTTTGTCGCCTTTGGCGCCTTGGTACTGGTGCCGCTTTTGACCGGGCTAGATACCAATGTGGCACTTTTTACCGCCGGAGCCGGGACCCTGCTTTTTCAGGTGATTACCAGGGGAAAGGTGCCGGTTTTTCTGGCCTCTTCCTTTGCCTTTATTGCCCCGATTATCTACGGCGTGCAGACCTGGGGAGTGCCGGGAACCATGTGCGGACTGATGGCCGCTGGTTTCTTCTATGTGGCACTTAGTCTGGCAATCAGGGTTTTTGGTTCCGATATTTTACATAAACTGCTGCCGCCCATAGTTACCGGCCCGGTGATCATGGTGATCGGTCTGGTTCTGGCACCGGCGGCGGTCAATATGGCTATGGGCAAGACTGGTGCCGGTGATGCCTGGCTGGTGCCGGAGCCTACGGCCATGATTATTGCCGGTGAATCCCTGATTGCCACGGCTTTAATCTCCCTGCTGGGCCGGGGCTGGCTGAAACTGGTGCCGATCTTGTGCGGCATTCTTTCTGGTTATGTTACTGCGTTACTGCTGGATATTTCAGGAGTTTCGGCCTATGTGCAGGCCTCTTTTGATGCCGGAAATCTGGCTAACTATACCGGCCCGAATCTGGTCTCTTTTGCACCGCTGGCAGACAAGGCATGGTTCAGCCTGCCGCATTTCACCCTGCCGGAGTGGAACTGGGAGGCAGTGCTGTTTATAGTGCCGGTCGCCATTGCTCCGGCCATCGAGCATTTTGGCGATATTTTAGCCATCGGTTCCATTTCCGGCCGAGATTATGTCAAGGAGCCGGGCATCCAGAAAACCATGCTGGGCGACGGCCTGGCCACCTCTCTGGCTGCCTTTCTGGGCGGCCCGCCCAATACCACCTATTCCGAGGTAAGCGGTGCAGTGGCCCTGACCAAAGCCTTTAATCCGGCCATTATGACCTGGGCGGCCATTGCCGCCATCCTGCTGTCCTTTGTCGGCAAGGTCGGAGCCTTGTTAAACACCATTCCGGTACCGGTGATGGGGGGGATTATGATTTTGCTGTTCGGCATGATCACCGTCATGGGCATCAATACCATGGTCAAGGCGGGTAAGGATCTTAACACCCCGAGAAGCCTGATCATTGTGGCGGTCATCCTGGTCTTCGGCATCGGCGGCATGGAGTTCAGTGCTGGCGGCTTTTCAATCAAGGGCATCGGTCTTGCCGGGCTGGTCGGCATGATTCTAAACTTATTGCTGCCGCCGGAAAAAGAGGCTGCCGCCAACTAGTTTTGACGTTCTGCCGATAATTTACGCCAAAATATCTGCTTGCCGCTTTTATTTAATAATATCGAATTATTGCTGTTTCTTCCCATAGAAATAGCCGGGCAATTTTAACCATAATTTCAAAAAGTTCTGTTAAAACTTGCCAAAATATGGTAGTAAGGTCGTTTGCTCATTGGGAGCAAGATGAAGAAGAACCACAAAAGAGAGGAGAACTATGAAGAAAACCAAAAAAATTCTTGCTGCACTTTGCGGTGCCTCGTTATTGACCATGGGAGCGGTTGGCGTTAATGCCAAGACCCTGGTTTATTGCTCCGAAGGAAGCCCGGAAGGTTTTAATCCGGCCTTTTTTACCGCTGGTACCACCTTTGATGCCTCTTCCAGAGCGATTTTCAACAAGCTGGTGGAATTTGAGCGGGGAGATACCAAAATCATCCCGGGCCTTGCCGAAAGCTGGGATATAAGTGATGACGGCCTGACCTACACCTTTCACCTGCGTAAAGGGGTGAAATTTCATACCACCAAGGAGTTTACCCCCAGCCGCGACTTTAATGCGGACGATGTGCTGTTCAGCTTTAATCGTCAGTGGGACAAAAAGCATCCGTTTCATAACATAAATGGCGGTAACTATGAGTATTTTAGCTCGATGGGCATGCCGGATCTGATCAAGTCGATCGAAAAGGTGGATGATTATACCGTAAAATTTGTGCTTAATAAGCCAGAGGCCCCCATGCTGGCTAATCTGGCCATGGATTTTGCTTCCATCCACTCAGCGGAATATGCCGATAAAATGATGAAGGCCGGTACCCCGGAGGTTATCGACCACAAACCAGTAGGAACCGGCCCGTTCAAGCTGATCAACTACCAAAAGGATGCGGCCATCCGCTATGCGGCCCATCCTGATTTTTTCCGGGGCAAGTCGCCGCTTGATAACCTGGTTTTTGCCATCACTCCCGACCCGTCAGTGCGTTATCAGAAGCTGAAAAAGGGTGAGTGTCATGTCATGCCCTACCCCAATCCGGCTGATCTTGAAGCCATGAAAAAGGATCCGGCGGTCAATCTGATGCAGAAAGAGGGGCTTAATGTCGGCTATCTCGCCTACAATACCAAAATAAAGCCGTTTGATAACCCCAAGGTGAGAAAGGCCCTCAATATGGCGATTAACAAGCAGGCCATACTTGATGCGGTATTCAAGGGTGCCGGTAAGGTAGCCAAAAATCCCCTGCCGCCGACCATCTGGTCATATAATGATGCGGTTAAGGATGACCCCTACGATCCAGAAGCCGCCAAGAAAATGCTTAAGGAAGCTGGCGTATCCGGCCTTGAAATGGAGGTATGGGCCATGCCGGTACAGCGTCCATACAATCCCAATGCCAAGAGGATGGCCGAGCTGATCCAGTCTGACTTTGCCAAGATCGGAGTTAAGGTCAATGTAGTTTCCTATGAATGGGGAGAGTACCTGAAAAGGGCCAAGGAACTTGACCGCAAGGGTGCAGTTCTGCTCGGCTGGACTGGAGATAACGGCGACCCGGATAATTTCTTGGCTACCCTGCTTAGCTGTGACGGAGTGGGCGGTTCAAACAAGTCCCATTTCTGCTATGAGCCTTTTGAAAAGCTGATTCAGCAGGCCAAGGTTGTTTCCGATCCGGCTGAAAGAACCAAGCTCTACGAGCAGGCGCAAGTGATTTTCAAGGAGCAGGCACCTTGGGCGACCATTGCCCATTCAGTGGTTTTTGAGCCGGTTCGCAAAGAAGTGGTGGGTTATCGTATCGACCCCTTCGGCGGCCATATTTTTTATGGAGTTGACCTGAAGTAGCAGGCCCATGCGGAGACCGGAACCCCGGTCTCCGTTTTTTCATCGTAAAATTATGCTGACTTATTTATTAAAAAAACTGGGCGTGTTGGTGCCTACTTTTTTGGGCGTTACCTTTATCGCCTTTCTTTTTATCCGTCTGCTGCCGGGCGATCCGGTGCTGGTCATGGCCGGTGAACGCGGCATGAGCGAGGAAAGACATGCCCAGCTTATAAAGGAATTCGGCTTTGACCGTCCGATTATTGTCCAATACGGCCTGTATCTGAAAGATCTGGCCCACGGCAATTTTGGCACCTCGTTTGTAACCAAGAAACCAGTGGCGGAGGAATTTTTCTCGCTTTTTCCGGCCACAGTTGAACTTTCAATCTGTGCCATGCTGATTGCTGCCTTACTGGGACTGCCGGCCGGAGTAATTGCTGCGGTTAAGCGGGGCTCATTTTTTGACCATATGGTGATGACCGGGGCCTTGACCGGCTACTCCATGCCGATTTTCTGGTGGGGCTTACTGCTAATCATTTTATTTTCCGGCATTCTCGGCTGGACGCCGGTTTCCGGCAGGATTTCGTTATTATATTTTTTCGAGCCGAAAACCGGCTTTATGCTGATTGACAGCCTTTTATCCGGTGAGAAAGGTGCCTTTAAGTCTGCCGTGTCTCACCTGATTCTGCCGGCCATCGTGCTTGGCACCATCCCGCTTGCGGTCATTGCCAGACAGACCCGTTCGGCAATGCTGGAAGTGCTTGGCGAGGATTATGTCCGCACCGCCAGGGCCAAAGGACTGACGGCTGCCCGGGTGGTTGGCCTGCACGCCTTAAGAAATGCAATGATTCCGGTAATTACCGTGATCGGCCTGCAGGTTGGCGTACTTTTTGCCGGTGCCATACTTACCGAAACAATTTTTTCCTGGCCGGGCATAGGCAAATGGATGGTTGATTCCATTTTCCGCAGGGACTACCCGGCGGTACAGGGCGGCCTGATTCTGATTGCTACTATGGTAATGCTTGTAAATCTCTGTGTTGATTTATTGTACGGCCTGATCAATCCTCAAATCAGACATACGGAGTAGATCATGGCAGAGCAGATTATGCAGGCAGATGCCGCCGACAGCCGCCCTTCCGGGCGGATGGCCTTACTGGCCGAATTCTGGAAATATTTCAGCGAGAACCGCGGGGCGGTTTTCGGCCTGTTCTTTTTTATCGGCGTGGTTCTCATGGCGGTTTTTGCCGATTTTTTGGCACCGCACCTGCCCAATGAACAGTATCGGGATGCCTTTTTACTGCCCCCGTGCTGGCAGGAAGGCGGCAGCATGAAATTTTTGCTGGGAACGGATGCGGTGGGCCGGGACGTATTGTCTAGGCTGATTTACGGCTCACGCTACTCGCTATTTATCGGCTGTATTGTGGTCGCGGTATCGCTGGTTATCGGGGTTATTCTGGGGCTTATTGCCGGATTTTTCCGCGGTAAAACCGATATTTTCATCATGCGGATCATGGATATTGTGCTTTCCTTTCCCAGCCTGCTGCTGGCACTGGTGCTGGTGGCGATTTTGGGGCCGAGCCTGATTAACGCCATGGTTGCCATTGCCATCGTTCAGCAGCCCCATTATGTGCGGCTGACCAGAGCTGCGGTCATGAGTGAAATGACCAAGGATTATGTAACTGCGGCCCGGGTTATCGGGGTCAGAAAACTGCGTCTGATGTTTATTACCATTTTGCCCAACTGTATGGCTCCGCTGATCGTTCAGGCGGCACTTAGTTTTTCCACCGCCATTCTTGATGCCGCCGCCCTTGGTTTCCTGGGTATGGGTGCCCAGCCGCCGACCCCCGAATGGGGAACCATGCTGGCCGAGGCCCGTGAGTTTATCACCAGTGCCTGGTGGGTGGTAACCTTTCCCGGCGTTGCCATTTTAACCACGGTTTTAGCCATCAACCTGATGGGAGACGGTCTGCGTGATGCCCTGGATCCAAAACTGAAACGGTCATAAAAAATGTCATTACTCGAAATTAAAAATCTCTCGGTGAGTTTTCAGACCGCAGGCGGACTTTTTACCGCCGTGGACAAGGTCTCCATGAATATTGAAGCAGGAGAAATTGTCTCCATTGTGGGTGAGTCTGGCTCCGGCAAATCGGTTTCCATGCTGGCCTTGATGGGGCTGCTGCCTTGGACCGCCAGAGTTAGTGCCGATACCCTGAATTTTGACGGCCGGGATTTACTTACCATCAGCAAAAAGGAACGTAGGGAAATTATCGGCAAGGAAATATCCATGATATTTCAGGAACCGATGACCAGCCTTAACCCCTGTTTCACGGTGGGTTTTCAAATTAAGGAGGCATTAAAGGCACATCTTGATATGAGCCGGAAAGAGCGGCAGGAAAGGGCGGAGGATTTGCTTAATCTGGTCGGCATTCCTGAGCCAAAAAAACGTCTTCGGGCCTTCCCGCACCAGATGTCGGGGGGCATGAATCAACGGGTGATGATTGCCATGGCCATTGCCTGCCACCCCAGACTGCTTATTGCTGACGAACCAACCACCGCCCTTGATGTAACCATCCAGGCACAAATCCTGGAACTGCTGCTTAAACTGCAGGATGAAAACAAGATGTCGCTGGTACTTATCACCCACGATATGGGGGTGGTGGCCGAGACTGCCAAAAGGGTGGTGGTACAATATGCCGGTCAGCAGGTAGAAAGGCAGGAAGTAAAAAATTTATTCACCAATCCGCATCATCCTTATACCTCGGCCCTGCTTTCCGCCCTGCCGGAGAGGGCCAGTTCAAAGAAGCTGGCTTCCATTTCCGGGGTGGTTCCAGGCCAGTTTGACAAGCCTGAAGGCTGCCTTTTTTCGCCGCGCTGCGAATATACCACCGATAAATGCCGGACCGAGGTGCCGGGTGAAGCGGCAGAAGAACTAGGCTGTTCCCTGTGCCATTACCCCCTGCAGGACGGCCAGCCGATCAATCATCCGGAAAGCGGAGGGAGCGTGAATGCGTGAGGTTATTTTACAGGCCGCCGACTTGACCCGTCATTACCGGGTGCAAAGACGGGGGCTGAAAAAACCGGCCACCCTAAAGGCCCTTGACGGGGCAACCTTTACCCTGGCCAAGGGGGAAACCTTGGCGGTGGTCGGGGAATCCGGCTGCGGCAAGTCAACTCTGGCCAGACTGGTAACCCTTATCGAAGAGCCAACTTCCGGCGAGCTGCTTATCAAGGGTATGGATGTAAGTAAGGCCAGTAAAAAAGAGCGGCGTGCCTTGCATAAAAAGGTGCAGATCGTTTTTCAGGATCCTTATGGCAGCCTTAACCCAAGACAAAAGATTGGTATGGCCCTGGAAGAGCCGCTTTTGGTTAATACTTCCATGTCAAAAAGCCAGCGGGAGGAAAAGGCGCGGGAGATGATAAATCTGGTCGGCCTGAGGCCGGAGCATTATGAGCGTTATCCCCATATGTTCTCCGGCGGGCAGAGACAGCGGGTCGCCATTGCCAGGGCCTTGATGCTGGAGCCGGAAATTCTGGTGCTGGATGAACCGGTTTCCGCCCTTGATGTGTCAATTCAGGCCCAAATTTTGAACCTGCTGATCGAGTTACAGGAGCGGCTAAATTTGGCCTATCTTTTTATCAGCCATGACCTTTCGGTGGTGGAGCATATTGCCGATGAGGTGATGGTTATGTACCTGGGGGTTCCAGTTGAAAAGGGAAGCAGGGAGAAAATTTTCAAAAATCCCCGCCATCCATACACCAGGGTGCTGCTCTCCGCAACCCCGATTGCCGATCCATTCAGGCAAAAGGAGCGAATTGTCTTGAAGGGTGAACTGCCTTCGCCCATTAACCCGCCGGATGGCTGCTCATTTCACCCAAGATGCCCCGACACTATGGAGGTCTGCACCAGCGTGTACCCGGAGCGAAGAGTTGTAGATGAAGATGTGAAAATTGCCTGTCATGGAGCAGGCTCGTAACCGGACGAAGTTTCTTTCCGATGGAGCTGCTGCCATTTGTCATGTATGGTTATGCCAATACCGCCGTGTACAATATCCAAGCACAGCGGTAGGGCAGATGGTCCGTCATCATATGATTACGATAAAGCAATTTTACCGTTGTCTTTTCCAAGAATAGCCCCAGCATTAAATTCAATATATTTTAGCACAGGCAAAATACAACAATTTTGTTGTTATCAGCTTCCTGAAAATACGGCAAATATAAAAAAGACTGGTTCATCCTTTCTTCTAACTAAACGTTGCTAAGCAGTTCATCTGAAATAATATCATTGACATGATATGTTACGATTTTGTATGTAAATTCAGTCAAATAAATAAATAATCATATTCCATATAAAAAATATTGACTAAGAACGGTCAATCGTATATAAGGGCAACAACAATGGCGATGTAGCTCAGATGGTTAGAGCATACGGCTCATATCCGTAGTGTCCGGGGTTCAATTCCCTGCATCGCCACCACATGTGATATTCACAGCTTATCATCAAGCGTCATAAAGCCGCATCCTATAAGGGTTTGCGGCTTTTTTTTTCCCTTTCCATCTCCCATATATATTCCCCCTCTGCCTTGACAACCCACAAAATTTGTGGGTACGTTTGTGGGTATTTTCTGTAACAGGCGTACCCACAAGAAAAATACCCACAAAAATAGAAAAAGTATATGAAAACTCAAAGAGATAACAATCAAGAACTTAAAGGTGCCTGATGATATAGGCAGGCATTCAGACGGTGATGGTTTATACCTTGAGCTTCTTGCAAGTGCGAAAGGAAGACAAGCAGAAAGCCCATGAGGAGGCAGAGGACGACCAGCAAAACAGCTTTGAGAATATAGCGTCTAGATGGCTGGAATCAAACAAAGATGTATGGATGCAGATCACTTTAATAAGGTGCATAGAAGCCTTGAAAAAGACGCTTACCCTGTTATCGGCAGTATCCCTATAAAAAAGCTCAAGCGGCAAGATATTCTAGCAGTGATAAGAAATATTGAGGAGCGGGGGAGCTATGGCATTGCCGCCAAGGTATTACAACGAATAGGGGCTATATGCCGCTATGCTATCTATGAAGGGCTTATAGACTGGAACCCTGCAAGCGAGATGCGGGGAGTATTAAAGAAGCGTCCAGTTATCCACAGAAGGAGGCTCGATAAGGAGGAACTGCCGGAGTTCTTTAGAAGGCTTAAAGAATCAAGGATGCACCATGTAACAAAGTCAGTATTCAGGTTCATAATATTCACAGGGGTAAGGCAAATAGAAGCACGCTTGGCAACATGGGGATAGGTAAACATAGAAAACAGGCTTTGGACTATACCGGCCAAAAGGATGAAAATGAGAAGGGAAGCCCACACTGTTTACCTTTCAAGCCAAGCCATGAAGATAATAATGGATATGAAGAAGCTGGCACTAAATGATGAGGGGTTAATCTTTCCCGGTATTACCAACCCATATAAACCTATTTCAAGTAGTACCCTGATGGAGAACATGAACAGTATGGGCTACGAGGGCAAAGCAACAATACATGGCTTTAGAAGTATGCTTGAGACCTTTGGAGCGGAGCTGATGTGTTTTAATAAGGATGCACTGGATAAGGTACTTTCTCATAAGGATAGCGACACGACCAGGGACATATACCATCAAGCAAGATACGTTGAAGAGCGGCAAAGAATTATGACTTGGTGGGGTGCCTGGCTTGAAGCTATAGAAATGAGTGGCGAGCTGGTGCCGGAGGAGAATTATATCCCTGAAAGTGTCCACGGGGGGGGGGCAATGTCATGTAAACATCTGTATTAACTGTGAAAAACATTAAAGAAGAGAGAGAAAAAAAAATTGCTTTATAAGGAACCATGGACAATTGGACAGTAGGGGGTTTTCTTAATGATTTCATGTCATTAAACTGTCTGAGCCGTTTGGACAGTTTGGACAGTTCTTTGTATCCTTAATAATATCATGCAGTTGAACTGTCCAAGCCGTAAATTCAATGAGTTAGACGAAATAAGGCAGCAAAATTAGATTTTTACCCAAAAAAAAAGACGATTAGTCAGTATTTTACCTCCCCCCTGTGGACACATTTTTATAGACCTTCTACCGTTATACTTGTTATACATGTAATACAAATAGAGGATGCTATGCTTGCCGTCAGATTACCGGAAGAGCTGGAAAGACGATTAGACCATCTCGCCAAAAGCACCGGGCGCACGAAAACCTTTTATGTCCAAGAAGCCATAGAAAGACATACCGAGGATATGGAAGACTTATATTCGTCTCTTGCTGTCCTTGAGGATATAAAAACAGGTAAGGAAGAATTATTAGACGACAGGGAAATGTGGGATGATCTGGACGATTAAATACGCTCCTCATTTCAAAAGAGATCATGAACAGCGAGCTTACATAGAAGCAGGATATATGATTAAAGCCGCCTGTTCGGTCATCGAAGGGTTTATCTTGGTCCCCCCCCTGTGGATACCAAGGTCGTTTCAGGCAAAACTTGCTGGTTGACTTTGTCCCTTTCTGTTAGTACAATAATTAGTCAACCCTGAGAAACTACCAACACTTTGAAAATAAAAGACAAATTTCATTTTTTTATGGTCATAATTGCAGGTTTCTGTTAAAATATACTCGAAATCTTGCAATATTAAATGACATTTTTGGAGTAAAAATGAAAGGAAAAAGTCCCAACCAAAGCCAACTAAGTCTGGTGGATCAGAGCCTGTCTATGCAGCTTAA
>PDQP01000057.1:0-12488 GCA_002747805.1 Deltaproteobacteria bacterium
GCCCTGTGCCGCTCCGAATCCGACTGGCTGATCGGCATTAACGCAACCCGGGCCCTGACCGGCTATAATTCCAGAAAGGGTGGCTTTTTTCTTACCCCGTGCGGGCGGGTGCAGACCCCTACTCTCTCTCTGCTGGTCAAGCGGGAACGGGAAAGAAGGGCCTTTGTGCCTCAGCCGTATGCCAATGTTTTGGCCAGTTTTACCCATGACGGCACCTCGTACGAAGGAAAATGGCTAGATACAAAATTCAAAAAGGATGCGGCCAGGCCTCACCTGAAGGCAGACCGGATCTGGCAGCAGCAGGAAGCCGATGCCATCATTGAAAAATGCAAGGGACAGCCGGCACAGGTGAGCGATACCAATAAAAAATCCAGCCAGAAATGTCCGCCGCTGTATGATTTGACCTCATTGCAAAGAGAGGCCAACTCCCGCTTTGGTTTTTCAGCCAAAAATACCTTGGCTCTGGCTCAGGCCCTTTACGAAAAACACAAGGTTCTCACCTATCCCAGAACCGACTCCAGATACCTGCCGGAAGATTATATCAAACCGGTCTATAATACCCTGCAGAGCCAAACTGGCTGGCAATACGGCAAATTTGCCGAAGAGGCGGTAAATAAAAAATACGTTAAACCAAACAAGTTAATTTTCAATAATAGGAAGGTCTCAGACCACCATGCCATCATTCCCACGAATAAACTGCCGTCCGGGTTAAGCGGGCCGGAGCTAAAGATTTACCAAATGGTGGTGCAAAGATTTATCGCCGTATTTTTCCCGCCCGCCGAATACCATAATACCAAACGGTTATCGGTGGTTAAAGATGAAACCTTTCTGACCGAAGGGAAGATCCTGCTCAAAGCCGGCTGGAAGGCGGTTTATGACGGCCCTGGCGGCGGCAGTAAGGAGCAGGCCCTGGAACCTGTTCCAGCAGGGGTACAGGTAACTTGTGCCAAACTGAAAAGGCACGACACCGAGACCAGACCGGCACCCCGTTTTACCGAGGCGACCCTGCTTTCGGCCATGGAAAATTCGGGCAAGCTTGTCGAAGATGAAGAACTGGCCGATGCCATGAAAGAACGGGGACTGGGAACGCCCGCCACCCGGGCCGCCATCATGGAAAAGCTGCTCAAGGAAAAATACATGGTCAGGGAAGGAAAGGAGCTTGCCCCGACCGGCAAGGCCTTTGAGCTGCTCGCCCTGCTGGAGGCGATGAAAATCGAGGTACTGGCCTCACCGGAGATGACCGGCGAGTGGGAATACAAGCTAAATCTTATTCTCTCCGGCAAATTTACCCGCAAGAAATTTATGGAGGAAATACGGCAGCTTACCAGACATATCATCGAGCAGGTAAAACAATTTGAAGATTCAGACCATCAGGAAGAGGCGGCCTTTAGTCCGGTCAGCGGCGTCCGTTTTTTTTCGGCTCCAACCGCCTATGTTTCGGAAGATGGTGACATTTCGATCAGAAAGGTGCTGGGCGGCCGGGTCATGGAAGACGAGGAAATAGTACGGCTGATCGGCGGCGAGACCATCGGCCCCTACTCAAATTTTCTCTCCAAACGGGGCAAACCCTTTACCGCATCAGTAAAACTTGCCAAAAACAAGATTGAGTTTATCTTTGCCGATTCCACCGATGACCTGGATGTGGAGGCCATCAAGAAAACCGGCCATCTGGGATATTCCCCCATCGACGGCACGCCGGTCTTTGATACTCCGGCCTCATATATGTCCGGCTCGGCCCTTGACGGCGACAGCAAAAAAGGATTAAAAATCGGCAAGATTATTCTTTCCAAACAACTGGAACCAAAACATATCACCCAGCTTTTAACCGAGGGCAAAACCGAGCTGATAAAAGGATTTATCTCCAAGAAAAAACGCCCCTTTGATGCCTGGCTGCTGCTGGACAAAAAGGGCAAGATCACCTTTGAATTTCCGCCAAGAAAAAGCAGAAAATAACCTGCCTGATCAAATAAGCCAATGAAACGACTAAAAAAAGAACATGTAGATAAGACCGGCCTTGAACTGGCAAGGCTCTGTGCCAAAACCGCACTGGATGCAAAGGCCGAGGAACTGGTAGTGCTGGATGTTACCGGCAAGGCCGCCTTTACCGATTATTTTGTGATTATGAACGGCCGCTCAACCAGGCATGTTCAGGGGCTGGCCGAGGCCATTGAGGCAGAACTGCGTTCCAAACGAATCAAGGCAGCCACCGCCGAAGGGCTAAAGGAAGGATTGTGGGTGCTGCTTGATTTTGACGAGGTGGTGGTACATATTTTCTACCACGAACAAAGGTCATTTTATGATCTCGAGGGCTTATGGCATAATGCCGTAAAACTCAATACCGACAAGCTGATTGAGGACTAGGAACAATGCAATATTTCAGTACCAGAGGCGGCATAAAATCAATATCCTTTACAGAAGCAGTGATGATGGGGCTGGCCGAAGACGGCGGCCTGCTGCTGCCCCGCACCATTCCCCGCCTCGGCAGCGAGACCATCAATTCATGGGAAAATCTTGATTACCATGAACTGGCCTATGAAATCATGCGGCGGTTTATCGAAGATATTCCGGAAAGCGATCTGAAAGACATCATTTTCAAATCCTATGAAAACTTTGGTCATAAAAAAATAACTCCGATCGTCAAGAAGGGAGATTTGTATATTATGGAGTTATTTCACGGCCCTACTCTGGCCTTCAAGGATGTGGCCCTACAGTTTCTGGGCAATCTTTTTGAATATTTGCTGAAAAAAAACGGCCAGGTGCTGAACATCCTTGGTGCCACCTCTGGAGACACCGGCAGTGCGGCCATTTATGGGGTACGCGGCAAGAAAAATATCAATATCTTCATCCTTCATCCCCACGAAAGAATCAGCCCGGTCCAGGAAAGACAGATGACCACGGTCATGGATGAAAATGTTTTTAACATCGCCATCCGGGGCACCTTTGATGACGGGCAGTCTCTGGTTAAACAGATTTTTAATGACCTGGAATTTAAGCAGGAATTTAATCTAGGTGCCATCAATTCCATCAATTGGGCAAGGGTTTTGGCCCAGGTGGTCTATTACGTCCATGCCTTTTTATATCTCAGAAAAAACGAGGAAACCGCCACCGTGGACTTTGCGGTGCCGACCGGCAATTTCGGTGATATTTTTGCCGGTTATATCGCCAGAAAACTGCTGCCGGAAGGCTCCATCCGCAAGCTGATTCTAGCCACCAACAGCAACGATATTCTAACCAGATTTGTTAAAGAAGGCGATTATTCATTAAGCGAGGTCAAGGCCACCTCCAGCCCGTCCATGGATATTCAGGCCGCTTCCAACTTTGAACGCTATCTCTACTATCTGATGGACTCGGAAGCCGCCAAAACCAAGGAGATGATGGAAGAATTTGCAGAAAACGGCAAGCTCGACCTCTCCAGATATCAGGATACGATCAGCCGAGATTTTTCAGCGGCAGCGGTCAATGAGGAAGAGGTGCTTGAGACCATCAAGGGTTTTGCCGAAGAATATGACTATATTCTGGATCCTCATACGGCGGTGGGCGTAAAAGCTGCTTTAGACATGAAAAAACAAGGAGTTGCCACCATCTGCCTGGCCACCGCCCATCCGGCCAAGTTTGGCGGTGCGGTAGCCAAAGCCACCGGCCAAGAGGCCGAATTGCCAGCGTCCCTTGCTGATCTGATGAGCCGAGAGGCAAAATGCAAGATCATGGATAACGATGCCGAGCAAATCAAGGCATATTTAAGAGCCAAATCGATTAAGGCAGAAATTCAGCCTGCTCCGGCGGGAGACTAAGCCTTTTTCAACCCAAGGCCCAGCTCAAGCCGGTTTTTAAGTCCGGTTTTTTCATAGATTGAGCTTAAATGAGCCTTGACTGTCCGAACCGAGACAAAAAGCTGATCGGCTATTTCCTGATTGGTAAGCCCTTTTGCCACCAGACTTGCCACCTCTTTTTCCCGTCCGCTTAATTTATCTAAAATTTTGCTGCCGTCATCGCCGCTATCAAGACTGGCAATGAGTTTTGCCAAAATCTCCGGCGGCAGCCAGATTTGACCGGATTTGACCGTATCCACCATCTGCCACAGATTTTCCTTGAGCATCTTCCGGTTGCCGTAGCCCTTAACGCCGCTTTGCAGCAGGATAACCGCCTCCTTAAAATCCGGTACAGCAGTCAGCACCGCCACCGGCAACTTAGCGTCCAGCCCCCTTGGTATCTTGTTATCTTCAAGATCAACCAGCAAAACTGAACATTTTTTTAGATCATTTTTAACCAGTTGAACCGGACTTTCAGATATAACAACCTGATCATGTCCATATAATGAGACCAGATTGTCCTGAATATACTTATCTTTGGTCAAACAGAATATGCTCATCATCTTTCTCGCAAGGCGTTGTTTTTGGCTCTTAAAATCGGCTTCAACAGATACTGCATAACGGTTTTCTTGCCTGTAATTATATCAACCTGAGCGGTCATGCCCACTATAATTTTTTTAGGATTTTCCTTGCTGCCGATATAATCCTTGTCAGCCTTAACCCGTACCAGGTAGAATTCCCCGCCGTCAGGATCGGTGATGGTGTCCGCACTGATATGGGTAACTTCGCCGTCCAGCCCGCCGTAAATGGCAAAATCATAGGCAGTAAATTTAAGCACCGCCTTTTGTCCGGGATAGATAAAGGCAATATCAGAAGGGCTGATCTTGGTTTCAACCACCAGACTTTCAGCGTCTGGTACAATCTCCAGAATATCCATGCCCGGGCGGACAACCCCGCCTACAGTGTTAATCAGCAGCTGCTTGATAACCCCGTCAACCGGCGAACGGACATTGGTTCTGGTAACCCGATCCATAATGGCTACCTGGGTCAGGGAAAGCCTTTCTATTTCCGCCAGCACCTGATTCAGCTCGGTCATGGATTCGGTTTTCCTTGCCTCTTCAAGCTCATCCACCTTTTCTTTTTCTTCAACAATCTGCACCTGCAGCTTTTCAATCTGCTTTTTGGTGTTATTGACTTCCTGAATTTTCTCCAGCTGCCGCTGTTTGATCGCCAGATATTCAAGCTCGGAAAGCAGTCTTTTATCAAGCAAGGGGCGGCTTAGCTTGATCTCACGGTTAATCATGGCAAGGCTTGACCTGAACGACTGTAAATTCTGTTTGGCACTGCCCAGTTCAATTTCCTTTTGCCTTAACTGTTGTTCCAGCAAGGATTTTTTATTATTATGCTGCTTTAATCTTGCCTGAAACAGCCGTTTTTCGTTCATAACCGTCTTGCTGTCCGGGGCCATACCTGCCACCGGCATCATCTCCCTGGTCAGTCCGGCCTCGGCCTTTAGTCTGCTGGCCACAACCTTTAGTTCGTTGAGTTTACTGGAACTTTCAGCAAAGGAACTGCCGACCCCGGTGTCATCAATAACCACCAGCACCTGCCCGCTCTTCACTCTCTGCCCTTCGGATACCAGAATTTTCTCAATTATGCCGCCTTCAAGGTTCTGCACCACCTGAATTTGTCTGGGCGGAATGGTCTTGCCTACTCCTCTGGTCCGCTCATCGAGCTTGGCAAAATATGCCCAGGTAACAACAGCAAGCATGACCAGACAGATGATATAAAGCAGCAGGTTCAGCCGTGATGAACTACCGGATAAAACGGCACTGCTAAGGCTGTTCATGTACTCAATATCAACCTGATTATACTTTCTCCTGGCGAGTTTATGCGGATTAGCCCTATTTTTCCTGCCCCATATCCTGATCATTTCTTGCCTCCAAGTCTGGCAATAACCTTTGCTTTGGGGCCGTCTATGGCGATCATGCCGTTATTCATAACAATCATCCGATCCACAATGGACAAAATGGATGGTTTATGGGTAATAATAATGGAAGTCTTACCCTTTGTTATTTCCTTGAGATTACGGATAACCTTGGTTTCTGTATTAAAATCCATGGCATTAGTCGGCTCATCCAGCAGGATGATCGGGCTGTTTCTGATAAAGGCCCGGGCCACGGCAATGGACTGCCTTTGCCCGCCGGACACATTAAACCCGCGTTCCCCGACCTGCAAATCCATCCCCAACGGGTGGCGGTCAGTCAGTTCATTAACAATACCGAAATTTGCCGCTCTGACAATTTCCTCGTCAGTTGCATGAGGTGATTTAAGGGTGATATTTTCCCTGACCGTACCGGAAAACAAGGTAACTTCCTGGGGAACATAACTAAAATTCTGCCTGAGATCAGCCGGATCGATCTGCTTTATATCCAGGCCGTCAATGAAAACCGAGCCGGAATCAGCATCAAAAAACCCCATAAGCAGCTTACTGATGGTGGATTTTCCCGAGCCAACCGCCCCGACTATGCCCACCCGCTCACCGGGACTTATTTTGAAGCTGACATTTTTCAAGGCATGTTTGACCTCATCGGGATAGGTAAAACTTACCTCCCTGAACTCAATGTCCCCCTTAAATTTCGGCCTTCTGATAAACCTTTTGCCCGCCGGACGCTCCTCGGCCTTCTGCATCAAATCATTAAGGGATTTCAGGCCCGTCTTCATCTGATGGTAATTGGTCAGCAGGGTGGCCGCCTGGGTCATGGGGGCGATGGTTCTGGTGGATAATATATTGATGGCAATCAAGCCGCCCATGGTCATGGCACCATCCCTGATCAGATAAACCCCGGCCACGATAATTGCCACCGAACTTAACTGGGTAAGAAAGGCGGCCGTAGTCGAAATGGCACTTGATCTGGTGCGGGACTGCAAATTCTTATCGGCAATATCACCAGTGGCCTCTTCCCAATGCCATTGCAGGGTGCTGCTGGCGTTAAAGGCCTTGATGGTTTCCAGATTAGCCAGGGCCTCGACCAGAACGCTGTTTCTCTTGCCGGCAGCCTCATAGCTGCTGTCCACGATCTTCTGGATAGAATATTTCATGGGCAGGGAAAACAGCATCAGTATAGTAATCACGGTCAGGGGAATAAATACCATCAGCGGCTGGATGGAATAAATCACTATCAGGAAGATAACGGCAAAGGGAATATCAATAAAGGCAGTCAGGGCCGAAGAGGCCAAAAAAGACCTTATGCCATCAAAATCCCTGATATTACTGGCAAAAGAGCCGACTGACCTGGGCCTTTCCGCCATTTTTATATTCATCGCATGTTGAAAGAGCATCGAAGAGACAATAATATCGCTCTTTTTCGAGGCCCGCTCCAGCAAGACCGTCCGCAAAAATTTTAGAATAATATCAAAACCGTAGATTATGCCGATGCCGACCGCCAGTACCCAGAGGGTATCGGTGGCATTATACGGAATTACCCGATCATATACATTCATGGTGAACATCGGGCCGACAATGACAAACAAGTTGATAAACAGCGAGGCGATCACAACCCGCAGATAGATGGACTTATATTTGATAATGGTCGAGAAAAACCAGTTTTTCTTATCTTTTATATCACTTTCGTTGAGCAGGTTGGTGGGCAGGATTCCCTCGTAATGATGTTTAAGAAAAAAGACATAGCCAAGATATTCCTCTTCCAGCTTTTTCAGGGAAATTTCTACCGGATTATCATCAACTGCGGGAATAATCACCACTGCCTTACCAGCTTCATGATCGATATCCGTCAAGACGCAGGCATTATCATCACGAAGCATCAGAATTGCCGGCAAAACCACCGCCGGTACATCTTTCAGGGGACGTTTTTGCAGGGTGGACTTAAACCCTGCCCGACCTGCCGCCCTTGAAAAATTGGATTTAGACCCCTTAATACTAAAGAGGCGTTTGCGGTCATCCTTGGGATTAAAAGGCAGGCCCGCAACCAGGGACTCTGCCGAAGCAGGACGTTTATCAAGTCTGGTCATGGTAACCAGACAGAGCAGCAAGGGATCCGTACGATATTTTTCTTCCATTTAGTCGCTAACAGTTTTGATTAAATTCTTCTCCCCTAAGTTTTTTTGTCTGCAAAAAGAAACTGCACGGCTAAAACTGGAATCATCAGGAAAAGAACCAAATATAAATACCCCGCCCCTTACATCAGGGAGCAGGGTAGAAAATTACTTGCCGGATAGAGCATCAGCATCCGAACTGTAAACACTAAATTTCAGCTTTAAGGAGCCTTGGATGATTTTTTCCTGGTCTGAACCTTGCCCTTTGGTATCAGATATGGCGATAATTCCCCGCTGTTATGGGGGTAGCCCAGCTCGGTAATAACCGCATCGGAACAGCCATAGTTTCTGCTTGAGCCGGGGACGGAGTTATCGCATTGATCATAGGCATCTTCGGTTTGATCCCGATCACGGTTCAACTCCAGCCCGTCATACACCTTATCGGCAATCACATCCCTTTGGCCCCTCGGAATACCCAAAAGTTCACGCAGGCCGGTATCATGCTCGTCCAGAAGCTCACCCGTGGCCTGCATAACCCGATAAACTGCGGTAACATAAGAAAAATATGAATCGGTTTGGGACAACTTGGCATCAGTATGCTCATTTTCCATATTGAGCAAATCAAGCAGGGTTCTTCTGCCCACATAATACTCTTCGTTAAAGGTCTCCAGAGTTTTGGCACTCAATTTCACATGCTCATCCAGATAATTTTTCTTTTCCTTCTCCGCCGCCATGATATTCCAGGCCAGACGGACAGTTTCATTGACATTACGGCGTTCTATATAGGCCCTTTGATGCTCCTTTCTAATCGCCTGCTTATCCCGTAATTTCTCTCCGGCCCGCAGACCGCCGTCATAAAAGACATGGCTCAGGGTAAGATAGGCTCCCATCTGCATATCATCCCCTTCCCGGCCGCCGGTATCATCCCGATACTGACCCAAAAGCTCAACATCCAGGCTGGGCCAATAGGCGGCAGAAGTTTTTTCGAAGGTATATCTTTCCTTTTCAATATTATGTTCGGCCACCTTCAAGGCAGGATGCTTGTGCAGAGCAATATCAACCGCTTCCTGCATGGTGGCAGGCACATTGTAGTTCATTCTGGGCATGATAAATTGATCGGCACTTAACACCCGGCCGAACTGGCGGTGAAAAACAGCAAGAGCCTGATTAAGATCCTGCTGACGTGAAATAAAGTTGCCCTTGGAGCGGGCCAGACGGGACTCGGAGTTATAAAGCTCTGAAACCCGATTAAAACCGGCATCGGTCTTTTCCCTGACCTGACGCATTATCTTTTCCTGGGTAAGGGAATTTTCCCTTTCAATCTCAAGCATTTTTGCCGCCTTAACCACATTTATATATGCCTCAGCGGTTTTCAGATAAACCGAATTGGCCGTGTTCAGGACATCATAGGCCGCCGCCAAAATTCTGGCATCGGTCTCTTTCATAAATGAGGTGGTTTTCCAGCCGTTAAACAGGTTTTGACGGGCATAAACCTTGGCCGTAGTGCTGGTAAGAGTTCTGGTTTCCTCCTCGACAATCATGCCATCTTCAGTCTCCACCGCTTCCTCGGTAGAAACGCCCTTGGTTCTTTCCGGCCCCACCGTTACCTCTGCTCCCACAGTCGGCAGATAGCCGCTGGTAGCGATCTTCTTTTCGGCAACCACGCTCCGGTAATGCTCAATAGCCTCGTTAATGGCGGGACTGGTTTTGGTAATATCAACCAGAACCTCCTGCAGACTGACCTGCCGACCATTTCCATATGCCTGCTGAGTACAACAGAAAATCACCCACACAGACCAGACCAAACAGCCAAGAAAACTACCCTTTTTCATTGTTTTATTCCTCCAGTTCGTCTTTATCAAGCCATAGTAACTTGTCATTACAAGAAAAAATAACTGGGAAAATATCACTGCAAAAATTAAATTTCAACCACTTTCCCCAAAAATATTGAATAAATGCCAATGAAAATAATTGCAGCATGGTATTTCTAAGGTTGTGCTTATTGTCGACATCTAGCCTTTCTTCATTTGGCATTTGCATCTGTTTCAAAGATTGATTATTTTTGTACCTGTGATGATAAATTTTTGAAAAAAGCAAAAAGTTTTGATTCATTAAACACGAAGGTTGTCTCACCCACCGAATTCGTGATGGAGTTAAAAGTATGAATACACAAACAAAACCTGTTTCCGAAATTAACCGTCAAGCTACTCATATTCTATTCAAAGAAATGGGGAGCGTTGATACTATTCGGTTTCTTAATCAATTTTCTATTGGTCAAGGAGATTACACAAAAGAGCGAGACAGTTGGTTGAACGGCATTTCCATGAATGATGCCATTGCCGAGATTAAGGCCGGGAAAAACCAATAAATCGTTTTACCGGATGCTTTCTGTCCAAAGGGCGGATATAGAATCCGCCCCTACATTATGAGCCACGTAGGGGCAGAATCTATTTCTGCCCTAATCAATTTTTCCTAAAACACGGGCGGATATGGAATCCGCCCCTACATCATGATTCACGTAGGGGCAGCCCCAAAACCAAGCATTACACCTTGAATTTATTGACAATTTCTTGAAGATTTTCAGAGTTGGCAGAAAGTTCCTTAGCGTTTTCGGCCAGTTCACGGCTACTTTCGCTGATACTGCCGGCCGCCACGGAAACCTCGGCAATTTCCTTGGTGATGCTGTACGATGACTGCGAGCTTTGGCTGACATTCTCGTTCACCTCTTGAATGCCAAGGCTAGCCTGATTGATATTCTCCACAATTTCGTTGGTGGTAATGCTTTGCTCTTCCACCGCTTCGGCTATGGAGGCGATAATTTCATTAACATCGGATATGACTTTTTCAATATTTTCAATGCCATGTCCGGTTTTTTGGGTGGTTCCCTGCACGGCTTCGACCAGGCTGCTTATTTCCGAGGTCGCTCCGGCGGTCTGCTTTGCCAGATCCTTGATTTCATTGGCAACTACGGCAAAGCCCTTGCCTGCTTCCCCGGCCCGTGCCGCCTCTATGGTGGCATTTAGGGCCAGCAGGTTGGTCTGGTCGGAAATTTCGGTAATGGCCTCGGTTACCTTGCCAATTCGGTTGGCGGCCTCGTAGAGTTCTTTCATAAAGGCGGCAGCCTCTCTGGTTTCGGTTACTGCCGCCGTGGAAATCTCTCTGGCCTGACCGGATTTTCCGGCAATTTCCTTGATGGTCAGATGCATTTCTCCGGCGGCGTTAGCCACAGCATTGGCATTAACCGAGGACTGCTCCATGGCGGCAGCCACTCCTGAGAGGTTGGCGTTAAGCTCTTCGGCAGCGGCGGCCACGGTGGACGAACGCTGAGCGGTGTTCTCCGAGTTATCCAGCAGCTCACCGGAAACATTGGTCAGCAGGGATGCCGAAGAGGCCAAATTATCACTGCTGACCTTTAACTCCTTGATAATATTTTGTAATTTTCCGATAAAAACATTGAAAAGTTTTGCCAGCGAGCCAATTTCATCCTCTTTCTCAACTTCAATCCTCTTCCGCAGATCGCCGCTTTTTTCGATGTCGTTAATCAGGGCCGCCACTCGGTTCAGGGGCTGAATGATGCCGTTTGCCAGCCATAGGGCAAGCAGGGTGAACAACACCGCCAGCACTACCGCCGAAACAGAGACAAATTTCCACATGGCGGCGGATTTTTGCATAACCTCCTGTTTGGTAATCAGGCCAATAAAACGGCAATTTAGTTTGGGAGAGCTATAAACGGTAGCCAAATATTCCCCGCCGTCAATACTTAACTCCCTGCAGCCGTTTTCCATTTCGTCCATATCAGCAAAGGCCGGATTAAATTCTACTATTTTCTTGAAATTACTTTCTTTTTGCCGTGGATTGGCAAGAATTGTTCCGTCTTTTTGGATCAAAATGGTATAACCCGTCTCGCCGATGGTGGTATTTTTTATCACCTCGGAAAGATCGGTTAAATTGACATCCATGCCCGCAACCCCAAGCGGACTGCCGCTTGCTGCCATAATTGGTGCGACAACACTGACCACGATGTCTCCGGTGGTGCTGGGATAGGCCGGAGTTACAATAGCACCATTCTTGCTTATAGCCTCCTTGTACCAGCTTCTGCTGCGGGGATCAAAACCTGTACCAGGCATCATGGCTATATCTGAAACAAGGAAGCCGCCGTCTTCAACTCCCAAATAAACCACAGAAGTTTCAGAGAAAGTCTGATTAACCCGTTTAAGCGTGGCTAGTGCTTCCAGGGTTGTCCCCTGCAAATTTTGGTAAAAAATCTTCGGGTCATCGCCCCGAACCAGATTGAGCAGCTTGCCGGTCAAATTTTGAAAGGATGGGGTTGCGGCCAAAAGTTCGGCGGTTTTCTTGATGCCGTCTATGAAAAAGGTGAAACCTTGATCCACCTGCTTTAATTCATGGTTAGTGGCAGAAACAAAGGTCTGCACCGCCTGCTTTTCCATGTTTTCGGCAAAATAAAGGGCAAGGGTCAGTGCCGGAATCAGCGGCAGGGCAAGCAGGATGAGAATCAGTTTTCTTTTGATGGTCAAGGCACGCATTTTACCTCCTCTAAAAGCTATAAATTCAAGGCGGTTATTTTCATTGGCAAAACAGAAAAATGAGTAAAATCTACCCCCC
>PDQP01000057.1:12526-15322 GCA_002747805.1 Deltaproteobacteria bacterium
CCCCCCCCCCCCCGAAAAAGCAAGCAAAATAAGCGGATTAGAGAAAAAAATATAAAAATAAAAATTATATGATTTATCAGTATTTTTATTAAAAAACTTGCCTCCGTTATCATTCATGGTAAATTACTCGGCTTATTATCTGCATTTTTGACGGGGAAAACAAGAAAAATGGAGGGGAAATGGAAGAGTTAAAGAGAAAGTACGGGTTCTGGACGGCTACCGCCATGGTCATTGGCATTGTCATTGGCTCCGGCGTGTTTTTCAAGGCCGATGATGTATTAAAGGCTTCCGGCGGTTCCCTGCCGGTGGCCATGTTCGCCTGGCTGATCGGCGGCAGTATTATGGTGGTAACGGCCTTTGTTTTTTCCAACCTTGCTACCCGGATTGAAAAGGTCAACGGGCTGGTGGATTATTTCGAGGCTGCCTACGGCTGGCGGGCCGGTTATCTGATAGCCTGGTTTATGACCTTTATTTATTATCCGGCTCTGGTGGCAGTGCTGGCCTGGGTATCGGCCAGATATACGGTCAGTTTATTTGATTGCCCGTCATGGCTTTGGGTGATCGCCGCTATTTATATGGTGTTCTTTTTTATGTTAAATATGTTTTCACCGATTCTTGCCGGAAGGTGGCAAATTTCTACTACGCTAATCAAGCTGATCCCGATTTTTTTGGTGGCGGTGATTGGCGGCATATCGGGTCTTTTAAGCGGCCAAACGGTAGAAGCCTTTACCCATACTGCCCAAAATGTTGCCGCTGGCGGCGGACTGGCGGTTGCCACCTTATCCACCGCCTTTGCTTATGAAGGCTGGATTATTGCCACCACCATCAATGCCGAGATAAAGGATGCCAAAAAAACTCTGCCCAAGGCACTTTTTCTCGGCTCAATCGCCGTGGTTATTATTTACATGATTTATTATCTCGGCCTGTCGGGGGTATTATCCAACGATGAACTGATTGTTGCCGGTGATGACGCGCCGGGCAAGGTTATCGGCATAATATTTGGCCCGGCAGGCGGCACTCTGCTGACCCTTTTTGTGGTTATCTCCTGCCTTGGCACCTTGAACGGGCTGGTTATGGCGGCCAGCAGAGGGATGTATTCCATCGCCTCAAGGGGCCTGGGACCGCAGGCTAAACTGTTTGGGCAGATAAATCAAAAGACCAACAGCACCATCAATTCGGCACTGGTCGGTCTGGTTATGTCTGCCCTCTGGCTGGTGGTCTGGTATGGAAATTTTGCCGGCTGGTTCGGGCAGGGAAAATTTATGGACATCTCCGAACTGCCCATTGCATTTTTATATGTTATCTATATTTCCCTTTATTTTTGGGTAATTAAAAGTTTTAAGGATGATAATGACCTAGTTCGGTTTATCACTCCGGCTCTCGCCGCCATCGGCTCGGTTTACATTATCTGGGGTGCGGTGCAAAAGGATATGTTTATTCATTTTGCGGTAATTACCGGCCTGATTGTTCTGGCTGGTCTGCCGTTTATGAGGAACAATAAATAGACTTTAGCTGTGAATATTGTCAGAATTACCAATAAGATTGCCTTGATCGCAGTTATTTTACTCATCTATTGGGTATTTATTTTTGTTAGCTGCGAGGTCTTTGGTTTCAAGGTTTTCCGGGAAAATATGACCGAGATTTTTTATCTCAGCATCTTTGGTCTGTTTGCGGTTATGACGGCGGCGGTTATCTTGAATATCATGTTGAATTTAACCGCCATTGCCGAGGGGCGGCCAGCGGGAAAGGCGTTAAGTTCAAGGAATATTTTCAAAACTGCCGCCGCCTTTATCGGCTCGCTGGCCGTAATTTTCGCACTTTTATATACAGGAGATCTGGTCTCATCACGAAAAAAAGAGGCCTATCTGGTTGCGGCTGCCTCGGATCTGGTTAAGGAGCAGCGGCATATTATTGATCGGCTGGCGGATTATTCCTTTTCCCGTCAATATATTGAAGAGGCAGCAAGAGACATCGGAATACTCAGCAAGGTGGAAGAAAAATTTCCCCAGATCATCGTAATCGCTCCCGATAAAATCGAGGGTCGTGATTTCCTGCTCCGCTTTAGCAGATACAGCGAACTCGAAAAGGATGAAGAGCCGCAAAAATCCGGCTATATTTTAAGCACTTCCAGCGAAGAGAGGCAGTATTTGTATGACGTATTTGCCGGAAAAACCAGCCAGCGCCGCTTTTCCGCCAGCGATGGCCGCTATGAGCTATACTATCCGGTGCAAACCAGCAAGGGAACCGTTATCATTCATCTGTCGCAGTATAACCGGTACGGCAAACTCGGCTCCTAGAAAGGCATCTCAATTATCCGCCTGCTGTGCTGCCACCATTTTTAATGTGCCTTCTGCACTTTTTTTCTGTTTGGGAAAGCCTGCAGCCTTTTGCAGATAACGTTTTGCATGGGAGAGATCGCCACCCTGTAATGCCGCATAGCCAGCCATCAACCAGCACTGCCCTTGATGTTTACCTTTAAGTGTTGCCGCCTTGCTATAGGCTCTGGCCGCAGGGGCAAACTGTTTTCTGCCGTAATATATTTCTCCTTGCAGCTGAAGCAGCTCTTTTGACTGCGCCGCCTCTTTTTTATACTTATCCAGAACCTTGAGAGCGCCATCAATATCGTCCTGGCGGTAGAGGCTGATAACCAGCCGCTGCAAGATATTCCTGCCATATTTTTTCTGCAGAACCTCCTCATAGAGCGGCGCAGCCTTTATCGGCGCACCCGCTTCAAGATGGAGATCGGCAAGCAGAGACTGCTCCTTTTCATTTAGCGGAGTTAAATAACTGTAGGCA
>PDQP01000058.1 GCA_002747805.1 Deltaproteobacteria bacterium
AAACGATACACCGTATCAACGCCAAAAAATGAGAAAAAGGTTTAGACGCAGAGCAGGCATTGAGCCGATAATTGGTCATCTTAAATCAGATTTTCGGTTAGCCCGCAACTTTCTCAAGGGTAGTGTCGGCGACAGTGTCAATTTAATGCTGGCAGCGGCTGCATTTAACTTCAAAAAGTGGATGAGGGAGGTATGTAATTTTTTACGCCTATTTTTTATCGGCGTAATGCACATGTCGGCTTTGCAAAAATTAGCTCTGAAAACTCAAAAATAGAGTTTTTCAGGGTTGACTATATATTGTCAAATTACGGGTGGATATGGAATCCGCCCCTACATGGTGGAGGCAGGGGAACATGTAGGGGCATCCATTTCATTTAGCTATTTTCACTGCATCCACAGGCACTGGTGCATGAAGATTCAATCGGCTTTATAACAGTTTGCAGATTTGCAGGGGGCGGCATTATCTTATTTCTAATAACCCTGTACAATGGTTTAATGGATAAAGTTATAATAGCCGCCGCACCGGATAATTTTAACCAAAACGGCACCAGCTCGCCAGCCTCGCCGATTATAGCTCTTGGTTTAATGTTCAGCAAATCATACGCAAAATCCATCCCTAAACCGAAAAATACCGCAACTAAAGAGAGTACCAGCAAATACCTATAGGTGCTTTTGCGGCCAAGTATCCCGTACAAGACCGTAAGGGAAGTAATATTGGTGGCCGGCCCGACCAGCAGCAGTACCAGTGCCGCACCCGGGCTTACGCCCTTCATAATCAGGGCTGCCGCAATCGGGGTTGAGGCCGTGGCACAGATATAAAGGGGAATGCACATGATCAGCATAATCAACATGGAAATAAAGCCGCCGCCCATCCATCTGGCCAGAAATTCATCGGGGACAAGAGCAGTGATGGTGCCGGCCAATAGCAAACCTGCCGCAAACCAGACAACAATATCGGCCCATACATCGGTAAAGGCATAGCGAAGACTGGCAGCCAGCCTTGCCGTAAAAGACTGCTTCTGCCTGCTGGCCTCTGTTTGGCTGATCACATTTAGCTGCATGGTTTGATCATCTTTATCAAGCCAGTTTTCGAGCAGACCTGCACTTACTCCGCTGACAAAGGCGGCAACTGGTCTGATAATGGTCATAATCGGGTCAAGCAGGGCATAGGTAATGCTGATGGAATCAATCCCCGATTCAGGGGTGGTAATAAGAAAGGCAGTGGTTGCGCCCTTGTTGGCTCCCTGCCGCTTTAATGCCGCGGCAGCGGGCAGCACGCCGCAGGAGCAGAGCGGCAGCGGCACTCCAAGCAGGGCCGCCTTGAATACCGATTTATAATTGTCTTCGCCAAGATGTCTGGAAACCTGCTCGGTACTTAAAACCGTTTTCAGCAATCCGGCGATAACAATACCAAAGAGAATATAAATGGAAGAATCCAGCAGGATATGCCATGATTCCATCAAAATTTCACTAATGATCTGCATATTATCCTCCTAATGACTTAAATGGGTTATTCCGACCGCCAGCAGCTCACTGCAATGACCGTCATATAATGAATAATAGACCACATTGCCCTCTTTTCGCTTTTTCACCAGCCGCAGGTTACGTAAATACCTTAACTGATGACTTACGGCAGACTCGGATATGCCAAGCAGTGCGGCCAGATCGCAGACACACATCTCGTTTTTGTCAAGGGCCAGGAAAATTTTCAATCTGGTCTGATCTGCATAGGCCTTGAACAGTTGAGATAGATTGTCAATCAGCTCTTCCTCAAGGGCCTCTCCGGCGGCCTTTTCGACCACGTCCTGATGGATACATCTTTGACTGCAAAAATCCTGCATGGGTTTCCTCCAAATAAGTGAGCATATGAGCATTCATTCATATAGTAAGATGCAAATCAGCTTTTTCAAGTATTTTTTTGAGAAAAATTGCTTAGAAACCAAAAGGCCCCTTGCGAGCGTATCAACAAGGGGCCTTGCAGATGAATAAGGAGCCTGTTTACCAGCCTTTTTGATGCTCCAGTACGCTATCCGGTATCTTGCCTTCCTTATACTCGGTGATGGCCTGGCCGATAATCTCAAAGCCTTTTTTCAGTTCCTCTTCGGTGATGACCAAAGGCGGCTGAATCCTGAGTATATTTCCGGCCAGAGAGATCACAATCAGCCCCTTTTCAAAACAACGATACAATATCTTGAAGGTTGCGGTGTCATCTCCGGCCAAAACGCCATCGACCTTGCTGCCCAGACCGATGCCGTAAGAAAGCCCTAATCCCCTGACAAACATGACCATATCCTCATGTTTTTTCATCAAATCTTCGGCCAGTTCTTTCAGCAGGGCATTTTTGATTTTCAATTCATCCTGAAATTCCTGAGACTTATAAACATCAAAGGCGGCCGCACCTGCCGCACATACCAGATGGTTTGCCCCCAGGGTAAATAGATGCGCCGGTGATTCCAGACATTGGGCAATGTCCTTTTTGGCCATAAAACAGCCCGCCGTAAGTCCAGCCCCAAAGGATTTGCCCATGATGATTCCGTCTGGAATAATGCCTTCATAGTGTTCAATGGAAAACCATTTGCCGGTTCTAAAAAAGCCCATCTGCACTTCTTCTGAAATAAACAGTATGCCGTGCTGCCGGCAAAGCTCATAGAGCTTTTTCATAAATATCGGATGGGCCGGGATATTGCCGGCATCACCCTGTACCGGCTCTATAATGACCGCAGCCACCTCATCGGCCGGAAGGTAGGTATGAAAGGCCTCTTCCAGATCCCTGACCGCCTCCCTGCTGACCAAATCATCGTCCAGATCGCTGCCATAGAA
Source organism: Deltaproteobacteria bacterium (assembly GCA_002747805.1). Lineage (GTDB taxonomy): Bacteria > Desulfobacterota > Desulfobulbia > Desulfobulbales > Desulfocapsaceae > SZUA-575. Next base: position 2,821 of record PDQP01000058.1, read on the forward strand.
TTTGAAATGCTCCACCCCCGGCAGTAAGGCACCGAGTTTTTTACGCATTCTGGTCGTAACCGCAGTTAAACTAAGAGAACCATAGGTGCTGCCGTGATAGCTGTTGATAAAGGTGATAATCCTGTTTCTTCCGGTATAGGCCCGTGAAAACTTAATAGCCGCATCATTGGCATCCGAGCCGCAGTTGCCGAAGACCACCCTTGCCTCTTCACCGCCGGGATATATGGAACAAAGCCTTTCCGCATATTCTATCAAGGGAGTATTGTAGGTATATGCCGCCGTATATTGGGAAATCTTTTTAAGCTGTTCCTCTATGGCCCGGGTAACTGCCGGATGCGAACTGCCGAGGTTAAGCGATGAGGCGCTGCTTAGAAAATCAATATATTCATTGCCGTCAACATCAATGATTTTCGCACCCTGGCCGGACTCTATGACCAGAGGGAAATAGGAAAGACGGGAGACCCTTGAGACTACCTTTTTATCCCTTTCGATATACTCCAGTGATTTTTTTCTATTCATCTTTCAAATCCTTATCTTTTGGGAGCCTTGGCAATCTTGTAAACCCCGATGGTCAGCATGGGAACCACATATAAAATAAAAAATCCCCAGGTGATGGTGCCGTAGCCCTTGGCGATCAGCCCGGTCAAACCAAACTGGGATATGGCAACCCCGATTATAACGCAGCCGATGGTGATGATTTCCCGCATCCCCTTCGGCACCGGTCTGTTTTCACTGGTATATTTCAGTTCAAACCGGTCGGAAACCGCCTTGATAAAACCTGAACCAGTCTCAATCAGGGTTCCCAGCAAGACAATCTGAAAGGTGTATTCCAGCCAGGGCATATTGAGTTGATCAAATACCACATGAACCGGCACCTCGGCAGTCTTAATGCCGGAATTATACAATCCGGCCATGGCAACAAATAACAAGATGGCCGGGATGATCCCGATTGCTCCGGCGATAAGACCGGAACCTACCGCCTCTTTTCTTGATTCGGCATCTCTGGTGGCAAATAAAACTGCCGGAATGATGCCCAAATTATAAAAGGCGTACTTGGCGCCGCCAAAGGCCCAGCCGGAATTAACCTCTTTTACGGTCATAAACTGGTCCTGGATGGAATCGCCGAATGCCTTAAAACAAATCACCAGAAATACAATATATACGGCATAAAGCAGGTATGACCAATAGGCCAGAAAGGTTTCTATGGCTCCGGTTCCCTTGATGACCAGCAGCATGATACAAACACTGACAATAATGATGCCGTACCAGGAACTTAGCCCGAAAACATCATGAAAGTTGGCCCCGGAAGTGGCCGCCACCACCGCCAGCACAATCATCAGCAGCACAATGTAGCAGATTTCGTATAAGATCCAGCCGGGCCCCAGCAATTCCTTGAACATGGATTTGTAGTTAAAAGTCTGAAAAACCCTTGCAAATTCAAAAGTTACGGCACAAACTACGGCCCAGAAGACAAAGGTTATCAAGCACATGGACATCAGGCCGCCCAGCGAACCAAAGGGCATAAAAAATTCAACCAGTTCCTTGCCGGTGCCGTATCCTCCGGCGATAATCACCGACTGAAATATCAAGCCCGGCAGGATATAACGCCTTAATTTGGACATTTTTTTTGCTTCCGTACTCATTCATCTACCTCCTTGTTAAATTTTGTCTTAAGGCAGCTTCTGCAATTCTCTCTCCACCAATGCCAGTCTGGGCAATAATGTTTTCATCTCCCTTGGAACACGCAGCCTTATATGCCGTTTGCCGATTCCCTCAAAATCCTCTCCCCGCTCGCCTATAATACCATTTCGCAGACAAATGGCAAATAAATCTACATCCTTATCGGTATATAAGAGAGTAATGGGTACCGAATTATCAGTTTCAGCGGCTTTAAGCTGCCGACAAAAACCAAGTAATTCCTCCTTGTTCTTCCTGATTTTTTCAATGGAACTCTGAAGATGGGTGCGGTCTGCAAGGGCATAGGGAGCCAGCTCGGCAGCGATGCCGGTAACTGCCATTTCTGCCGGTAATTTCTGCATATATGGGACAAAAGCCCTCGGAACTACCGCATAGCCGGTGCGTAGTCCGGCCAGACCCAGGCCCTTGGACAGGGTTTTTAAGACAATCACATTTTCATACTTTTCCAGCAGGGAGAGCGATGAGTTTTGCAGGGCCATAAAATCGCCATATGCCTCATCAACTAAAAGCAGCGTATCCTGCTTAAGGCAGGCTATGGCTAGTTTTTCCAGTTCCGCTACGGGAATAACCTGCCCGGTGGGGTTATTGGGATTATCGATATAAACAAGGGCATGCTCAGGCTCTAGGGCCCGCAGATAAGCAGCCGACGAAAAGGCAAATCTGTCAGCCTCTTTCAGGTAAATTAAATCAATAATGCCGCCCATTGCCCGCATATCGGTTATGGCGGAAGAAAAGGAAGGCCCGCCTGCCAGAATCCTGGTTCCCTCCTCAACCAGCATTCGGTTTAGATGGATAATCATCCCGATTGAACCGTTATGAAGCGTAATCTGTGCTGGTTCAATTTCGGTCAGAGGTGAGAGATAGTTGGCGATTGCCTTCTTCAATTCCGTGTAAGGATAGGGCGGATACGCCTCTATGGCGGCAAAGGCCCGGGCAAAAATCTCTTGGGTGATGGCCGGAGTACAGCCGAAGGGGTTGATGCCAAGCGAACAATCAAGGGCATCTGCCGGAAGCTGACAATCCTCGTGAATATAGGTTGTCAGTTTATAATCGGCTAATGTTTTGCGGATCCTGTAATTCATTTTATCCTTCCTTTCTATGGGGCCGTTAAATATCGGCTATTTCCGGGTAGCAGCATTTTTCGCCGAGATAATTATTAAAATGAAGGTTTTGACCATTTTTTAGAATATACTGGGGGGTGAGCGGGATTTTTCCCTTGCCACCGGGGGCATCCAGGGCATAGGTCGGTACCGCCATGCCCGACACGCTGCCGATTAAATCACGCATGATATTGATACCGGTTTGGGTGGCGGTGCGGAAATGGTTGGTGCCTTGGGTTAGATCAGCCTGAAACAGATAATAGGGCCTGACCCGCATCTTGAGCAGGCCGTAAAACAGTTTTTTCAGGATGCGGCTGTCATCGTTGATGTTTTTCAAAAGAACCGTTTGGCAAGCCAGAGGGATGCCGCCGTCAGCCAGCCTTTCACAGGCCAGCCTTGCCTTGCTGGTCAGCTCCATTGGATGGTTGAAATGGGTGTTTATATATAGCGGCTGATATTTGGTCAAAATTTTTACCAGGGACGGGGTGATCCGCATGGGCAGGGTGCAGGGTACCCTTGAGCCGATTCTGATTATGTATATATGGGAAATGGCGTGGATTTTACCAAGAATATCATCCAATTCACCGTCTTCAAGCAGCAGCGGATCGCCGCCGGAAAGCAGCACATCGTGGATGGTTGGGGTATTTTCCAGATAGCGGACAGCATCCTGAATATTTTTTTTGCTGATCTTCATGCAGCTTTTGCCGACCTTCCTTTTTCTGGTGCAGAAACGGCAGTACATGGCACACCGGGCGGACACCAGAAAAAGTACCCGGTCAGGATATTTATGCACCAGATTTGGCACCGGGCTGAGATTTTCTTCGGCCAAGGGGTCTGCCATGCCGATATAATCTTTTATTTCAGCGGGATGAGGAACTGCCTGCCGCCAGATCGGATCGCCCTTATCCTTAATCAAACCCAGATAATAGGGATTGATTCTCATGGGATAGCGTTTGACAACCTCCGCCATATCAGAGCCGCAGCCGTCCTTGAGGCGGCTAGGTAATTCCTGCGGCGAGGTTATGCTGCTGCGTAAAATTTCTTTCCAGTCGGTCATAAATTCATTATAAAAAATATAATATGGTTGTCAATCGTGATGATATTTTGATGAATATGGTGAATATGGAAGATAAAATTATCAGCGGTAGCAAGACCGCCCGGAAGATTTACCAGGAAATAAGGGAAAAAGCGGTCGGGCTGGCCGCAAGGGGAGTGGTGCCTGGGCTGGTAACTATTTTGGCGGGCGATGATCCAGCCTCCATCTCCTATGTTGCTGCCAAGAATAAGACCGCCCGCGAGCTGGGCTTTGCCTCAACCCAGATCAATCTTGACAGGGATACGGGGCAGCAGGAACTTTTGCAGCTTATTGATAAATATAACCTGGATGATCTGGTTGACGGTATTCTGGTGCAGCTCCCGCTGCCGCCTCAGATGGATGAGTCAAAAATTATCGGCAGGATTGACCCGGCCAAGGATGTGGACGGCTTTCATCCGGTCAATGCCGGCAAGATGATGCTGGGAGCAAGGTGCTTTTTGCCCTGCACGCCCCGCGGCATCCTTGAGCTGCTGGTCAGAAACGGAGTGGAAACCTCCGGGGCCGAGGTGGTGGTGATTGGCCGCAGCAATATTGTGGGCAAGCCGGTGGCCAATCTTATGCTGCAAAAAAGGTATGGCGGCAATGCCACCGTTACCGTCTGCCATACCGGTACCAAAAACCTGGCTGCACATTGCCGAAGGGCGGATATCCTGATTGCCGCCGTGGGCATGGCCGGTTTTGTTACGGCGGATATGGTCAAAAAGGGCTGCGTGGTGATTGATGTGGGGGTTAACCGGGTGGGACAGACTAAGGATGGCCGTGCGGTTCTGGCAGGTGATGTGGATTTTGCCGAAGTAGTTAAAAAGGCCGGGAAAATTACGCCGGTGCCGGGCGGGGTGGGGCCGATGACCATTGCCATGCTGATGCAAAATACCCTGCAATCGGCGATGGCTAGGGCAGATATGCAAAAATAAATGCCGCCTGCCACATCTATCACAAATGGCAAATTCAGGGCAGACACCCCGAAATTCTGTTGACTGGCTGATTACATCAACCAAGTACTCTGTAACAGATAATATTTTTCATAAATCGCAAATCTGGAAACTATTTGTCTCATGGTTAGATTAAATGTTTCTATATAACTGGTTTTTCCGGTTTCACAGGCAGAACATAAAAAGCCCTACGTGAATGACAGCCAAATGTAGGGGGTAACTCCTGCTCCATTACCCAAAGAAAAATAACCATAACAACCAGATATAAGCTGCTACAGCCAATATCGCAAACAAAGGGATAAAATAGCCCAGCGGGCATAAAACCAGCACGGTCAGCCAATGCAGGCAGATAACCTGCCATGAATGCAGCTGGATGGGGAAATCATCATGGCGGCTGATTACGGCCAGGCCGCTCAGGTTCCAGCCGTACAGGGCCGTAAAGGCATGCAACCTAAGCAGGGGATGACTGTATTGCGGCAGGTAATAGTCGGTTGCAGAGAGCAGGATATACAAGATGCCGGTAATCGAAGTTATCAGCAAAAAACAGATACCGGAAGTAAGGAACGCCTTTTGCTGCAGCCTGATACCGTGCTTGCAATAAAGGTATAGAATCAGGGCAACGGCGGCAAACAGGATCAGGGCGATAATAACCTGCGGCAGAAAAAGTTCCGCTAGGATAAAAAGAAAAAATATAATCACGCCTAGGTTTATCACCCAGAAAGACAACTCTTTAAGGGACGGTATCGGCCATAAGCCGCCGTTTTTCATCAGGGCAAAGATGACCGACATGCTGATCAGGGAAACCGGAAATGAAAAACCTAAAAAAAAAGTATCCAGCTTTAATTTATCCAGCTTCATTAAATGTAGGAATTCTGAATTAAGAATAACCGGGCTGGAAATAAGCAGGCTCAGGGAAAGGCAAAGTAAAGCGGCCTGATGGAATTTTCTGGTTATCGGTTCACGGCGGCTAAACAGGCCCTTGGGGATGATGCTGCCGAAGCGGACTGCCCTGGTCCTTTCCGCCAGCACAGCCAAAACCGGGGGAATAAGCATGGCAATCAGATATTTATGCCAAAAGGCAGCCAGGGCAAAACATAGTGCCAGGGCATAAAAACAGCACACCTGCAAAGAAAAATTTTTCTGCTTCTCAGTGTGATAAAGCAGCAGGGTACCGCCGCTGCAAAGGTTAAATAAAAAAATATGCAGACGCTCGAAATTATAGCTATCCGGCGGCACCAGATGATGCATAAAACCACAAATAAGGGCCGCGGTCATGGTTAGCAGCAACAGCCATTTTGCCTGATTAGTCAACTGGCTGCTCCCCTTTACGAGTTGACGAAACTTTTCTGCCCAGCAGGTGCTCAAGGGCCGGGATAAGGTCAGGATGACGGAAAACAAAGCCGGAACCTGTCAGCTTATCGGCAGCAGCCCGGCAGCCGGAAAGGAGTAATTCCGTTGCCATCTGGCCATATACAAGACGCAGCAGCCAGGCCGGAACGGCCGGGAGCAGCGGTTTGCCGCTAACGGCCGCTACTGCCTGCATAAGCTCCTGATTGCTCACCGCCTTCGGTGCGACCAGATTCACCGCTCCGTTCAGCTCCTTGCAGCACAGGGCATGAAGCATGGCACAAACCACATCATCAATGCCTATCCAACTTATATATTGCTGCCCGCAGCCAAAACTCTTGACCAGGCCCAACCCTTTGCCGGCCAGTATTTTTTTCAGGGCGCCGCCTTTCGGGCTAAGCACCACGCCAATTCGCATAAACACGGTGCGAATCCCTGCCTGACAAGCCTCGCTGGCAGAGTCTTCCCACATACTGCATACCTCGGAAATAAATTCGGTGCCGGGGCTGTCTTCCTCGTGCATAAGGCGGCCGCCGCTGTTGCCGTAAAAACCGACCGCCGAGGCAGACAGGAATACCTCCGGTTTATGTTCAAGTGAGGCAATGGCCCTGGACAGCAGCCTTGTCCCCTGCCTTCGACTGTTAATAACCCGTTCTTTTTTGCTTCTGGTCCAGCGGCCGGAGCCAATATTATCACCGGCAAGGTGAATAACGCCGTCCAGAGGAGGCAAGGAGTCAAGATCAATTTCGCCCCTTTCAGGATTCCAGTATATCTCGTTGCAAGATGGCCTTGGCTTTCTGCGCACCAGAAACCATACTTCATGGCCGCCAGTGGTAAGCAGGGGATGAAGTGCCTGACCGAGCAGGCCGCCGGCTCCAGAAATAAGAATGCACATGGGCTTGCATGCCAATTTTTGATGCAGCTTAACATCGGCCAGCAGGGTTTGGTGGCGGTAGTCAAAAATATTTTCCAGCAGTTTTTCTATCGGCCTCCTGCCGAGAAAATCGGGCAGGATGGCTTGCAGCGGCAGGCGGTAATCAATCTTGTCTTCAAGAATACAGCCATTTTCATCCTCAATAAAATTATGGGTATGCTGCCAAAATGCAAAGGGGCCTTTTTTCTGCACATCCCTAAACATTACACAGGGCTGATTGTGGGTATGTTCGGCCAGCCAGTCATGGTGAAAAGGCCCCATATTAAGTCGTAATACCGAGCTTGCCCCCGGCTCAAGACCACCCTGCCTAGACAGTATGGTGGTCCTGTCCCAGGGCGGCACCAGACGCTGCAAGGCACCCTTTCTGGCATGCCAGTCGTAGAGGAAACGGGGACTGCATGGAAAGACAGAGCGTTTTACAAATTGAAGGTTTTCAGTCATTTAACAAATCCTAGGTGGGAAGGACAAGCAGGAAAAAAACACTTTATTGTAAGTGCTTGATTTTATGGCACACCCGGCAGGATTCGAACCTGCGACCCTCGGCTTAGAAGGCTCTAAACTGGGTTTTCCCTATCCCACATAAAATAATCAAAAACGTCCTAATTTCAGTTGACTATGCAAATCCTATGTTTTACTATTCAACCTGAAAAACCTATCAAATTTGCCGTTTTTTAACCTCTAGGTTCACAATAGGTTCACAAAAATATCATGCCTAAACGCAAGTACCGCCTCAAAAAACATACTGGAGTATACGCTTATAACTCCGAAAAAAACCGGGTCAACGGCAAACCTGACGTTTGCTACTACATAGTTTACAAGGTTGACGGTAAAAATAAAACAGAAAAAATAGGCTGGGTTAGTGAGGGTTACACCGCCAACATTGCCGCTGAAATCAGAGCAAAAAGGATACGCACAGCAAGGCATACAGGCCAGGTTAAAACCGCAAAGGAGATACGGGCAGAGAATCTAAAGAAGAACAGGCCGCTGGGAGACATAAAGAATCACTACTTTGACAGCGAGCATGGCAAGGCTATCAAGGGCCGTAAAAACGATATGAACAGATGGGAAGTCCATTTGTCATATCTTGATGAGAAAAGCGTCCCGGAGCTATCACCGCTTGAAATAGAGCGTATCAAACAGATGATGGCGAACAAGAACAGCAAGCCCGCAACGGTAGATCATGCCTTGCGGTTGCTGCGCCGTATAATCAATCATGGGGTTAAACACGACCTCTGCCCGGCACTGTCATTCAAAATATCCTTTCCCAAGGTAAAGAACAAGGTAACAGAATATTTAACGCCGGAAGAGGCAGAGCGTCTGCTGTTCGTTCTTGATAACTGGAAGCGTCAAGATATAGCAAGGATGATAAAACTTGCCTGGATAACCGGGATGAGGCGGGGTGAATTATTTCGGCTAAAAATTGATGATATTGATTTACACCATGAACTTATCAATATCAGATCCCCAAAGGGAGGAGAAGATACCTCCATACCATTATCACCACCAGCAAAAGAGATCATCCTGCAACAGATAGCCTTTCTTGAAGAAGACGCAAAGCGAAGAGAGAGACGCTATAGAAACACCAAGTGCCAAGCACCGCCATGGGAGGAACACGGCTATATCTTCCCCGGACGCTACGGCACACAACGAATAGCATGTAATGCCGCCCGCAGAATAAAAGCCGCTGCAAACCTGCCGCAATCATTCCGGCCTTTTCATGGCCTGCGCCACCACTACGCCGTTGTTCTTGCCAGTTCAGGCCAATTTACCCTCGATATGATTGGTGAGCTGCTTACCCATAAAGACAGCTCCGTTACAAGAAGATATGCCGTTTTCCTTCCAGATGCAAAGAAGAAGGCCGCTGCAAGGGCTTCTGAACTGCTGCAGAATCAAGCAAAGGGAGGAGATGCAGGCGTGGATAATCCCATATTGAGAATTGCTAACCAAAATAAAAGGGAACAGATATGAATGAAGTATTAGAAGCGTTACTGAAAAGGCAACAATCATTTGATGAAGAGTTATCAGAGGGTGCTTCTTCCCCTCTTAATCTGGCGGATATATACCGAACACATATCCAATCAACAATAGAGTTGCTCTATTATATTTATGAGAAGTTCAAGGAGCGTATAGACAGAGGATATAACAAATTAAACGAAGCGGGAGTTTTTGAAGACTACCTAAAAAAACACGCAGAGGCGATAAAAAAGAACGACCCCTATCCTGAAGCACCCGTAGAAATAGACCTAACAATACATGAGGCACTTTCAAAACTTACGGCACCCAGAAAAAAAGAAACACTTTATCTCTTGTATGAAACGACAAAACTTGAAGAAATTCCCGGAAAATATTTGGTTCAACTCGCTGCTTTGACTCTTTTCTA
>PDQP01000059.1 GCA_002747805.1 Deltaproteobacteria bacterium
TCTGGTCAGCATAGCCTGCATCTCCTTTGGATTGGTTGATTCAACAATATTTTCCCTCTCTTCCTCATCAAATCTGCTTACCACCGCATAATGAATCCAATGCAACATGGTGGCGGTCAGACTGTCATCATGCAGAGCGGCAAGCAGACGGAAAAGATGCTCTGTTACTTCCTTAATTTCCTCAATATCGGCAAATTCTTCAAGCTGAAAAATCCGGGCAGTTAAACTTTCCGCCTTCTCCTTTGCAGCTTCCGACAGTTTTTCTCTCGATCAGAAAATATTTGTGCCGCAGGATATAATCGTCAAGCTCATCTGATACCGGAGCAATCAAGTCTTCAGTGCTGACCGGTGCCTGCCATCTGGTCGGTTTTGAAACTCAAGAATCAAAAAAAAGATATAGGTCTTGGTCCCGAAACTACACTTTCCAGATCGGGTCTGAACCACTAAAGTCTCTAGCAGTGCGGACCGCTAAAAACAATCTGGAATCTACTGCAATGGGCATTTAGAAAAAACATGTCAAACCATCTAGCCGGTGTTTTGGCCGTGAACAGCCGCTAATTTATACGCCGCAGTTTTATCTCGAACCATATTGTCATAACAGCGGAAAGACGGTATATAAGCGGTAGATACTGGCAGTTGTTAACGAAAACAATTTATTGAGGGAGAAAAAATGGCTCCAAGAATACTGGTACCAATGGCTAATGGTACCGAAATGATTGAGGCACTGACCATTGTGGACGTATTCAGGCGGGCAGGGATAATTGTTGATACTGCTTCGGTGAATAACTTGGTGATTACATCTTCCCACGGGGTGAGGATTGAGGCGGATAAGCTGATAGGAGAATGTCTGGAAACCGATTACGATCTTGTTGCCTTACCCGGCGGTATTCCCGGTGCTGAAAATTTACGAAAATCCGAAGAGTTAACCGAAATTTTGAAAAATCAGGCAGCCTCGGGCAGGTTTTATGGTGCTATTTGTGCATCTCCGGCCGTTATCCTGGCCGATATCGGACTGCTGGAGGATAAACAAGCCGTCTGCCATCCCATGTTTGCCAGCGGCCTCGGTGAGGGTAGGTTTTACGATAAGAAAGTGGTAGTGGATGGAAATTGTATTACCAGCCGGGGTGCGGGTACCTCTATGGATTTTGCCCTGGAGCTGCTTACCTTGGTCGCCGGAAAGGAAAAAATGCTGGAGGTTGCAAAAGGTCTGGTGGTTTGAGTTTTTCCTGCTAGTAACTATAAAGACTTTTATGCAGGGCTTACGAATAAAAAAGGACTTGCTGGAGAATACCAATGAAAATTAAATGCCCCCATTGCAATCTGCAGGGCAAGGCTCAGGATTCCATATTTGGAAAAAAGATTAAATGTCCCAAATGCAATGAAACTTTTCTGGTCAATGAGGAGGTAAAGATTAAACCTAAAAGAAATATCGTGATTACCACCTCGCCAGCTAAGAACAAGCTGGCCGTATCTAATAAAACTTCCAGCAATAACAAACCATCTCCAGCAATAACAATTAAACAGCCCGCAGCCAGCAAGCCCAAATTGGTTAAAAATATTATTATCACTACCAAGCCGTCAATAAAAAGCGAATAGAACTAATTAGTTTTTTATTATTAGCTGCCAAAGATGAATAAAAAGATCGCAGATACCCATTGGCATATGCGTCCAAACCGGAAATTAGCCAGGTATTTGGCTATTCGGGAGGTTCCATCTTTGGTTTATGATGAATGGAATTTTGCTTAATGAAGGATATCCGATCATCAATGTTCCAGTAAAAAAACAATTAGAGTTTAATACTCTTATGCTGGAGTTTTATTCATCAAATAATGAAAAAGACATGAATCGGTTTATGAGAAATTGTACAAATGAAATAATCATAGATAATTTTAGATGATGATTATTAAGCCACAATTAGGGCGGCAAGGAGAATAAATCATCCTGCCGCCCTAATGTATCACTTAACACCAAATTGCTTACCATAGTTTTCAACCACAAAATCCACATCCTTATCACCGCGGCCTGAAAGGTTTACCAAAATAGTCTGGCCGCTGCCGGCCTGCTTCGCCAGTTTTACCGCATAAGCAACGGCATGGGCACTTTCTATGGCCGGAATAATGCCCTCGGTACGTGATAGTTCAAAAAAGGCATTAATTGCTTCCTGATCCGAAACAGTAACATAATTTACCCGCCCCAAATCCTTCAGCAGGCTGTGCTGGGGGCCGACCCCCGGATAATCAAGGCCGGAGGCAACCGAATACACCGGCAGCGGCTCGCCCTGTCCGTCCTGCAGCAGATACGACTTAAAGCCATGCAGCACGCCGGGGCTGCCCTTGGTCAGAGTAGCGGCATGATTGCCGTCTTCAAGCCCCCGTCCGCCCGGTTCAACTCCATAAATTGATACGGCCTCATCTTCAAGAAAGGCCTGAAAAAGACCTATGGCATTTGAGCCGCCGCCCACGCAGGCCACCAGATTATCCGGCAGTTTCTGATATTTTTCCTGAAACTGCTCCCTTGCCTCTCTGCCGACCACGGCCTGAAAATCCCTGACCATGGCCGGAAATGGGTGCGGCCCGACCACCGAGCCGATAGCATAAAGCTGACCATCCGGATCCTTAAGATATGCCTCAAAGGCAGCATCAACCGCATCCTTAAGCGTCTTTGTCCCCCTTGATACCGGAATGACATTGGCCCCTAAAATTTTCATCCGCACCACATTGGGGTATTCCTTGGCAATGTCAATTTCCCCCATATAAATATCGCATTCAAGGCCGACCAGAACCGCAGCGGTGGCAAGTGCTACGCCGTGCTGACCGGCACCGGTCTCAGCAATAATCTTCTTTTTCCCCATTTTCCGGCATAACAGGGCCTGACCGAGGCAGTGGTTGATCTTATGGGCCCCGGTATGATTCAAATCCTCCCTTTTCAGGTAAATCGCAGCTCCGCCAACTTTTTTGCTAAGATTTTTCAGCTCAAAAACGGGGCTTGGCCGGCCGACAAAATCACGGTAGAGCATTTGCAGCTCCTGATGAAAGGCGCCGTCTCCGCTGATCTCGGCATAGGCATCAGCAATATCGGCCATAATTTTCCCCAGTTCCGGCGGGATAAAGCTGCCGCCGTATTCGCCGAAATAGCCCTTTTCATCCGGCATTTTAATTTGCGTAATGGTCATATTTTACTCCCTTTGTTCAGCATTTTCAAAATGATGGAATCCTTGCTCTTAAGAATTTTTGAACCCCTGGTAATCTTGCAAAGACTGATGCCATGCCGCTCGGCAATGGCCCGCTGCGGATCGCCGCGGTGCAGTTCTTTCAAAAGCTGCCACCTAAGCGAAAAATCGCTCAGTTCCTTAGGTGAAAAAAGCTCGCTGCAAAACTGCTCCACCTCACGCTCGCTATTGAGATTTGCCAAGGCTTCAGTAAATTTATCCAGTTTTTTCATTCAGCACATTTTTTGTGAATTTTTGTTTCTGTTGACAGAAACATAAAGGGCGGGCCAATAAAGGTCAAGAAGAAAATTAACAATAACCGCATATTTTCAAAAAAGGCTGCCGTCAGACGGTTAAATCCGGCTATTCATCATGGCTATCATCATTTCCTGCAGGATAAGCTCCTGCTCAAACGGCGACCCCTTAAGCCGATATTCTGCCTGCAGCAGCAAGGTTAAATACTGCTTCAAAACCGGCATGGAAAATTCAGCGGCCTTGATAAAGCTCATATAAAGGGCGTAGGGATGGCCCTTAAGCTGCTCTGTCCACTGCCCTTTTTCCTTAAGAGCAGGCAGGTAATTGTTCTGAAAATGGTTTGCCTGCATACCCTTAAACCATGGCGGCGATGCCTGATACTGGATGGAGCGGAAAAGCATCATCTTTCTAAAATAATTGCGTAAAGTTGCAAGAATAACCAGGCCGTGAACGCCGCTGTCCAGCAGCCTGGTTAAAATGGTCAGCATTCGTCCGGTCTGTTTTTTCCCGAAGGCATCGGTAAGCTCAAACAAGGCATCTTCTCTGGTTCTACCCGCCATTTGTTCAACATCATTCCGGCTTATTCTGGGGCGATCTCCGGCAAACAGAGCCAGCTTTTCCGTCTCCATCACCAAGGCGACCGGATGAAATCCAACCCTTTCAATCAAAAGTCCGGCGGCAGCAGGTTCAATGGTTTTGCCGAATTCGGCCAGGGTCTTGGCGGCCAAATCCAGCAGCACCTCTTTCTGCACCCTTTGTGCCGCCGAGCCGGCACCGGTATCAACCTTGCAGTCCACGGCCTGGCCCAGTTTTTTTATGGCGGTAAAAAGTTTCTGCCTTTTATCCACATTATCTGTGCATAATATCAAGATATTATTAGGCGGCAGGCCATTTTCCATCATCTTGATCAGCTTGCTGCCCGCATTTGCCGAAGATTTTTTGCCGCCTCCGGCCTTGCCGCCGGATTCCTGCAGAAGCTGGTCTGCCCAGCTCAAATCTCCTGCTGGTTTGCTGAAACCAAAGACCTTTTGCCACTCCTGTCCGGTGAGACCAGCCAGGCTGTCATTGCCGTCCAGATCCGACATGGCCGCCAGATTATTTAAGTGCCGCCTGGCCGCCTGAGGCTTTTTGGCTTGATGGGCCTGCTCGGCCTTGGCCCAGATGTCGGGAGCGATTGATTTTGACAGGAAAATTCTGGAGTCCGTAACCCGGTAGATCTGCAGGCCGGGCAAAAGGCTGAAATTCATTAGCTGGCTGAAAATTTTATCATGTGCCTCCTGCTCCCCGTCAATGGCATGGACAACGCCCGGCGTAGCTGCCAGCAAAGCCTCCTGCAACTGGTCGGCACTTTCGCGGCACAGATACCGTTCACCAAAAAAAAGATACACCTGAACCTTGCTTGCCGGTGCCTTAGCCAATAAATCCGGTAATTCCTTTCGTTTAATCAGCCCCATAACTTATTTATAATACTCCCCTTTTACCTTGAGCCAGCCTTCGGGATGCCGCCCTTGCGGATCATGATGCGTCCAATGTACCAGCCCGCCCCGGGCATTCCATTCATACTCGCCCCTAAAACTTATCTCATCACCGATTTTTATCTTAACCCTTGGAGCAAGATCAATGTTATGGGCAATTAAAACGGTTTGTCTGCCGCCGGTTCTAACGATGAATTTCTGATGCCTGATGCCGCTATTATCATCCGGCAAGACCTTGATAATCTCCCCGCTGCCGGACAGCATAACCCCGCTCTGATGCTGCTCAAATGCTTGCAGGATTGCCAGATTATTGCCGGCCTGTTCAAGCTGTTTGCCGGTGCTGACCTTGGGCAACGGGTCTTTTTGATAATAACCTGCGGCAAGGCCGGACAGGATCAGGATAACGGCGATGATAATCCTGTTAATTTTAGTTTTATTCATGGCAGTCTTTCGGTTGCACTCATTTTTGATATTGACTATCCTGACGGGCAAGTGAATTTCAACCTTATTTTAACAGGAGGATATAAAAATGACAAACAATGTAGTGATTATTATTTCTTGCGGCACCGACAATACCAACCGTTCAACTAGAGGGCTGCACTTGGCAAAGGTCGCCCATGAGGAGGGAAAAAACGTCTCCATTTTCCTTTTGGATGAGGCGGTTTATCTTGCCAAGGAAGGCATTATTACCCATGTTAAGGCCGCCACTGGCGATTCGGCAGATGACCTGCTTGCCTATCTTCAAGTGCATGAGGTGCCGTTTATCGCTTGCAAACCTTGTGCCGAAGCCCGCCAAATCACCGAAAAGGACTTGACCGAGGGGGCCAGATTCGGCACCGGCGTAGAATTGGTACGCCTGATCTCTGATGCGGCGGTGATCAGCCTCTAACAAAGGTGTGCTGTTTTTCCCATGTTAAGCGGCAAGACCATCCTGTGGTGGGGCAGGTTTAGCAAGGATTACTCCAGGAACCGGATTTTACGCTTTTTGCTGGCCGAATGCGGCTATGAGATCAGGGATTTTATGCCAAAAAGTTCATTTTTTGGCTATTCCCAGTCATTGTTTAGCAAAATTGGCCGGGCGGATGCGGTTTGGGTGCCTTGTTTCCGGCATCGGGATTTTAAGGCGGCGGCAAGATTTGCCCGCAAAAGAAATATTCCAGTTATCTTTGACCCGCTGATAAGTGCTTGGGATAAGGCAGTTTTTGAACGGAAAAAGTTTGGCGTTCAGTCAAGGCAGGCTGGCAGGCTGCTCCGCCGTGAACAGGGCCTGTTTAGCCGGGCGGATTTGGTGCTGGCCGACACCCTGCCCCATGCCGAATTTTATATGGACAAGCTGGCTAGCAGCCCAAACCGCACCTGCGTAGTGCCGATTGGTGCTGAGGAGCAGTTTTTTTACCCTCGGCCCTTGCCGCAAAATAAAAAGCCTGAGGTCTTGTTTTACGGCAGTTTTATCAATCTGCAGGGCAGCGAAATAGCCGTTCAGGCCGCTACCCTGCTGCCTCAAATCAAATTTACCCTTCTCGGCGATGGCCCGTTAAAAGAGCATTGTATATCTCTTGCCGATGGGCTTGGAAATGTACATTTTGAAGACTGGACGGCCTATGAAAAACTGCCCGGCCGGATAGCTGATGCTACTCTGCTGCTCGGCATCTTCGGCAATTCGCCCAAGGCGGGCCGGGTAATAGCCAACAAGGTTTATCAGGGACTTGCCTGCGGACGGGCGGTTATCACCAGAAAATCCGAGGCATTTCCGGCAGATATTTTGCAAGGAACCCCCAAGGGCCTGCACCTTATTCCCCCGGCCGATCCCAAGGCTCTGGCGGCAAGGATAGACAAAATCATCAGCCAGGATCAGCTTGAGGCAGAAGGCCGGGCCGCCGCCAGGATTTATCAGCAATATTTCTCCTATTCAGTCATCAGAAAAAAGCTGATTGATAGCCTGCAGACAATTAACCTTTAAGTAACCTTTAGGGCGGCACGGCGATTAAGCCAAATTTACCAATAATATTCGGCAGTTTTACCAAGCTCCTGTTCAATTTCCAGCAGCCGGTTATACTTGGCAATCCGCTCGCTTCTGGAAGAAGATCCGGTCTTTAACTGGCCGCCGCCCATAGCCACGGCAAAGTCGGCCAGGAAGGTATCTTCGGTTTCACCGGAGCGGTGGGAAATAAAATATTTCCATCCCGCTTCACGGCACATCCGCACCGCAGCCATTGATTCACTGACCGTGCCGATCTGGTTGAGCTTAATCAGTACCGAGTTGGCACTTTTTTCCTCAATGCCGCGTTTTATATATTGGGTATTGGTAACAAAGAGATCATCACCGACTACGTCCAGCCTGCCGCCCAGCCTGGCGGTGAATTGCTGAAAACCTGCCCAGTCATTTTCCGCCAGTGGATCTTCCCATGAAACAATGGGATAGCTCTCTGCCCATGTCACTGATTTTTCGATAAGCTGTTCGGTAGTGAGAGTGCTGCCGTCCGACCATTTTAATTGATAGGAATCCTTTAGTTCCGGTGAAAACGAGCTGGCCGCACTGTCCAGAGCAAGGGAAATATCTCTGCCCGGCTCGTAACCGGCGGCCTTGATTGCCTCCAGAATGGTTTCGATGGCATCTTCATTGCTGTCCAGATTGGGGGCAAAACCGCCCTCATCGCCCACCGAGGTTGCCAGCCCCCGTTTTTTGAGAATGGCTTTCAGATGATGAAAGGTCTCGGTTGCCCAGCGAAGGCCCTCGGCAAAAGACGGCGCTCCCAGCGGGGCAACCATAAACTCCTGCACATCAACGCTGTTGTCGGCATGTTCGCCGCCGTTGATGATGTTCATACACGGTACTGGTATTCTGGTGGTGCCGGTGCCGCCCAGGTATCTATAAAGCGGCAGCCGGAGCGAATCGGCAGCAGCTCTGGCAGCCGCCATGGAAACGCCGAGAATGGCATTTGCCCCAAGCCTTGATTTGTTATGGGTGCCGTCAAGTTCAATCATGATCCGGTCTATTTCGGCCTGATCAAGGGCATCCCTGCCGATAACCGCTTCCCTGATCACGGTGTTGACATTTTCCACCGCCTTGCTGACCCCCTTGCCCAGATAACGGCTGCCGCCATCGCGCAGTTCCACCGCCTCATTTTCGCCGGTACTGGCACCAGATGGAACCGAGGCTTGAGCCGTGGTGCCGTCCTGAAGGGTAACATAGGCACGAACTGTCGGGTTGCCGCGGGAATCCAGAATCTCCAAAGCCCTTACATCTGAAATTTGTGCAGACATTTTTTCACTCCCTGTTGTTTGTTAAAATAAGCAAAGATAAACCAATGCTGCTCATCATAGAACATAAGAAAAAAAGGTCAATTTTATAATGGCCCTTCCGAAAAAACCGGCGGGTGGTTTTTTATTGATAAAAGGCTCAATATCTGCTAATTTTCCCGCTGTTTTTGTTTGTCAATCTGTCAAAACCCTGCCGCCTTGGCAGCAATTTATGCAAGGAGATGAAATGTTTAAGAAAAAACTAGTTGTTTTGGGTGTGGTGTTCTGTCTTGCCTTTGCCGGTACGGCAGCGGCTAAAACCATCGTCAACGGTATTGATGCCAACTACCCGCCGTTTGCCTATGTCGATAAAAATGGCAATCCGGCCGGTTTTGATGTGGACGCATTAAACTGGATCGGCAAGGAAATGGGCTTTGAGGTTGAACATAAGCCGATGGAATGGTCAACCATTGTTCAGGCGGTAGCCGCCAACAAGATTGATATGGTAATGTCCGGCATGACCATCACCGACGAACGGAAAAAACAGGTCAACTTTTCCATTCCATACTGGACGGTGGCCAACGTATTTGTGGTTAGAAAGGACAGCGATCTCACCACTGAAAAAATCATCGCCTCCAAGGGGCAGGTCGGTTATCAGGCAGGAACCAGTGATGGAAAACATCTGATTGAGGAAAATGAGAAGGAAGGCTGGCAGCTTAAACTGCGTCAATATGACTCTGCACCACAGATCATTGCCGAGGTCATCAATGGCCGTATCATTGCCGGCGAGATGAATATGACCCCGGCCCAGGATGCCATTGCCAAGGGCAAGCCGGTTAAAATTGCAGGGATTTATGGGGTAAAGGAAGATTTTGGGGTTGCTATCCGCCATGATGACCAGGAGCTTGAGCAGCTAATCAACGAAGGGCTAAAGCGGCTTATGGCTGATCCTTACTGGGAAGAGCTAAAGGCAAAACACATTAAATAAGTACTGCCATTTATAAAAAGCCATCTCTGCATAGATAGTGGTGGCTTTTTTTTAGGTTAACGTCATTTCCGGCCTTGAGCAAAAAAACTCAAACTATTTAACCAAAAGACCAATTTCCATACTCCCGTGATTAGCCAGAAACTGCTCGTTATCCTTGATGCCATGCCGTATATCCTTCAGGGTGCGGGCTTTACCCTGGTCATTGTGATGGGGGCAATGTTTCTTGGGCTTGTGATGGGTGTGCCATTTGCCCTGATTCAAATATACGGTCATCCCGTCTGCCAGCGGTTAATTGGTCTCTACGTCTGGTTTTTCCGAGGGGTGCCGATTCTTATCCTAATGTTTCTTTTTTACTTTGGAATTTTTGAATTACTTGGCTTAAATCTCTCCGCACTCGCAACCACGGCTCTGGTGCTTGGCATGACCAGTGCGGCCTATCAGTCCCAAATTTTCCGCGGTGCTATCCAGGCTCTGCCGCAGGGGCAAATAAAGGCAGCGGCAGCCCTCGGCATGGGAAAACGCCAGACCATTACCACAATTATTTTGCCTCAGACCATTCGTACTTCTATTCCGGCCTGGTCTAATGAATATTCAATTATTCTCAAGGATTCGGCTTTGGCTTACGTAGTCGGGGCGATGGATATGTTCACCCGTACCCACTTCGTTGCCTCAAGAACCTATGAACACCTGACCCTCTTTATCTTTGTCGGCCTGCTTTATCTGCTGATAACCCTGATCGGGGTTCGTTTGCTGGCCAAACTGGAAAGAAAACTACGCATCCCCGGTTATACCGCATAAATATTATGACAACTGTACTCTCTGCAAGGCACCTATCTGTTACCCTAGGCGGCAAGAAAATATTGAAGGATGTGTCTCTCAAAATGCCCAGAGGCTCCCTCAAGGTGCTGATCGGCCCATCGGGAGCGGGGAAATCTACCTTTTTGCAAACCTTAAATCACCTGATTCCCCATGACAGCGGCAGCCTGGAATTACACGGCAGGAAGGTCAATCTTGACAGCAAGAAAGAGTTATACGCATACCGCCAGCAGGTGGGCATGATCTTTCAGGATTTCAACCTGTTTGATCATCTCAATGCCCTTGACAATATCACCGTTGCCCTCAGAAAGGTTAAGGGGTTAAAAAAAAGCGAGGCAAACAAACGGGCAGAAAAGGAGCTTGCCCGGGTCGGTCTGCTGGACAAGAAAAAACTTTATCCGGCAGAACTCTCCGGCGGGCAAAAACAGCGGGTTGCCATTGCCAGAGCCTTGGCAATGGAGCCGACAGTGCTTCTGCTGGATGAACCAACCTCTGCCCTTGACCCTGAACTGGTCGGCGAGGTACTATCTGTGGTCAGGGACTTATCAAAAGAAGGATTAACTATGCTTATGGCGACCCACCAGATGGACTTTGCCAAGGCTCTTGCAGATGAGATAATTTTTATGGAAAACGGCGAGATTATCGAACAGGGCAGCCCGCATGACTTGCTGGAGGAAAGCAGGCAGAGCCGCACCAGTGATTTTTGCACCGGCCTGGAACTGGCCATGGACAAATAGGCATGGATACCTTTTATACCCAGGAACTGCTGCCGGCATTGAATAGGGGGATAGTTATGTCCACCCTGCTGATTGTGCCTTCGGCCATTTTCGGCCTGCTGGGAGGAATCGGGGTCGGTGTTTTGCGGGTCTTTGGCCCCAGACCGATTCGGGTGATTTTTAATGCCTATACTGCATTTTTCCGCGGCGTACCGCTAATGGTGCAGCTCTTTATTCTCTATTACGGCCTGCCCAATATCGGCATCTATTTTAATGCTTACACCGCCTCGGTAACCGGCTTTATACTATGCAGTGCGGCCTACCATTCAGAATATATCCGCGGCGCCCTGCTTTCAATCAAGGATGGGCAATTAAAGGCAGCATCGGCCCTTGGCATGAGTAAAACCCAGGCGGTTCTAACCATCATTATTCCGCAGGCATTCCGCCGGGCATTGCCGGGCTGCGGCAATGAAATTATCTACCTGATTAAATATTCTTCTCTTGCCTATATCGTTAGCTGCATTGAGCTTACGGGTGAGGCCAGAGCCGTTGCCGCCCAAAGTTTTAGATTTACCGAGACATTTACCGTAGCTGCCTGCTACTATCTATTTCTGGTAACCATTACCACCTGGCTGCTAAAAAAGGCGGAAGAAAAACTGACTATTCCGGGATTTGGGGTAAAATAGAGCTGTTCTTAAAGATTGATAATTTCAGTTTTTGACTTTTTACAAGAGAACCTTATGAAAACAGGAAAAAAAATCGGCATTTTGGGTATTGGTAATCTACTCCTTGAAGACGAGGGCTTTGGCGTCCATACCGTGCAGTACCTGATGGATAACTATATCTTCCCCGATCAGGTTGAATTGCAGGATGCCGGTACCGCAGGGATATATATGTCTCCCTTTCTGGAGGAATGCGATCCGGTCTTTGTGGTTGATGTGGTCGATATTGAGGGTACGCCCGGCTCCTTTCACCATTTTACCCTGGAAGAGGTCAAGGCAGGTAAATTTACCACCAGGATGTCGCCTCACCAGCTAGGCATGCTGGAAATTATGGAGGTATGCAAACTAAGGGATGCCGCACCGGAGCAGGTGGAATTTTTTACCATTATTCCCCATTCCTTGAAGGAAACCATAAACCTGTCTCCGGCGGCAGCGGCAAGGATGATGGAAGTTGTTGAAATAATCCTGCAGCGGCTTGAAAAAATGGGTATAAAGGTTGCGAAGAAAAATGAGACCTGTCGAAAATAAGCATCATATTTTTTATTCCTGATTGGCGTTGAATGGTATGCAAAATTAACTAAAATAAGGAATATTTATGCTAACTTCTTCACAAAGAGAAAATATCATAAATTCAGATAAAAATTTTCCGCTTGGCAGATTTTATTATATTAAAATTTTCAATAAAGTTTTTCCCATTCCTTATTTTTTCTGGATCGTAACGCCGCTAACAGCAACTATTTTATGTATATTAAATTCTCATACATTCAATTACTCATTAAATTTTAAGTTTACTGCATTTTCTACCAATTTGGATGGGTATGTGAATAATAATATATTGCTTGTTCACGATGTTT
>PDQP01000060.1 GCA_002747805.1 Deltaproteobacteria bacterium
ATGCAGCAGGCACCGGCAGGTTATGCAGTTAATCCCCAGACCGGACAGATGGTCTATACTGGTCAGGAGGCCCAGCAAGTACCGCAGCAACAGAGTATGCAGCAGGCACCGGCAGGTTATGCAGTTAATCCCCAGACCGGACAGATGGTCTATACTGGTCAAGAGGCCCAGCAGGTACCGCAGGGGATGCAGCAGACACCAGCAGGTTATGCGGTAAATCCCCAGACCGGACAGATGGTTTACACTGGTCAGGAGGCCCAGCAGGTACCGCAGCAGCAAAGTATGCAGCAGGCACCGCAACCAGCCTATGTTCAGCCCAGTGTGGTCTATATGCAGCAGCAGCCGACCCCGGAACAGATTGCCGAACAACAGGCAGCCGCCCAGCAAAGGTACGGCACCATAGTTAATTCAGTTGAAAAATTCCTTGAGGGCGAGGCAACGGTTTCTGATGTGGTCAAGACTTTATATACCACCGCCAGCCAGGATGATCAGCTCTGGAAAGGGGCTGCGGTCGGTGCCGCGGCGGCGGTATTACTGACCAGCGGGCCAGTCAAGGAGGCCATGGGTAAAACCTTCGGCGGTCTTTTCCCCGGCCTGAAGGGGGAAAAAGCCGGAGAAGCAGCCGCAGCGACAGCAGGCGATCTGCCTGAACAATCAAAATAAATAAAGGGAGTCAAAGATGGAACAATTAACTTCAGCCGATACTGTACATCAGGGTACCACGGTTCCCAAAACCGAGCCTTTGTACCAATATGTCCCGGCTAATCAATTGGTGCAGACTAATCCGCAGGTCAGTCAATATGTTCAGCAGGTGCCTAGCCAATATCAGCAGACCACCTATGATACAAAACTGATTAGTTCCGAAACCCTAGCCGCCGGAGTGTTTGGGGTGGTGGTTGCTTCAACCCGGGTTTTGGGAGCCAATCTTCACAAGGTTCAGGATGGCGATATGGGGATGGGCGAAGCAGTTACTGACAGCCTGGTCAAGGGTGCCGCCGGCGGACTGGCAGCAGCGACCGCCACGGCAGCCGCTTCAACCTTGACCTCTGGAGGCTTTGCCGGACTGGCCGTAACCTTGGCGACCGCCACCGGGGTTAGTTACCTGCTTTCCGGTCAATAAAAATATTTTAGCATAAAAACAAAATAACAAGGAGATAAAGATGACTGATTACTATCAACAACAGGCTCAAACCTATTATCAGCAGCCTGTTCAACCCACCGCTACCTCTTCAACCCTGCCGGCTGCTTCAGCCCTTGGCGTGGATGTTCAGGATACCACTTTCTGGAAGGGTGCCTTGATTGGGGCGGCGGTTACCCTGTTGGTAACCAATGAGACCGTGCAGAAGGGAGTGGTCAAAACCGTATCCAAACTGACCATGGCGGCCCAGACTGGTATCGAGGAGATGAAGGAAAAGTATGAAGATGCCAAGGCCGAGGCCAAGGCGGAGAAAAGCAGCTCCTAATTTCTGATTGGGGCAGCAGCTTGGCTGCCCCTTTTGATTATCAAAATGAAGTATTTACTGCGGCACCGAAAATCTTATCGTACCAGGGTGCAGTTTCCGGCTTTAAGGCGGCAGGCTGTCCTTTGCCGGGTTCTGGAAGGTGAATTGTCTGGTATGGCCGATGTGGTTTCGGTGCAGGTGCGGCATCTTACCGGTTCCATTGTCTGGGAACATCCTGAGCGGGAGGTTCCGGTTGCCTGGTTGATTGAGCAGGTTGAAACTGCCCTGAAAAAACAGCGGCAGCAGCCGAACGCAGCAGATGCCCATTTACCAGCAGAAACCAAAAAAAGTTCTCGTAAATATCATGTCAGCGGCCCCACGCTGATTCTGTCCGGCTGTTATCTGCTGTATCTTTTCGCCAAAAACCTGCTTTCGGCAGCGGCGGCTCCGGTGTCGCTGGCGGCGAGGATATTTTCCTTGCCGACCATAGCGGCGGTGGGTATTTCCTTGCCCATTCAACGGCAGGCCGTTGATAATTTCAGGAAAAACGGCAGGCCGGATATGGGATTTATTTCAACCGGCCTGCTATATGCCTCTATTTTAACTGGTAATGTGCTGGCTTCCTTCACTGTTTTTTGGCTATTTAATCTTTCCGGCTGGCTTGAAGACCGGATTCGCACCAGAAGCAGGCAGGCGGTCAGGGATATGCTGGCTGGCCGGATGCAGAAGGCCTGGCTGGTCAGGGACGGCGGCGAGCTTGAGGTGGAAGTTGACTGCCTGCAGCCCGGGGATGTGGTTAGCGTCAGACTTGGCGGTGTTATCGCCGTGGACGGCGTGGTCGTGGAGGGCGAGGCTCTGGTTGCCGAATCCCTTATCACCGGAGAATCCATGCCGATCCGTAAGGCTGCTGGCGATTCGGTTCTGGCCGGAACCACCGTTGAAGATGGTCATATTCTGGTCAGGGCAGAGAAATCCGGGGAGGATACCCGTCTTGCCTCAATAATCAGGCTGATCAAAAATGCCGATAACGATCCCGGCCGGATGCAGCTTTGGAGTGAGCAATTTTCTCAGGCCATGGTGCCGTTTTCCCTGTCTCTGGCTGCTCTTGCCCTGCTGCTGACCGGCAATATCCTGCAGGCCATGGCCGTTCTGATTATCACCTGTCCCTGTGCAATCCGCCTGTCAACTTCGGTGGCGGTAAGCTCCGGCATGAGCCTTGCGGCTAAAAATGGTATTTTGGTGAAGGGTGGTAATTATATGGAATTGGCCGGACGGGTTAATGTGCTGGTGCTGGATAAGACCGGTACCATCACCGATTCCGCTTCGGAGATTATCGGCGTGCAGGTGCTGGATAGGCGTTACCGTGAGCAGACGGTCTTGCAGCTTGCCGCCAGCGTCCAGAAGAATTGGCAGCATCCTTTAAGCCGGGCGGTGGTAGAAAAGGCCGGGCGTGAAGGGCTTGCCCTGTTGCCTTGCCGTCATACCGAAATGGCGGTAGGCCAGGGCGTGGCCGGAGAGGTCGCCGGGCAGGATATTTTGATCGGCAGCCTTGATTTTATGAAAAGTCATGGGCAGGAGATAGATACCCGAAAATTAAGGTGCCAGTTCAGTAAAAGCTGCCTTTTTGTGGTAAAATCCGGCCATTTGATTGGCCTTCTGGAAACCAGGGGTAAGTTGCGGGGCGATGCTGCTGCCGGACTGGAGAAAATCCGGGCAATGGGCATCAAACGTCTGGTGCTGCTGACCGGAGATAGTCAGGAATCAGCCGCTGGTTTTGCCGAAAGATTTGGCTTTGATGAGGTATTATGTCAGCAAGGCCCGGAAGATAAGGCCGAGTGGATCAGAAAATGGAAATTAAGCAACCCTGATGATGTGGTTGCCATGGCGGGCGACGGGGTAAATGACACTCCGGCCTTTTCTGAAGCCGACTTAAGCATGGCCATTGGCGATGGCGGAGCAGATGCAGCCCTTGAATATGCTGATATTGTCCTGCAGCAGGGCGGAGCTGACCAGGCGGCTGAGATACTGCAGATTGGCCGGGAGACCCTGCAGCGGATGAAAGGCAGCTATCAGATCGCCATCGGAGGCAACAGTGCCGTTTTGCTGCTGACCACTTTCGGCCTGATTTCTCCGGTGGCCGGAGCCTTGATTCATAATCTGATTACCGTCTCGGCGGTGGGCCATGCGGCTTCCATAGCGGATATTAAATAGTCAACTCTGATAGGATGATAATGTAGGGGCCATATCCGCCCTTTGGATTCTATATGAATGGGGCGGGGCAGAAATGGATTCTGCCCCTACATGGATGATAATGTAGGGGCGGATTCCATATCCGCCCTTTGCATTCTAATTATGGTTTTTACCTTGGCAAAAAAATTTTAACCCAAAAGGAGTAATTATGAAGCATTTTAACGAGTTTGTATGTTTAGCTGTATTTTTGGCCTTAATCATGGGCCCTTCTATTGCCGCCGCCCATTCCGTTTTTATTCAGTCCGGCCGTTATCAGGTCAAGAAGGGTAAGGGATCGCCGATGTTTTTTTGTTTCGGCCACCATTTTCCGGTCGATGATGCGTTAAGAGCCAAAAAACTTGCCGCTATCAGGGTCATTGGCCCGGACGGAAATGCAGACGAAGTAGAGATAAAAAATGAAAAATCCCTGCATTCTTATCAGATTAAATATGAAACCCCCGGTACCTATGTGCTGACTGCGGAGACAACCCCCGGCTTTTTCGCCATGTATACTGATAAAAAGGGCCATAAACGCCATTCCCTGAAGCCGATGAACACCTTTATTGAACAGGCCGAATCGGTGCAGACCAGTATGCGTTCCAGTCAGTGGGCCAAGACCTATGTGGTGTGTGATCAGCCTTCTGAAAAATTTCCGGCCAGTGTCGGCCTGCCCTTGGAACTGGTGCCGGATCGGGATCCAGCAACGCTTAAACTGGGCGATACCATTAACTTTACGGTGCTAAGTGATGGTAAGCAGGTGGAAAGTGAAGGAAGCTGGGATGCCACCTATGGAGGATTTTCGACCGAAGCAGAGGATATGTATTATCCGCGTGCCAAGGTAAAGGACGGCAAGTTTTCAGTCAAGCTGGATCAAAGCGGCCGCTGGTTTGTCCGCTTTTTCACCAAGACCAAGGCACCGGAAGAGATGAAAGACAAGTATCTTACTGAAAAAAGAACCGCCACCATGACCTTTTTGGTCAGAAATGAGCGTAAAAGGGAAAAACCGGCAGAACATTGATGTTTAAGTTTTTCGGGCTGGGAGCAGAAAACCCTCAGCCCGAAAACCCTGCCGATTAGAAAGACCAGCTATTAGTGGCCGGATTATAAAAATAGTCGAGCATTAAACGAACCGGCCTGCCCCTTCCCCGTTCAAGGCATTGAATCTTGAACATCATCCTGCCGTTCACCCTTTTGACAAATTCAATCTTGGGCTCAACCAGGTTGCCTGCCGTCAGCAAGGGGTTACTCTTGATAAAGATTTCCTTGTAATGCTTTTTCAGATAGGAAGTTTTGCCGATAATAAACTGCTTATCATTGGCCTGTCTGATTGATTTTTGGGTTTCTGCCAAAATGGCGGCAAATTCCTGTTCCTTGCTGAATGGGCTTTTGCTGATCAAGGATGAAATGGCACCTAGTTTTTTGACCGCCTGGCTATATTTGCCGTCCTTTAGCAAGACGGCCGCCTTTTGCTGATCCCTGATGATGGAAGCCTGTAGTTTTATGCGGGCAAGTTTTTTGCGGCTCTCTGCCGAGTTGCCATGTTTCAGGACGGCACTGTTTTTATTTAATGCTTCTATAGCCGCATCATATTTTTTGATGGCCTCATCCCAGTCTGAGTTGGCAAAGGCCTCTTTGCCGGACTGAATGGTCAGATACAGGTTGGCCTTGGCCGTCTTTTCATTGATAAGCTGCTGCTTCTCGGGGTGGATTACCAGATAGTTAGGCGCCTTGGCGGCGGCATCCTGATATATGATTAGGGCCTGCTGCCATTTTTTGCTATGAAAAAGGCTGTCTCCCTGATTGGTTAAGCTGATAAAGGCTGCCTCTTCAAGCAGACGGGCAATTTCCCTGCTGTATTTTTTTCTGGTCTGCTCATCAATCACGGGCAGTAAGTTATGGGCGGCTTCAAGCTGCCTGCTGGCTTCTGCCCAGTTTTTTTGTCCGGCTAGCTGCATTCCCAGGTTATAGGAATTGTGAAAGGAGGCAGTATTTAATTTCTGCTCAATTTCCGCCAGCAGCTTCCGGTCTATTTCAGGGTTATTTCTGGCAGCGGTGGCGGCCCGGGATAACTGCTCTGCGGCTGCCTGCCAATCTCCTGCATCAAAAGCCTTGCTGCCGGACTGGATAATTTCCTCAAATCTATTGATGTCCTTAACCGTGCTGGCGGGGAGGTACTTGCCCTTATATTCAATATTACCGGCCAGCCCCTCTTTCATTTTTCTGGATTCCAGAATGGAGTTAATCTCGCTGATTAGTTTATTTTTGGCACCGGACTTCAAAATCTTGATCTGATCGGCGCTGGTCAGGGCCTCGGTGCAGGATTTACTGGCATCAAAAAATTCGTTGGCCTCAAGATTCTGCTGACATTTTTGATAATGGGCAACTGCTTCTTTATACTGGGAACTTGCCGAAAAATAGACAAAGATAACCACACCGGCAAAAAGAGCAGCGGCAATGCCGATTACCACGGGAACCACGCCGGAGGCTTCCCTGGTGTTTTCCTCGTCTTCAAAAACGGTTGACCGGTTATCTTTTCGGGAACCGTCAGCTTTGCCTTGAGTGCTGGAAATATTTAGTAAATCAAGGGCATTATTAACCCTTTCCATATCCTTGTCAATATTGGGAAAGTCAGCCGCCAGGGCCTTTATTTCCTTGTAATGGACAAGTGCCTTATCCAACTCCCCTTGATGCTCAAGTTTTCCGGCCTTTTTATGATTTTCCTTGGTTTCCGCAACGATTTTGCCGACCAGCTCCTCAAGCTGATCCCTTTGCTCAAATTTTGCCGAGGCCGGCATTTTGGTTAGCTGTTTTTCCAGAGCAAAAAATCTTTTCTTCTTACGTAGCAGCATGATGAGGTCGAGATCCACCTCATAATCATCTTCCTGCTCGCTTAACGGCTCATCCCTGGGCAGCTCCTTTTCTACTTTTTTGGCATAATCCCGATCAATCTCAAGTTTATCGGGAGTACATTGTTCGTCATCAGCAGAATTCGGCTCACTCTCCCTGCTGTCAGATGAATCCGGGCCGTCATCAATATCACCAATAATATCCAGTTCAAAATCATCCCCGCCCATAACATCCAGTTCGGCTTCATCACTAATGATGTCCAGCTCAAAATCATCCTCATCCATGCCCAGTTCATCAATCGGATTACCGATGGGTTCTTCGGCTGCCAAATCCCCTTCCAGCGAATCAGGATCCAGCCGGTCGAAGGGCAGTTGACCGTCATGGGCCGCATACCAGGCAGCGGCCTCTTCGTTAAAGGCATTTTCCCTGGAAAAAATCTCGCCGCTGATCATCTGGCCGATAAAAATAATCAGCTCAGGCAAGGTTTTGTCCTGATTCCAGAATTCTCCTATGCAAATGGCATCAGGGTCAAAATCCGGGTGAAAGGTGGGACTGATCGGCTTGCAGTTGGGCTGAAAGTGGGGAAAGCCAAAGGGAATTCCAATGCTTATCTGGTGGCTGTCAGCAGTTTGAACCTTGCCGCTTTCATCCTTTTTCATCCCCTTTAGATTGTAAGTTATCTCATACTTCTCCGGCGGTTCACCTTCCAGCGGTTTAACCTGTATGACCGAGCTACGGCCAAAACGGTTTATGAGTTCATCCTGAATTTCCTGCAGCTGATTTTTTGCTATACTCATGGCATTTGCCTGTATTTACATTATTTTTTTGATGATATTAAATAAAAACTAATTCATTATATCAACTTATGGACACAAAGCAAAACAAAATGCCGGAGCAGAAAAATAAATCTGCATCACGGGTATTGAAAGAAGTGATGCTTATAGTGTATGATTATGGACGGCTGCTTTATTGCTTAGAACTGTTTTTTTTTGACAAGAATGTCTTATGGTTATCATAAATGTTTAAGGCTACCTTTGAAATATGCGAGAACAATAACTGTCCCTTGTATGATTTGAACGACAGGTTTGAGTTGTCCGATAAAACCCTGACCGTACCGGAAGATAAAAAGGTTTGCCTTATTTTTGTCCGCGAGATAACCCAGCTACTTTTTTCCTTGATGGCCTCTGGCAATAAGGAAGATACCGATAAGGTTTATAGCTGCAGCGGCTGCAAGGGACTGATTAAATTCAAGCAAATTACCCCGGAAACGGATATTAACGAGTCTAAAAAACGTAAAAAAGCCCTGGTCGATGCCCTGATGCTGGAGCATTTCGGCATGACCAGCGAAAACGAGCTGCTGCCCATGATTCCCTCTGCCCAGTTGAAGGAATTTATCTCCGGCTGTACCAAAAGCGAGTTTAAGCGGGGCGAGGTGCTTATCGAAAAGGGCGGGATCAGCAATCGGGTTTATTTCATCCTGCGCGGCGGGGTGGTGGTGGAGGACGGGCCGGTTAAAATTTCCCATATTGGTGATGGTGAAATCATCGGTGAAATGAGTTGTCTTGGTGCCTCGGTATCCTCGATTTCGGTCAGATGCAGTCAGGATACGGTGCTTTTTTTCTGCAGCGGCGAGGATTTTGGCAGATTGCTGGAAAAAAGCAGTGCGGTACAATTATTTATGGCCCAATTACTGGCCAAACGGTTAAGTTCGGCCAACCGGGCCAGAACCGATATGCTCAATTCCTGCATGACCGGACGGATTGACGAGATGGTGCCGGCCGAGCTTTTACAGGTCTTTAATATGCACTCCAAAACCGGCGTATTAACCCTGGAGATGGCGGACGGTTACGGCTCCATATCCTTTCGGGAGGGGGCGATTGTCAGTGCCTTTTATAATGAACTGGATGATCAGGATGCAGTCTTTGCCATTTTGGCCGAAAGGGAGGGCATCTATAAATTTGTCGCCGGTTTGTCGCCGCAGGAGATGGAGGCCGAGGAGATCGGCGATTTTATGGGCCTGCTGATGGAAGGGGTCAGGCGGATAGATGAAGAAATGGAGGCCTAGCGGCTGCGTTAATAATTTGCAGGAGGAACCCCTTTGAAGATTAAGGCCCTGAATGGTTTTAAGGATATTTTGCCGGAAGAAACAGCCTTATGGCGGCAGGTGGAAGAAACCGCAAGAGAGGTTTTTGCCCGCTTTGCCTTTGCTGAAATTCGTCTGCCCATTCTTGAAAAAACCGAATTGTTTGCTCGCTCAATTGGAGAGGCAACTGATATTGTCGAAAAGGAGATGTACACCTTCACCGGCAAGCAGATAACCATGCGCCCCGAGGCCACTGCTTCCTTGCTGCGTGCCTATATTCAGCACGGCTTGTACGTTCATCGGCCGGTGCAGCGTCTTTTTACCATCGGCCCTATGTTTAGGCATGAAAGGCCGCAAAAGGGGCGGCTGCGGCAGTTTACCCAGCTTGATGCCGAAATCCTCGGTTCAGCTAATGCCCGGATAGATGCAGAACTTATCGCTATGTCCTCGTTTTTTCTGAAAAAACTTGGTCTTGAAGTAAGTCTTGAGCTAAATTCGCTGGGTTGCCCGGCTTGCCGCCCAGCCTTTCGCAGCAGCCTGCTGAAATTTATGGAAGTAAGGCATCAGGATCTTTGCTCTGACTGTAACCGCCGCCTGACCACCAATCCCTTAAGGGTGCTGGACTGCAAACAGAAAAAATGCCGGACGGCGGCGGCCGATGCCCCGTCCATCCAGGAAAATCTCTGCCCGGATTGTGCTGAACATTTTGACTTGGTTCAGGAGGGTCTTGCCCAGCTTCAGGTGCCGTACCGGCTGAACCGGTTTATGGTCAGAGGGCTTGATTATTATACCAGAACCACCTTTGAATTTTTAACCGGCGATCTTGGTGCCCAGGCAGCGGTCTGTGCCGGAGGGCGTTATGACGGGCTGATTGAGCAGCTTGGCGGCCCCAAACTGCCGGGAATCGGTTTTGCCACCGGACTTGAGCGTCTGATTTTGTTGCTCCAGCAAAAAATTAATCGGCAAGCAAGGCAAAACGAGGTGGATTTATTTGTTGCCGGTTTTGGTGAGCAGGCATCCGGCTTTGCTTTCAGTCTGGTGCATCAGCTCAGGCTGGCTGGACTTCGCACGGCCTGGGATGCGGAAGGAAAAAGCCTGAAAAGCCAGATGAAACAGGCCGACAAAACAGGGGCAGCCTTTGTTCTGATCCTTGGCGATGATGAGTTTGCCAGTAAAAGCGGCATTCTCAGAAACATGAATACCGGAGAAGAGCGGCAGATTGGCCTGCAAGCCGATGAAATAGCAGATTTTCTGTCTGCGGCAGTCTAATAAAATCAATAAGTTAGGAAAATTATGGAGTCAATGGGAACTATGGTTCGTTCACATTCATGCGGCGAACTGACCAAGAAGGATACAGGCAGCGAGGTTACGCTGATGGGCTGGGTACTGCGAAGGCGTGATCACGGCGGGGTTATCTTCATAGATTTACGGGATAAATGCGGCATAACTCAAGTGGTGTTTAACCCCGAGATCAATGGGGAGGTTCATGCCAAGGCTCACCAGCTGAGAAGTGAGTGGGTTTTGGCCGTCAGGGGCGTGGTTGAGGTGCGTCCTGCCGATATGGCCAACCCCAAACTTGCCACTGGCGAAATCGAGGTCAGGGGGGATGAACTGAGAATATTGAATACCAGTGAGACGCCGCCTTTTCCGCTGGATGAGGAGACCGAGGTATCGGACAATATCCGCCTGCAATACCGGTATCTGGATCTTCGCCGTCCGGAAATGGCCGCCAATCTGATCATGAGGCATAAGGCGGTACAGAGTATCAGAACTTACCTGAATGACCATGATTTTCTGGATATTGAAACGCCGATGCTGACCAGATCAACCCCGGAGGGAGCCAGGGATTATCTGGTGCCAAGCCGCGTCAATACCGGACGTTTTTACGCCCTGCCCCAGTCGCCGCAACTGTTCAAGCAGCTACTGATGATGGCCGGCATGGATCGCTATTACCAGATCGTAAAATGCTTTCGGGATGAGGATTTACGGGCAGACCGGCAGCCGGAGTTTACCCAGATTGATATGGAGCTCTCCTTTGCCGGCGAAGAGCAGATTATGACCCTGGTGGAGGGCATGATTGCCGGATTATTTGGCGATACCATCGGCCTTGAGGTCCGCCCGCCGTTTAACCGGATCAGTTATGCCGAGTCCATGTCCCGTTTCGGCACTGATCGGCCTGATCTGCGTTTTGGTCTGGAACTTGTCGATCTAACCGAAATTGCCGCCGATTGCTCCTTTAAGGTTTTCAGAAGCATGGCCGACAGCGGCGGTACAGTAAGAGCCGTCAATGCCAAGGGCTGTGCCGGTTTTTCCCGAAAGGATCTGGACGATTTAACCGATTTTGCCGTGCAGTTTGGAGCCAAGGGGCTGGCCTGGGTCAAGGTGAAGGACGGAGGTGAATGGCAGTCGCCCATTGCCAAATTTTTTACTGATGAGGAGCAGGGCAAAATTGCCAAAGCCCTGGATGTCGCCCCGGGGGATGTATTATTTTTCGGAGCCGATAAACCTGCCGTGGTCTTTCAGGTTCTGGGCGGGCTGCGGCTTGAACTTGCCCGCCGCTTAGGGCTGCTGAAAAAAGATGTGTTTAATTTCGTCTGGGTAACCGATTTTCCCCTGGTGGAATATGATGAAAGGGAAAAACGCTATCAGGCCCTGCATCATCCCTTTACTGCCCCCAGGGACGAAGATCTTGACCGGCTGGAAAGCGAGCCGGACAAGGTACTCAGCAGAGCCTACGATCTGGTTTTGAACGGCACCGAGATCGGGGGCGGCTCCATCCGTATCCACCGCCGGGATGTACAGGCCAGGGTACTGAAAATGCTGGGGATTGACGATGAGGAAGCAAATAACAAGTTTGGCTTTCTGCTCAGGGCTCTGGAGCTTGGCGCCCCGCCCCACGGCGGTATTGCCTTCGGCCTTGACCGATTGCTGATGATTATCACCGGCAGCGAATCAATCCGCAATGTGATTGCCTTTCCCAAAACCCAAAAAGCTACCTGCCCGCTCACCGAGGCACCGTCTCCGGTGGCAAGAATGCAGCTTACCGAGCTTGGTTTAAGGCCGGACTGGAAGGAAAAATAGATGGCCTCGTAAGGTGATTTCCAACAAAAATGTGGGTTCTAAGAATAAGAAGGAGTTTACGGCAGATCTGAAACGCGTCTATAAGGCTTCGACCAAGGAACTGGCTGAATCTGAGCTAGATTCTCTGGAGAAGAAATGGGGGGACAAATATCCTGAGGATATCCGCCGGATTATCTATACGACCAACACAATCGAAGCTGTCCATCGGCAGTTTCGCAAACTTACAAAGACCAAGGGAGCCTT
>PDQP01000061.1 GCA_002747805.1 Deltaproteobacteria bacterium
GAAAAGCGGTTCTACCAGCCACCGGGATAAGGGTGATAAAAAAAATAGCACGGTGCGGGATATATTTGGTATAAGGGAGGGTTGATGCGGACTTTGGCCGAAATGCTGGAAGATGAATGGTATCAGGTGCGTTATTCGGGGGAGCTGCCCGAGATTGCCCTTAACTCTTCCCTGTACTTTTTAACTGGCGATAAAAATGGGCCGGAAATTGTGCTGGATGAAGCTCAGATTCTGCACTTGAAACATGCCGCAAGAGATCGTTTTCAGGAAATTATTTTGCGTGATCTGACCCCGGAAAATTGCGGCAGGAGTATTTACCGCGGGCTTAAAAGGGCCATGGAAAACTGGCGGCGTTATGAGGTTTTTTGCAGCCGTCAGGGTCTTTCTGCCGAAGACTTTAGACCGCAGGCGGCTGATGGCCTAAAAAGATTTTTGGAGGCGGAATCTGCTTCAAGGGGCGGCGGAAACAAGTTTAACTGCTCATTTGCCGAGCTTTTGCAATTTGTAAAGACCCTCGGTCTGCCGGATCGTCTGGCTAGGCCCTTATGTTCTAGCTGTCATGGCTGACGGCAGCCGTTTTAGGTATTTTCTGTTTTTTGGCCGGTTTGTATCTTGCAGGCCGGATAATAATTTTTAATTTTTTAAGAAAGAAAGATGAATATTTACAGGCTTACTAAAAAATTATTGCTGCTGTTCTTATTTTGCTCCCTGCTTGCTGCCGACTGCAACGGTGATGGCTTTAAGGGGCAAGGCCAGGATGATTTTAATGTCAAGCGTAACCGGCTGATCGGCTATATCCTGGGCCGGATGCTGCCGGATATCCATTTTAGCGATAAGGAAATTGATGATCAGCTGGCTGAGGCCGTCTTCGATCTTTATTTGAAGCAGCTTGATACCAGAAAGAGATTTTTGCTTAAAGAAGATGTGGCAAGGCTCAGAAAATTCACCGGAGAAATAGATGATAATCTAAGGAGCGGCAAGATTGTTCTCCCGCAGGAAGGATGCCTGCTGCTTGACAGGAGAATAGGGCAGGTACGCCGAATGAATGATGAGATTTTTCAGGCCGGCTTTGATTTTGACCGGGAAGAATTTTATGAAACCGATCCGGAAAAATATGATTATGTCAGCAGCTTAAATGAATTAAGGGAGAGATGGCGGCAGATATTAAAATCGCAGGTGGCAAGCCGTTATCTTGATCTGATTGAAGATCGGGAAAAGGAAGAAAAATTGGCAAATAACCCAAAGCGGCAGAGCGATCAGGAGCTGTATCAGGAAGCCATTACCAAGGTGAAAAAGAGTAACCAGACCTTTCTTAAAAGGCTGGAGGAGGAGAGCATTCAGGATCATTATGATCGTTTTTTCGTGGCAGTAACCAGGGCCTTTGGCCCCCACACCGATTATATGGCCCCGGCCAGCAAGGAGGACTTTGATATACATATGCGCGGCAGCCTGGAGGGCATCGGGGCCACCCTGCGTGAGGAGGAAGGCTATATCAAGGTGGTCAGCATTGTGCCGGGCAGTGCCTCGGATAAGCAGGGAGAACTTGAGGCCGGCGACATTATTCTGGAAGTCGCCCAGGGAAGCGATGAACCGGTGGATATTACCGATATGCGTCTTGATAAGGCGGTGCGTCTCATCAGAGGCCCCAAGGGAAGCGAGGTACGCCTCACTATCCGTAAGGCATCCGGGGCTCGTAAGAAGATTTCCATTATCCGTGATGTGGTGGAGATAGAGGAATCATTTGTCAAAAATACCATGCTGACCAGTAAGGACGGTCTTAAGGTCGGCTATATTCTGATTCCCAGTTTTTATAGGGATTTTAAGGGAGACGGCGGCGGTGAAGGCAGAAATGCGGCTGAAGATACCGAAAAGGCGGTGAAATCCCTGGTCCGGCAGGGCATGGAGGGTCTTATACTTGATTTGCGTGATAACGGCGGCGGCTCGCTGGTCGATGCGGTTGATATTGCAGGTTTGTTTATTGATTCGGGGCCGGTGGTGCAGGTGCAGTCATCCAATGGCCGCAGCCGGGTGCTGGAGGATGAAAGCCGCGGGCTGGTGTTCAGCGGGCCTATGGTGGTGCTGGTCAATCAGTTTTCCGCTTCGGCCTCGGAGATTGTGGCCGCTGCCTTGCAGGATTATCATCGGGCGGTCATTGTCGGGGCGGCTCATACTCACGGCAAGGGAACCGTGCAGACTATCCTTGATCTGAATAAAAGCGTTCCCATCTTTGAGTTTGGCGGGTTTGAAGATTTGGGGGCCTTGAAGGTTACTATCCAGAAATATTACCGGGTTACCGGCGGTTCTACCCAATATAAGGGGGTTGAGCCGGATATTGTGCTGCCGAGCCTCTTTCAGCATCTGGAATCCGGGGAGCAGTATCTTGATTATTCTCTGCCCTGGGATCAGGGGCCGTCTGTCAAGTATAGTCCGGCAGCAGACCGGGCGGCTGATTTTGAGCAGCTGCGCAGGAAAAGTGCTAAGCGGACTGCCGAAGATGCTGGTTTTATTGCCATCCGTGAAGAGGCCCGGCGTGCCATGGAAAAGCGGGATCAGACCCTGATTTCTCTTCGTCTTGATGATATTAAAAAGCGGCGCGAGGAATTTAAGGCTGCCCAGGAAAAACTTGGCGAACATTATAAAAAATACAAGCCGTCCGATGATGAGGAGGAAGGCAAAAAACGGGATCTGGAGCAGGAAAGAAAAAAATGGCTGGAGGAAGTTGCTGATGACCCTTACATCCGTGAGGCAAAAAATATCATTGATGATATGAACTTATCTGGCCTGCCGATAGTTAGGTGAAGCTAAACTATCAGAATAAAAAGAAATTTTCTGAAAAATACCGCAAAATTTTCTTGAAAAACCCATTGATGGATGATAGATAACTGCACGTCTGTAGCTGGTCGGCCTGATGCTCGTTTACGGCGGCGGCAGGGTAGATATTCCGAGATACAGGGGTGGCTCAATGGATTTGCAGGAAGCATTGCGGGATTACAGGGAAAAGATTGTCAATGAATGGGTGGATTACACCCTGTCAACCTACGAATCTTCCAAATTTTTCAAAAGGGAACAGGACAAGTTTGCCAACCCCACCGGCGGGACGGTTAGAGATGCCCTGTCCGGTCTGTTTTCACTGCTTGCCCAGGCGGATAAAGACGGGGAGCAAGACCCCGATTACCGCGATGCAGTGATGCCTCTGATGCTCCTTCGTTCCGTTCAGGAATTTACCCCGTCCCAGGCAGTGGCCCCGATCAATGCGGTCAAGCATATTGTACGCAAGGTGCTGGCATCTGACAAGGAAACCAGGCATCTGGCAAGTGAGCTTTATGATTTTGACTTTAAGGTGGATTTAGCCATGCTGGCGGCCTTTGATCAATATACGGCCAGTCGGGAGAGGATGTACCAGCTGCGGGTAAACGAGATCAAGACCGGTAAGAGTGTGCTGACGGATTCCAAGTGTCCGTCAAAGTTGTTTAGTAAAGTGTAGTGTAATTTTAGGTCGGGTAGTTAGGCGGCAGCCGGGCGGCGTGCGGCTGTTAAAACCAAGTTCCAATTGAAGCGAGGTGAGAGATGAAGTATGCCTTTTCATTCCTGGCGGTCATTGTATTGATGGTGATTGCCGGGGCAGGATCCCAAGTGCCGGGTTTACCGTACCTGTTTGGTGTGGTCTTCCCGTATTTGGCCTTTGGCACCTTTTTGATTTTCTTTGTCCGCAAAGTGATCGACTGGGCCAAATCACCGGTTCCTTTTTCCATACAGACCACTTGCGGTCAGGGAAAATCGCTGGATTTTATCAAGCATAACCGGCTGGAAGCTCCAGATACCACTCTGGAGGTGGCGGCGAGGATGTTTCTTGAAATAGTAACCTTCAGGTCGCTGTTTAGAAACACCCATTCCGAATTGCATGAGGGGCCGAAGATAACCTATGAAAGCTCCAAATGGCTGTGGCTGTTTGCAATCATCTTTCATTATTCCTTTCTGATGGTGGTCTTGCGTCATCTGCGTCTGTTTCTTGATCCGGTGCCTTTCTGGGTGGGCTGGCTTGAGACTGTTGACGGCCTGTTTCAGATCGGTATTCCCACCTGGTATATGACCAGTGCCGGACTGCTTGCCGGTTCTGCCCTGCTCTTTGCCCGGCGCCTCTATAATCCAAGAGTCCGGGTTATTTCTCTGGTAAACGATTATTTTCCTCTGGTGCTGATTTTTTGTATTGCCGCTACCGGCTGCCTGATGCGGTATTTTTTCCGTACCGATATTGATATTGTCAATATCAAGGAGCTGACCGTTGGCCTGGCCACCTTTTCACCAACCATCGGACATGAAATCGGTATCCTTTTCTATATCCATATCTTTCTGGTTTGCGTGCTGCTGGTATATTTTCCTTTCAGCAAGCTGATGCACATGGGCGGGGTATTTTTAAGCCCGACCAGAAATATGAAAAATAACAGCCGTGCCCAGCGTCATATCAATCCGTGGAACCCGGATATCAAGGTACATGCCTATTCGGCCTATGAGGATGAGTTCCGTCAGTTTATGGTTGATAATGATATTCCGGTGGAAAAGGAATTACCGGCTGCCGAGGAAAAAGAATAAAATACTAGCTTGAGAGGAATAAAAAGATGTCAGTTCCAAAATTAGAACAATTATCCAGGAGTGTGGTGCAGGGGCCGACCATG
This sequence comes from Deltaproteobacteria bacterium, assembly GCA_002747805.1. Classification (GTDB taxonomy): domain Bacteria; phylum Desulfobacterota; class Desulfobulbia; order Desulfobulbales; family Desulfocapsaceae; genus SZUA-575. The sequence goes on from PDQP01000061.1 coordinate 4,674, forward strand.
GCCACCGGGGCAGTACCAACCCGGGACTGGATGGATATTCCCACGGTGTTCAAGCCCGGTAATTATGCCTATCCGGCCAAAAAGGAAAAGGTGGAGTATCTTAACTCCCAGAAGGGCCTGCATTTTCCCAATGCCCGCGAGTGGTCGCCGGAGGATGATGACTGGAAACTGCCCGAAAACTGGAAGGAAATCATCATAGACGGCCTGAAGGAGCGGCTGGAAAAATTCCGTTCCCTGAAAATCTTTATGGATTGCTGCGTACGCTGCGGGGCCTGTGCGGATAAATGCCATTTCTTTCTGGGAACCGGCGATCCCAAGAATATGCCGGTGCTTAGGGCGGAGCTGCTGCGTTCGGTTTACCGGCAGGAATACAGCCTGGCCGCAAAGATTCTGGGCAGGATGGCCGGAGCCAGGGAGATGACGGTCGGGGTGTTGAAGGAATGGTTTATGTATTCCTATCAATGCACGGAATGCCGCCGCTGCTCGGTATTCTGCCCCTACGGCATTGATACCGCCGAAGTAACCATGATGCTGCGTGAACTGCTCCATCTGGTCGGGGTCGGTATCAACTGGATTTTAGAACCGGCTTCCAACTCCAACCGCACCGGTAACCATATGGGGCTTCAGCCTCACACCTTCAAGGACAATGTTGAGTTCCTGATTGATGATGTGGAAAATCTTACCGGAGTACGCCCCAATGTAACCTTTAACCGCAAGGGTGCCGAGGTACTGTTTATCACGCCTTCGGCTGATGTTTTCGCCGAACCCGGTCTATATACCGCCATGGGTTATCTGATCCTGTTTGAGGCCATCGGTCTTGATTATACCTGGTCAACCTATGCCTCAGAGGGCGGCAACTTTGGTCTTTTTACCAATAACGAGACCATGAAGAAACTCAATGCCAAGATGTATGCTGAGGCAAAACGTCTTGGGGTCAAGTTTATTATCGGCGGCGAATGCGGTCACATGTGGCGGGTGCTTCATCAGTATATGGACACCATGAACGGCCCGGCCGATTTTCTTGAAACACCGGTTTCTCCCATTACCGGCACCAGGTTTGATAATGCGGCCTCTACCAAGATGATTCATATCAGCGAGTTTACCGCCGATCTGATTAGAAACGGCAAGCTCAAGCTGGATAAGAGCCGTAACAGCCATGTCAAGGCAACCTACCATGATTCCTGCAATCCGGCCCGGGCCATGGGCCTGATGGACGAGCCGCGTTATATCCTTGATCATGTGGTTGACTGGGTTGAAATGCCCGAAAATACCATCCGTGAGCAGACCTTCTGCTGCGGTTCCGGCACCGGACTTAACACCGATGAAATCATGGAGTTAAGGCTGCGTTCCGGCCTGCCGCGGGCCAATGCGGTCAAGCATGTCCGGGAAAAGCATGATGTCAATATGCTTTCCTGCGTTTGTGCCATTGACCGGGCAACCCTTACTACCCTGATGGATTACTGGAATCCGGGGGTTGGGGTTTGCGGCATCACCGAGCTTGTCGGTAATGCCATTGTTCAGGAAGGCGAAAACAGACCGGAACTTGAAGAAGGTCTAAGAACCATGCTGTTCTAAATCCAGACCAGAAGAGAGGAGTATAAAATGTACAATAAAAAAAGCATAATAGCAGGGCTGGCCATATTTGCCCTGATTTTAACCTTTCCAGTCTGGTATAACTTGCTGATCCCCGGTTCGGACGAGCCGGAAGTGGTATTGCCGACTGGAGTTCTTAATTGCGTAAAACCGGCGGACGAGATGCGGGCAACCCATATGAAGCTGCTGGATGAGTGGCGGGATGATGTACTGAGACATAATGGCCGCATGATGGTTACTGTTGATGGCAAGGAATATAAAAAGGGCTTGCAGATGGCCTGTATGGAATGCCATACCAACAAGGAAACCTTTTGTGATCCATGCCATGATTACGCATCAGTGAAACCTTACTGTTGGGATTGTCATCTAAGCCCCAAAGAGCAGGCAGCGAAATAGGAGAGGAAAAATGGATAAGCAAAGAAGAAACTTCCTAAAGATTGCCGGTGCAACCGCACTTACCGGAGTCGGCGCCCCTGCAATAGTCAATTTGACATCAGGAGAATCCCTGGCCTCGTCCGGGCATGGTGCAGGTCATGCTGACGAGGAAAATGATCGGGTAAGGCTGGGCATAGTAATTGATATGCGTAAATTTTACGGCCGTCAGGATCTGCTGGACAAGGCCATTGCCGCCTGTGCCAAGGTGCATAATGTGCCGCAGATCAAGAATGAGGACGGCACTCCCGACCGGAAGAGCGAGATCAAATGGATCTGGAAGACCCCGTTTGAAAATGCCTTCCCAGAGCATTCTAGTTATCACTCGTCAAAGATTACCAAGGAAAATGATTTTCCGGTTCTGTGTAATCACTGCGATGATCCGCCGTGCGTGCGGGTTTGTCCGACCAAGGCAACCTTTGTCAACAAGCCGAACGGAGTGGTGGCGATGGACTACCACCGCTGCATCGGCTGCCGTTTCTGCATGGTGGCCTGCCCTTACGGTGCCCGCAGTTTTAACTGGGAGGATCCAAGGCCGCATATCGAGGAGTATAATGATGAATTTGCTACCCGTACCCGCGGCGTGGTGGAAAAATGCAATTTTTGCAGTGAGAGGCTGGCACTTGGTCAGGAACCGGCCTGTGTCGAGGCAGTCAAGGAGACGGGAGCGATTGTTTATGGTAATTTGAATGATCCTCATTCTGAAATCAGAAAGGTGCTGGATGAGAATCATACCATCCAGAGAAAACCGGCCCTTGGAACTAAACCATCAGTCTTTTACATAGTGTGAGGTCGTCATGATTGAAAAAATATTTAAAGGCAATAAGGCATACTGGACATGGCTTGCCGTGTTGTCGGCGTTTATCGGCTTGGGTTGGCTCTGTTATTTTCGGCAGTATGCCTTTGGTATGGGGATGACCGGCATGGGGCGCGATATAACCTGGGGGCTTTATATCTCCCAGTTTACCTTTTTAGTCGGGGTGGCGGCTGGAGGATTGATGCTGGTGCTGCCTTATTATATCCATGATTACAAGGCTTTTGGCCGCATGACCATCCTGGGTGAGTTTTTGGCTATTGCCTCGCTTATCATCTGTCTGATGTTTATTATGGCGGATATTGGTCAGCCGCTGCGTGGTCTTAATATGGTCTTTCATCCTACTCCCAATTCCATGCTGTTTTGGGATATGATTGTTCTCTGGGGTTATCTGATTCTTAACGCCCTGTGCGGCTGGGTGATTTTGACTGCCGAGAAAAAGGGCGTGAAACCGCCAAAATGGATCTATATTTTTGTTTATATCTCGATTCCATTTGCAGTTTCCATTCATACGGTTACGGCCATGCTGTACTGCGGACTTCCCGGGCGGCATTTCTGGCTGACTGCGATCACTGCTCCCCGTTTTCTTGCTTCTGCCTTTGCAGCCGGGCCTTCTCTGATCATTATCGCCTGTATTATTATGAAGCGGGTGGCAAATTTTGATGTCGGTGAAAAGCCGATTAAAAAACTTACCGTGATCATTATGTATGCGGCCCTGATCAACACCTTTTTTATTCTGCTGGAGTTCTTTGTCGGCTGGTATTCCAATATTCCAGGCCACAAGCATTCTCTGCAGTATCTGTTCTTCGGCCTTGAGCATCATGGTCATGTCTACAACAATCTGGTGCCGTTTATGTGGACGGCTACCCTGGCCTTGGTTGCAGGTCTGGGGATGCTTGGTTTTATGAAGCTGAAAGACATCTATTCGGAGAAAATGATTGCTATTTCATGTGCGGCTATTTTCTTTGCCCTGTGGGCGGATAAGGGGCTTGGTTTTGTCTTTGGCGGCCTGGTGGTGAATCCTCTGCATCAGGTGGTTGAATATTATCCAACCTTCAATGAAATTGCCATTGCCCTTGGCATCTGGTCAACCGGCGCTCTGATTGTTACCCTGCTTTACAAGATTGCTATCAAGGTGGATCAGGAAGTGCATGTGTAATTCTTTCTGATTTAAGCATTGTTTTAGTAAAGGCCCTTCGATTTCTCGGAGGGCTTTTTATTTTTAGGGCTGTAAAATCTCTTATTTTTTATTACCGGGCTTGTAAGTTCCCTATGATTCTGGCCTAAAGAAAAAGCTCGCTTTCCTTGAAATATCCGTGTTATTCTTTCCCGTTCACGTTTGTCAATTAGCAGATAAACCAGCCTGAATTGCGGCTAAATATAGGAGGAATTGGTTATGTGCGGTATTGTCGGCTATACAGGAACCCGCCGGGTGGTGCCGGTTATTCTGGAGGGTTTGCGTCGCCTTGAGTATCGGGGCTATGATTCAGCCGGTATCGTCTATTTGCAGGAAGGCAGCCTGGTCAAGCATCGCTGTGAGGGCAAGTTATCCGCCCTTGAGGCCGTCATTGATGATGCCGTTGTTGCCCGGTCAACCATCGGCCTGGGGCATACCAGATGGGCTACCCACGGGGCGCCGACCACCGAAAACGCCCATCCTCACACCGATTGTACCGATCGTCTGGTACTGGTTCATAACGGCATCATCGAAAATTATCATTCCCTGCGCCTTGAGATGCTGGACAAGGGGCATCAGTTTTCTTCCGATACCGATACCGAGGTGCTGGTTCATCTGATTGAGGAATACCTTGACGGCGACTTGGCCGGAGCGGTGCGGGCTGCCCTGAAACGGGTTGAAGGTTCCTATGCCCTCGGCATTTTCTGGGCCGGCCAGCCGGATACGCTGATTGCGGTCAGAAACCAGAGTCCTCTGGTGCTTGGACGCGATCAGCAGGGCGGCCTGTTTATTGCCTCGGATATTGCCGCCCTGCTGCCCTTTACCAAAGAGGTGGTTTTTCTGGAAGATCAGGAGCTGGCCGTTTTGCGGCAGGGTGAATTTCAGGTTTTTACCCTTGGGGAAAACCAAAGGGTTGACCGGCAAACGACCACCATTAACTGGAATGCGGCCATGGCCGAAAAATCCGGCTACAGGCATTTTATGCTCAAGGAAATATTTGAGCAGCCCCAGGCCATCACCAATACCGTAAGTGGTAGAATTAACCCTGAAAACGGCGAAACAACCCTGCCGGAGCTAAACCTTTCCGCCCATGATTTTGCTGAAATTGACCGCATTTTTCTGGTGGCCTGCGGTACTTCCTGGCATGCCGCTCTAGTAGCCAAATACTGGCTTGAAAAATACGTTAGAATTCCGGTGGAGGTGGATATTGCCTCCGAGTTCAGGTATCGCAGCCTGCTGCTGGATAAGCGGGTTTTGACCATCGCCATCTCGCAGTCAGGGGAAACAGCGGATACCCTGGCCGGTATTCGTCTGGCCAGGGAAATGGGCTCCAGGGTGATAACCATCTGTAATGTGGTCGGCTCCACCATGACCAGAGAGGCGGACGGCGTGGTCTATACTCATGCGGGCCCCGAAATCGGCGTGGCCTCTACCAAGGCCTTTACCTCACAGTTAGCCGCCCTGTTTCTGCTTACTCTGGATATGTCCCAAAAACGTTCGCTGCTTGATCGTCAAACGGCGGTCGAACTTGGCCATGCCCTGATTGATCTGGCCGGAGTGATTGAAAGGCAGCTTCCCGTCCTGCAAAAAAGTGTGGGCAAACTGGTGGAAAATTATTACGACTGCCGGGACTTTTTGTTTGTCGGGCGCGGCATTAATTTCCCCATCGCCCTGGAAGGAGCATTAAAACTGAAGGAAATCAGCTATATACATGCAGAAGGCTATGCGGCAGGAGAGTTAAAGCACGGCCCCATCGCCCTGATTGACAAGGATATGCCGGTTTTGGCCATTGCTCCGCTTGACGAGGTGTATCAAAAAACCATCTCCAATGTGGAGGAAATCAAGGCCCGGCAGGGACGGCTGATTCTGATGGGAACGGCAGGGGACAAGCATCTTGCCGCCATTACCGATGATGTGATTTATCTGCCGGAAGTTCACCCTGATATGAATCCGGTTCTCTACACCATTCCGGCCCAGCTATTGTCCTATGAGATTGCCAGCAGACGCGGCTGTGATGTCGATCAGCCCAGGAATTTGGCTAAAAGTGTAACGGTTGAGTAGCTATGATAAAAACCGGACTTGAGCGGCTGCTCACCGAAAACCGGCTGCAGGAAAGCCTGGCTGGTCTAAGGATCGGCCTGCTGGCTAATCAGGCTTCCACCGGCCGGAATTTCAGATACGCCAAAGACTTGCTTAAAACCCGGCTCGGCGGTCAGCTAACCTGCCTGTTTTCGCCGCAGCATGGTTTTTTCTCCGAAAAACAGGATAATATGATCGAGTCGGCCCATGGCCATGATCAGGCCGCCGACCTGCCGGTTTTCAGTCTATATGGCGAGACCAGAAGGCCGACCGCCGAAATGTATGACCTGCTTGACCTGCTGCTTATTGATCTGGCCGATGTCGGGGCCAGGGTCTATACCTTTATGTATACCGTGGCCTACTGTCTGGAAGCGGCGGCCCGGCATGATAAAAAGGTGGTGGTGCTTGACCGTCCCAATCCGGTTGGCGGTATTCAGGTTGAAGGCAATATCCTGGAAGAGGAGTTAAAATCCTTTGTCGGCCTTTACCCCATTCCCATGCGGCACGGTATGACCCTTGCCGAGCTTGCCCTTTATATGAATGCCGGTATCGGTGCCGAGCTGGAAATAATTAAAATGCAGGGCTGGCAAAGGGAGATGTATTTTGATCAGACCGGCCTGCCCTGGCTGGCGCCTTCTCCAAACATGCCGACCCTTGAGACGGCACTGGTTTATCCTGGTCAGGTGATTTGGGAGGGGACCAATGTTTCCGAGGCACGGGGAACAACCAGACCCTTTGAGCTGTTCGGTGCCCCGTCCTGGAACCATGATGCCATTATGGAGCATATCGGTAATGCGGCTTTGCCCGGCTGTTATTTCAGGCCGCTGGTATTTGAGCCGACTTCAGGCAAGTTTGCCGGGCAGTCTTGTAACGGCTTTCAGCTTCATGTTACAGAACGCCAATCTTTTATGCCTTACCGAACCTCCCTTGCCTTGCTTCAGGCCGCCATCTTGACCGACCGGCAGCATTTTGCTTATAAGAAGCCTCCCTATGAATATGAGTATGAAAAACTGCCGCTGGATATCATCCTTGGCAGCCTCAATCT
>PDQP01000052.1 GCA_002747805.1 Deltaproteobacteria bacterium
CCAGAAAGGACGGCACCAAAACCCATCTTAGGGGAATAAGTGATCATGCTGCCAACTGGTATATCGAATGTGATGAGGATGGTAAATGTACACCGTTTAGTGATAAAACTTATCTAAATGACGGTATTGATAATAATGGCGACGGCGTAACTGCTGTTGATGGGGATACGGATGAGAATATAGGCCATGTGGGCTGGTACTTTATTCTGCCCCGCATGAAGGATGCTTCCTCTGATGGCATCGACAATGATGGTGATGGTGCAACAGACGAAGCTGGCGAGGAAAAATTTGCCGGAGAAAGAGTGGTTAAGGATGTGATTATCAGGGACGGCAAGCTGATTGGTTTAAGTTTTACTCCCAATGATTCGCCATGCAGCGGCGGCGGTTCATCGATCCTGCATGATATTTGTGCCTGTTCCGGTGCCAGACTGGATAAGGAGGTCTTTGATATTGACGGTGATGGCAAGATTGATGAGAATGATAATGTGGTTGAGGTAGAAGTAGATGGCAAGAAAGTCCTGATACCTGTATCAGGTATTGAATATGACGGTATGGGCAATAAGCCTGCCATTGTTGAAGACCCGGACAGCGATCCCAAAAAGGAGAAGAAGATTATCAGTACCTCCACTGGTGCCATTGAGACCATTTGGGAAGCATCCGGCAGGGCAGGACTTTATTACTGGATTGAGCATTAATCTTTTAGACAGGAGAATAGATGATGAGCAAAGGATTTTACTGGATAACCTTTTTGGCAGTGTTGTTGGTCCTGACAGTAAGCGGCTCTGCCCTGGCCCAAAAAGGCCGGGCCAAGGCAAAGGAGATGCCGATAGAACGGGCGGAACCATATGCCAGCCAGGGGATTGTTGACAGCATTGGCGAGGATGGCATGGTTATAAATGACCATTTTTTCAGGACTGACGGTCATACCAGATATTTTCCCAAGAAGGTCGGCAGGGGATATCTTAAGCAGGGAGATAAAGTTGGCTTTAATGCCCCGGGCGGCAAGATAACTGACCTTTATTTTTTAGGCCGGGATGGGAAAAAGTCCGCTAAAGACAAGGCTGGCAGAACGGCTGGCAAGGCTTCCCGCCCGAAGAGGCAGGAGATAAAAAAGGTTGACGGCGTATGGACAAATTAGTTCTGGTTTTGTAACCTGTTAGATTAAAGGCACTTTCAGCTTTGAAAGTGCCTTTTTTTATTTATGGCGGAGGCAGAACTATCAAGACCCTAAAGTTTAGAATATATTTTATTTTTTTCATCCTGCTGACGGGCAGTATGGTCTTGTCCTGCTTTGCGGTTTTTTCCATTCAAAGGGGCTATGAAAACCGTGAACGGGTCAGGATGATTGCAGGTCTGATTGATGAGGCGGCGGCAGATTATCTGCCCCGGATAGAAGTTGGCAGGCAGGAGATGGCGGAAATAATCAAAAAGCGTCTGGGTGAAAATTACCTTGGCCTTATTTTATTTCGGGGCCGGGAAACCGTTTTTTCGGATTTACCGGGCGGCCATGATTGGCGGTCAAGATTGGCGGCATCAGAGGGCAGAAAAATTATGCCCGTCCAGATTAAAACAGGGCAGGTGGTCAGCCCGTTTTTGGCTAGAGAGTTTGTTTATCTAACCGGCGGCGGCAATTTTACTGGTGCGGTCAGGGCGGCGGTATTTTTTAGGGGGAAATCGTCCCTGCCCGGGCCGTGCGAGCTGGTTCCGGCCCTTTTTTATATTGGCTTCAACGCCTTAATCTTTGCCACCTTGGGCTTTTTCCGCCTGGTCAAGCTGATGATCAGGCCGCTGGACAGGCTGGTGATGATTTCCAATGATTATCTTGGTAAAAACGAGCTTGATCTGCCCCTGATTAACCAGAGCGGCGAACTGGCACAATTATCCTTTGCCATTAACACCATGCTGGGCAAAATTACGGATGATAAGGCGGTGCTGCAAGCAAATATCAGCCGTCTTGAAGAGGTCAATCAGCAGCTTACCGAAAGCAGAAATCAGGTGGTCAGGGCAGAAAAAATGGCGGCCATCGGCAGACTTTCTGCCGGAATGGCCCATGAAATCGGCAACCCTTTGGGCATAGTGGGCGGCTATCTGGAACTATTGCAGGATGACCTTGCTGATGCTAAACGGGAGGAATACTGCCGCCGAGCTTTGGATGAACTGGGCAGAATTGATGCCATGATTAGGCAGCTGCTTGATTTTTCACGGCAAAATAACGGGGGGCAAGAAAGTGATGAAATAATCTCGGTCGGCAAGGTCTGCGAAAAGGTGGTGGATGCGGTAAAAAAAATGGATAAAAGGGTTGATTATAATCTGAATTTAACTAGTCAGTCTGATCTGGTTAAGATCAACGCCGATAAACTTTATCAGGTACTGTTAAATGCCATCCTGAATTCGGCGGATGCGGCCGGGGAAAAACCGAATGGCGAAAGGGGAGCGGTGATGATTAAAACCGCTGTTGATGCAGGCCGGATCAAGATTAAAATCATGGACAATGGCTCCGGCCTTGCGGGGGAACATCTGCCCAATGTCTTTGACCCCTTTTTCACTACCAAGGAGGTGGGCAAGGGTACCGGCCTTGGCCTGTTTGTCTCCTACGCCATCATCGATGAGGCGGCCGGAGAAATATTTTTTGATGAAGAATATAGAAATGGTGCCTGCCTGAATATTATCCTGCCGCTGGTGGATGGGTGAGGGATAATGCTAGATGTCGACAATAAGTGCAACCTTTTTCCCAGTGAAGACTTCCAGCGGTGTCAAGCCGTTTAAAACTTTTCTAGGTGTGATGTTTAATAAAAAAATATTGTCATCTATTTCCTTCTTGGATATTTTTGACATATCAGCCCCCTTCGGCCAAATCTTGCGTAGCCTGCTGTTGGTATTTTCAGCTAGATTGCATTTAATATTGCAGGATTTCTGGATATATTTTAACATAAACTTGCAAATTTGACCATAAAAAAATGAGATTTATCTTTTGTTTTCAAAGTGTTAAAGTTCCTCAGGGTTGACTATTTATTTTTGTTATCAGAAATATCTAGAGATTCCCTGACAGGCTTCAAAAGCTGAATATATTCTGCAGTGGTGCTGGAGCATCCTCAAGTGTAAAGTTACCGATTTGGTTTGGCGTTTTCAAGTAGATGTAAGATTAAACTGGAGGCTTTACATTTTAATGATGGCCGCTTGAATTCTTTGGTATTTTTCCCCATCATTTCTTGGTGTTATAGATTTCCTTTTCGTTTGCTATTGTTGTTTTTCCTGAAGAATTGCTTGAATCTATCTCGATAAAGGTGTTTACTGCACTCTTACTGCCTTGAAATTTGGGATATTTTCGGAGGCTTTTAATGAGAATATCTTTCTGAAAAATAGGGTAAATTTCAATTTATAACAAGGATATACCAGAAAAATGAAAGGGAATGAGATACGCACAAAATTCATAGAATATTTTAAGAAAAACGGTCATAGCGTGGTGGAAAGCTCCTCATTGGTGCCGCAGGATGACCCGACACTGCTGTTTACCAATGCCGGTATGGTGCAGTTCAAGAAGGTTTTTATGGGCGGCGATCAAAGGGATTATGTTCGGGCGGTCAGCTCGCAGAAATGCGTCCGGGCTGGAGGTAAGCATAACGATCTGGAAAATGTCGGCTACACGGCAAGGCATCACACCTTTTTTGAGATGCTGGGTAATTTTTCCTTTGGCGATTATTTCAAGGAAGATGCCATTCGTTATGCTTGGGAATTTTTGACCAAAGAGCTGGGTCTGCCGCCGGAAAAACTTTGGGTTTCGGTGTATGAAGAAGATGACGAAGCCTATGAGTTATGGGAAAAAATAGAAGATTTACCCAAGGGCAGAATTGTCCGCCTTGGTGAAAAGGATAATTTTTGGGCCATGGGCGACACCGGCCCCTGTGGCCCCTGCTCTGAAATTCATATCGACCAGGGCGAGGGTTCCAGCCCGTGTGATAACCCAAATTGTGCGGTGGGTTGCGACTGCGACCGCTATCTGGAGCTATGGAATCTGGTTTTCATGCAGTTTGAACGCTCGACAGACGGCACTATGACTCGGCTACCTAAACCAAGCATCGATACCGGCATGGGGCTGGAGCGGATGGCGGCGGTTTTGCAGGGTAAATTCAATAATTTTGATTCCGATCTTTTTACCCCGATTATTGCCGTGCTGGAAGAGATGTCTGGCCGGAGCTACAATGCCGAAAAACGTGATGATATTGCCATGCGGGTTATTGCCGACCATGCCCGGGCCACTGCCTTTCTGGTGGCGGATGGCGTGCTGCCGTCCAATGAGGGGCGTGGCTATGTCCTGCGGCGGATTATGCGGCGTGCAGTTCGTTACGGCAAGAATTTAGGTCTTGACCAGCCCTTTATGAGCAGGGTGATCAGGGCGGTAATTGATGAAATGGGTGGAGCCTATAAGCAGCTTCCCGATGCGGCAGAACTCCTTGAAAAAGTTGTGGAAAATGAAGAAGAACGCTTCCGTGAAACCCTGGAACACGGTCTTGCCCTGCTGGATGAGGAAATAGCAAGGCTGGGGGTTGGGCAGGCCATCTCCGGCCAATTTATTTTCAAATTGTACGATACCTACGGCTTTCCCTTTGATATTGTGAGAGATATTGCCCTTGAAAAGGGACTTGACTTTGACGAGGCAGGTTTTCAGGCAGCCATGGAAAATCAGCGCAGCACCTCAAGGGCAAGCCGGAAAGGGGAGGGGGTTAAGCTGTTGGCTGATGGCGTGCAGCAAATCATCGAAAATAATGATAAAAATGACTTTGTTGGCTACGATAAGCTGGCGGTGGAAACCGTGGTGGTCGCCCTGCTTGACGTGGAAGGTCATTTGGCCGAGGTTTTAGCGGCCGGAGACAAGGGCAAATTGTTTGTGCCGGTAACGCCCTTTTATGCCGAATCCGGCGGTCAGGGCGGCGATAAAGGTTATGTGGTTTGGGATGGCGGCAGTGGTCTTATCACCGATACCCGGCCGCTGGGCGATGGCTATACCTTCCATGATATTATGGTGGAGGCAGGTGAGTTAAAACCTGGCACTGTGGTAGAAATGGAGGTGGCATCCGGCGGGCGGCTCGGCAGTGCCGCCAATCACACCGCAACCCATCTGCTGCAGGCCGCTCTGGTCAAGGTGTTGGGTGAGCATGTCAAGCAGGCTGGCTCGCTGGTTGAGCCTAGGCGGCTCCGCTTTGATTTCACCCATTTTTCACCAGTCTCCCAGGAGGAAATTACCGAGGTGGAGCGTTTGGTAAATGAGCAAATACGAGCCAACACTGTATTGACGGTTCGCTATCTCGATAAGGAGGAGGCCATCGAGCAGGGAGCCACTGCCCTTTTTGGCGAAAAATATGATGACCGAGTACGGGTGGTGCAGGCCGGTGATTTCAGCATGGAGCTTTGCGGCGGCACCCATGTGAGAGCCACAGGTGATATTGGTGTCTTCAAGGTGCTGTCTGAGGGTGGCGTTGCTTCAGGTGTGCGGCGGATAGAGGCCCTTGCCGGCCAGGCCGCCTTTGAGATTTTGCAAGAACAATCAGCCAGACAAACCGCTTTGGAAACCATACTGAATGTGAAGGGTGATGAACTGCAAACCAAGGTGGAGGGGCTGCTTCGGCATCAAAAAGAACTGGAAAAACAAATCGCCGAGCTTTCCGCCCAGCTTGCCGGAGCAGAGCTTGACAGTCTGCTGAAAAATTATCAGGAAGCGGCCGGAATAAAGGTGGTGGCCGCAGAAATTCCTCTGGACAGCCCCAAAACCCTACGGGAAGTAGGGGATAAGGTTAGGGATAACCTGGATTCCGGCGTGGCGGTGCTGGGCGGTGTAATCAAGGGCAAGGTGGCACTGCTTGCCCTGGTTAGCAAGGATTTGACCGGAAAAATCAAGGCTGGTGATGTGGTCAGCCAGGTGGCGGCGGTGGTTGGCGGCAAGGGCGGCGGCCGCCCGGACATGGCTCAGGCCGGCGGCACCATGACCGACAAACTGCCAGAGGCCATCGGCAAGGTTAAGGAAATTGTGGCGGCTCTGGCCGGTTGATGGCTGCCGGATAAAAGGTCTTGATTGTTCCGGCTAGCTTAGGCATAATTAAAATTTCTGGGTCAAATAATTCTTTTTGATATGCTTTGTCCTATGCTTTTGCCATAAATCGGTTGACATCAAAATTGTTTTACAGTAATTCTCCCTTGCCGTTTGAGAGTTTAGTTTTGGCAGTGTGTTACTATCTGTGGTCAACATTCACAGCGGGTGAATGTTATTTTTTTGTTTATCCAAACTAATCGGGGGCATGCCATATGGTTACGATGGACATTACCTTGGTGATTCAGATCATCAACATTATCGTCCTGATGTTTTTCCTGAACAAGGTTTTATATAAACCTGTGCGGGGGATTCTTAAGAAAAGGGCGGACAAACTTGCCGGAATGCAGGATGAAATCTCAAAATTTGAGAAAAACACCTTGCTCCGTCAGGAAGAGGTAGATGCAAGGATGGCAAAGGCATCGGGCAAGGCCAAGGCTGCACTGGATGCTGCCAGGGCCGATGCACAGGCGGCGGGTGCGGCAAAAATTGCTGAAATCAAGGCGGCATCCGATGCGGAAAAGGAAAAGCAGATGGCGGATGTTAAACAGCAAATAGAAGGTGCCGCCCAGGAGCTTCAGGGCAAACTCGGTAGCTTTGCTGAACAGATGGCCGGTAAAATTCTGGGGAGGGCCTTGTAAAATGATCGGGATTAAAAATTCAGTCAGGGTATTACTGCTCCTGTTTTTATGTTTGACGGTGCCGTCCGGTCTGGTTTGGGCAACAGGCGATGCTGGACATGCCGGTCAAACATCGGCGGTGCATGACAGTGTGCCGGATGATGCTGCCCACCATGATAACGGCAAAAAAATCGTGGATCTTTTCTGGCGGGTGTTGAACTTTGCCGTGCTGGTGTTGATTCTGGTCAAGTTTGGAGCCAAGCCGATTGCAGAAGGCTTATCCGGCAGGCAAAAGGCCATTGCCGAGGAAGTTAAGGGGCTCGAGGCAAAAAGGGATGCGGCTGAGGCGGCCTATAAGGAGTTTAGTGCCAAGCTGGCCGGCATGGAAAAAGACATTGACATCATGGTGGAAAAGGCCGTTGCCCAGGCCGAAATCGAGAAAACCAAGATATTTGAAAAGGCGGAGCAGGCGGCAGACGACATTAAACGTCAGGCAGAGATGGCTGTTCAAAATGAAGTAACTGAGGCCAGACGCAATCTCAAAAACGAGATGGCAGAAGGGGCGGCCATGATGGCGGAAGAGTTGATAATCAAGAATCTGACCGAGGAAGATCAGGTCAGAATCATTGAAGATTACCTGAGCAAAGTAGGAGCCGTACAATGAAACAGACTATCCTCGCAAGACGGTATGCCAAGGCTCTTTTTGCTGTAGGCAAGGAGCAGGGCAAACTGGAAATTTTTACCGAAACCCTTGAGGGCATAGCTGGCCTTTACAGCTCAAGCCCGCAGGTGGCCGATGCCCTTACTAACCCTCTTTATCCCCTGGATGTGAAGGTCAAGGTCATGGCGGATATGGCCGAAAATATGGGGGTTGATCCGGTAATCGGCAAGTTTTTGAACCTGCTGGTGGAGAAGAAAAGAGCAGAGATTCTTCCTGAAATAGCGGAAGAATTTCAGATAATGGTGGATGAAGAGAAAAATATCAGCCACGGATCGGTGGTATCTGCGGTTGAGTTGAGTGATGAATTGCAGGCCAAGGTCAAGGCCACGCTGGAAAAGTTGACTGGTAAAACTGTAGAGCTAAGTACCAGGGTCGATCCGTCAATCATCGGCGGTATTATCGCCAAGGTCGGTGATCTGGAGCTGGACGGCTCAATCAGAACCCAGCTTGCAGGTTTGAAAGATTCCATTAAAGGGAGAGAATAGATGCAGATCAAAGCCGAAGAAATAAGTCAAATTATCAAAGATCAGATTGGTGAGTATGAGACCAGTGTTGACCTGAACGAGACCGGAACTGTAATCTCGGTTGGAGACGGTATTGCCCGGGTCTATGGCGTGCAGAATTGTATGGCTATGGAACTTCTGGAATTTCCGGGGGGCATTATGGGACTGGCCCTTAACCTGGAGCAGGACAACGTGGGTTGTGCCATCCTTGGTGATGTTGAGAAGGTTAAGGAAGGCGATGTGGTCAAGCGTACTGGCAAGATTGCCGAGGTGCCGGTTGGTGAGGAGATGGCCGGACGGGTAGTTGATGGTATCGGCCAGCCCATTGACGGCCAAGGCCCGATCAATGCCAAAAATACGGCCAAGATTGAGGTTCTTGCCCCGGGTGTTATCGCCCGTAAAGGTGTTCATGAACCTTGCTATACCGGAGCAAAGGCGGTTGATGCCATGACCCCGGTTGGCCGCGGTCAGCGTGAGCTGGTTATCGGCGACCGTCAGATTGGTAAGACGGCTCTTTGTGTTGATGCTATTATCGCCCAGAAAAATACAGATGTTCATTGTATTTACGTTGCTGTTGGTCAGAAAAAATCTACCGTGGCCCTGGTGGTTGAGGCACTTCGTAAGCATGGTGCCATGGAATATACCACCGTGGTTGCCGCTTGTGCATCTGATCCGGCGCCAATGCAGTATATCGCACCTTTTGCCGGATGCTCCATGGGTGAGTATTATCGGGATAACGGCAAACATGCCCTGATTATTTATGATGATCTTTCCAAGCAGGCGGTTGCCTATCGTGAGCTTTCCCTGCTTCTCCGCCGTCCGCCTGGACGTGAGGCTTATCCTGGTGATATTTTCTTTAACCACTCCCGTCTGCTGGAGCGGGCGGCCAAGGTTAGCGATGAGCTTGGTGCCGGTTCCCTTACTGCTTTGCCGATTATTGAAACCCAGGCTGGTGATGTTTCCGCCTTTATTCCCACTAATGTTATTTCAATTACCGATGGGCAGGTTTACCTTGAGCCTAACCTGTTCTTCTCCGGCGTGCGTCCGGCGGTAAACGTTGGTCTTTCTGTTTCCAGGGTCGGCGGTGCCGCCCAGTGTAAGGCCATGAAACAGGTGGCAGGTACCCTGCGGCTTGACCTTGCCCAGTATCGTGAACTGGCCGCCTTTGCCGCCTTTGGTTCCGACTTGGATGCGGCCACCCAGGCCCAGCTTACCCGCGGTGAGAGGCTGGTTGAAATTCTTAAGCAACCTCAATATCAGCCGCTGCCGATGGAGAAGCAGGTTACCATTATTTATGCCGGAACCAACGGCTATCTTGATGATCTGCCGGTTGATACCCTGGCCGATTACGAGCAGGAGCTATATGCCTATATTGAGTCCAACGATTCATCAATCTTCTCGGATCTTGTTGAAAAACAGGCCTTTGATGACGATATTAGGGGCAAACTGGATAAGGCTCTTGACAGCTTTAGTGAGAATTTCAAGGCGACTAAAGGGCTTAAATAATATAGGGAAGGTCAAATTATGCCGACATTAAAAGAAGTAAAAACAAAGATCACCGGGGTTAAGAAGACATCCCAGATCACCAAGGCCATGAATATGGTGGCTGCGGCCAAACTTCGCGGTGCCCAGGAGAAGATGGAGGCTTTCAGACCCTATACTTCCAAGTTTAATGAGACCATGTCTAACCTGTCGGGCGGTACTACTGCCGATTTTCCCCTGATGGAAGTACGCGAGGTGAAAAAGGTGGAGCTGATCGTGGTAACTTCCGACCGCGGTCTTTGCGGATCATATAACGCAAATACGGTTAAACTGGTTGAAAAGGCCATCAAGGAGTATGAGGCAAAGGGTGTGGAGGTAAGCCTGGTTTGTGTTGGTAAAAAAGGCTACCAAACTCTCAGAAGAACCGGCAAGGTCAGAAAGAGCTATCTTGACATCATGGCAAGTTTTCAGATGTTTAACGCTCGGGAGATTGCCTCGGATGTGGCCGACCAGTTTCTTAAAGGAGAGATTGATCAGGCCGACATCTTTTATGGCGAATTTAAGTCTGTGGTAAGTCAGGTTCCAACTTCCATGCCTTTTTTGCCGGTTAAACCGGTGGAGGCCGAGGAAGATGCCGGGCAGGTATCCGGCGATTATATCAATGAGCCGTCAACGGAAGAGATTATGGACACGCTCCAGCCTCTCTACCTGAACGTCATGGTTTACAGTGCCTTGCTTGAGTGCGGAGCCAGTGAACATGCCGCCAGGATGACGGCCATGGATAATGCGACCAATGCCTGTCGGGATATCGTCTCTAACCTGACCATAGTGTATAATAAGGCTCGCCAGGCCGCCGTAACCAATGAGCTTATAGACATTGTTGGTGGTGCAGAAGCCCTTAATTAATAAATTGACCATTTTGGAAAATAACTACTTTTAGGAGGGGTAAGGCCCTATGAGTGAGCAAAAAGTTGGAAAAATCATACAGGTTATCGGGCCTGTAGTGGACGTTGAGTTTGAACCGGGCAATCTGCCTACAATTATGAGTGCCTTGCTGGTCTCTAATCCGGGTATCTCTGACGAGGAAGATAATCTTGTTATTGAAGTATCCCAGCATCTTGGCGACAACGCCTGCCGCTGTATTGCTATGGATCAGACCGATGGTCTGGTTCGCGGTATGGAAGCCCGTGATACCGGCAAGCCCATTACCATTCCGGTTGGCGAGGCTTCGCTTGGCCGGATTATGAACGTGGTCGGCCGTCCGGTGGATGGTAAAGGACCTATCGACCAAACCCATGAGATGTCAATCCACCGTCCCGCACCGCAGTTTACCGAGCAGGATACCGAGGTTCGGGTTCTGGTAACCGGCATCAAGGTTATTGACCTGCTGGTTCCATTTCCGCTTGGCGGCAAGATGGGACTCTTTGGCGGTGCCGGTTGCGGCAAGACCGTTATTATGATGGAGATGGTAAACAATATTGCCATGCACCACGGCGGTATCTCCGTTTTCTGCGGGGTTGGCGAGAGAACCCGTGAGGGTAACGACCTTTACCATGAGATGAAGGATTCCGGCGTACTGCCCAAGGCGGCCCTGGTCTATGGTCAGATGACCGAACCGCCCGGAGCCCGTGCCAGGGTTGCCCTGACCGGACTTACCGCCGCTGAATATTTCCGTGATGAGCAGGGACAAGACGTTCTTTTCTTCGTTGATAATATCTTCCGTTTCACCCAGGCCGGTTCCGAGGTTTCTGCCCTTCTTGGCCGGATGCCTTCTGCGGTTGGTTATCAGCCGACCCTGGCTACCGACCTTGGTGCCTTGCAGGAACGTATTACCTCAACCAATAAGGGTTCCATCACTGCGGTGCAGTGTGTATATGTACCTGCCGATGACTTGACTGATCCGGCTCCGGCGACTACCTTTGCCCACCTTGACGGTACGGTGGTTCTTTCACGCCAGATTTCTGAGCTTGGTATCTATCCGGCAGTTGACCCGCTTGACTCCACTTCCCGCATCCTTGACCCGAATGTTATCGGTGAGGAGCATTACGCCGTGGCCCGCGGAGTTCAGGTAACCCTGCAAAAATATAAGGATTTGCAGGATATTATTGCAATTCTTGGTATGGACGAACTTTCTGAAGAAGATCAGCAGCTGGTTGGCCGGGCGCGTAAAATCCAGCGTTACCTGTCTCAGCCGTTCACCGTGGCCGAGGTATTTACCGGTATGCCGGGCAAGTTTGTCAAGGTTGAAGATACCGTTCAGGGTTTCAAGGAAATTCTGGAAGGAAAGCATGACGATCTTTCTGAAAACTCTTTCTACATGGTTGGTTCCATAGATGAGGCCGTGGAGAAAGACGCAAAAGAGAAAGCTAAAGCATAAAAACCGAGGGTGTAAACATGGCAAACCAAATACGGTTAGAAGTTGTAACTCCAAGCGGGGCTATCGTTAACGAGGATGTGGACATCGTTAATGCTCCCGGTTATGGAGGTGATTTTGGTGTTTTGGCCAATCATGCCCCTTTTCTTTCGACAATAAAGATTGGCAGTCTGACCTATGAAAAGGATAAGCAGCGTCATAACCTGATGGTTAGCGGAGGCTTTTGCGAGGTCTCGAATAACCATATAACCTTTCTTGTGGAAAGTGCCGAGGCTGCCGGTGATATTGATGTTGAACGGGCAGAAAAGGCAAAGGCACGTGCGGAAGAACGTCTTGCCCGGTCAAAGGCCGATGAAAGCATCAACGTGGTGCGTGCTGAAGTTGCACTGCAGCGGGCTATTGCCAGACTGAAAACCGCAAAATTGTAAGTTTTTATTCTCATTATAAAAAAAGGCCGTCTCCCTGCTTTTGGGAGGACGGCCTTTTTTTTTGGGGGCTAATTTAGAAAGCCATCAATTTTTACGAGTCCGTTTTATTATAAGTTTGTTAGTTTTTTTACGAATCTCTTAAATACCGGCAGTGGTATTATTGATATAGTGTTTGATTCCGGCGGCAATCTCATCAGTTATAATCTCAAGATATTCCTTATTCTGCAGCCTCTCCACTTCTTTTGGATTACTGATAAAGCCCAGCTCAAGCAAGATGGCCGGCATTTCAGCACCAATCAGGACATAAAATGGGGCCTGTTTAACGTCAAGATTTTTGGTATCGGCAAATTTTTTGCTCTGTTTCAGCCCGTCTATAATGGAGCCATGAACCTGTTTTGCCAGCCGTGCAGATTCGTTTATCTTGGAATTTTTCATAATATCCGATAAAATATCCTGCAGGTCGCTCATTTGATGGGTTGAGGTGGCATTTTCTCTGGCGGCAACCCGCATGGCTTCCGCATTGGTGCTGAGGTTGAGATAATAGGTCTCAATGCCTCTTACCTTGGAAGACGGATGGGCATTGATATGAAGCGAGATAAAAAGATCGGCATCGCTGGTATTGGCGATGGCCGTCCGCTCCTCAAGCGGAATAAAGGTATCTTTATCTCGGGTAAGCAAGACCTCGGCTCCGGTCTCACTTTCAAGTTTTGCTGCCAGTTTCCTGGCTATCTGCAAAACAATATCCTTTTCTTTCACACCGAAGGCGGCAGCCCCGGGATCCTTGCCGCCATGACCCGGGTCTATAACGATTTTTCTCACCCCTAGTCCAAGTTGCTGGGCCAATGAAAATTCTGCATTACCAGAAATAATCGATGAATTTACTTCCTCTTCCTGTGATTTTGTCCTATTTTTTTGGGTTGAAGCAGGTTTTATTTTCTTTACACTGCTTCTGGTAATAAGCGGCGGCCTGGTCTGAGCGTATTTTCCCCTAAGACGTTTTTTATCATCACGCAAGACAATAACATCTGCATCAATATCAGATGATTGCCGGTTATTTATCCTTTCCGCAACGCCTTGCCCTCTGACATCAATTACCACCCGAAACGGGTCGGGCAGGCTGAAAATCTTGTAATCAGAAATGGACTCAATATCCAGCACCACCCTGACCGTATCGGTTCGGTACTGGCCGGTTCTGATTTGTTTTAAGAGACCGTTCTGGATGGGAACCGGAGCCCGGTATTTTGGCTCTATATAGCTGTTTTTGAAATCAATATACAGTCGGCGCGGTTTATCGCCTGATTTTTCAAGCAGTTGTTCATGGTAGGCAACCGGCCCAGAGGCCTTGACCACCACCCGGGTATAATTTTTGGATGACCAGTATTTGACCGGCAGCACATATCTTAAATCCTTCAGCGAGCGGCTGACCATTTCTCTCGGCAGGGGAATATCATGATCCCTGGAAAGAGATTTCAGCATCGATTCAGCCTGGGAGTACATGTCGCCGCCCTTATATTCGGTAATGATTTTGCTGAAGGCAGCCCCGGCCTTTTGGGGAGATTTACAGTCCATAAGCAGGATATTACCGGCTGCAAACAAGGCATCATCAGCCAGCTGACTGTCTGGAAACAAGCTGCTGGTATCACGGTAGTATGAGAGAGACTCGGCAAGATCATCGGCCAGGTCAAATTTTTCATACATGCGGTGATAGACCTTGCCAAGCATATAAAGACAGAAAGGAGCATATTCTGATTTGGGGCTGGCAAGATAAATCCTTCTAAAATTTCTTACACTTTTAACCCAGTTTTCACGCTCCTGACCAAGATTGCCCGAGGTTTCTAGCTGGTTATAATAAAATTTTGCCTGCTGGTACCGGTTTTTGATACTGCCCTCATCCTGGGGCGACCCAGCAGCAAAGGATAACAGGCTGCATCCGGTCAGGCAAATTAGCAAAATATTTATAAAAAATCGGCAAATAAGGTTCATTGTCCACCCGTTGGAAGCAGGTTTTGCATCAATATTTATCCTCTACAATTGATTTCAGTTCATAAATAAAATCAAGAGCTTTTTTAGGGGTCAGTTCGCTGGCATCAATTTCATTCAACATCTCCACAATGCTTTTTTCGGGAGCTGCAAAGAGGGAAAGCTGATTGGGCTGCTGCTTTTCCCCGGCCTGCCCGCCTGCCTGCATGGGCGGCATCTCATTATCACCACGTCCAAAATCCCCGCTTTCTATGGCCCGGAGTATATCATGGGCCCGCCTGACCACCTGGCCCGGCACCCCGGCCAGACCAGCCACCTGAATACCGTAACTGCGGCTGGTGCCGCCCTTTACCAGTTTGTGCAGAAAAATAATGGTATCGTGCCACTCCTTGACGGCAATGGAATAATTTTTTACCCGCGGCTGGCTCGCCGAAAGAGCCGTCAGTTCGTGATAATGGGTGGCAAACAGGGTTTTTATGCCCTGTCCCTGTTTGCTGACCAGATCCTCGGCCACCGCCCAGGCGATGGCCAGCCCGTCAAAGGTCGAGGTACCCCGGCCGATTTCATCAAGAATGACCAGACTTTTGGGAGTGGCATTATTTAGAATATTTGCGGTTTCACTCATTTCGACCATAAAGGTTGACTGGCCGCGGCCAAGGTCGTCCATGGCACCGACCCTGGTAAAAATGCGGTCAACAATGCCGATGGAAGCCGACTCGGCTGGTACAAAACTTCCTAGCTGAGCCATCAGAACAATCAGGGCAGTCTGCCGTAAAACCGTTGATTTTCCGGCCATATTGGGGCCGGTGATCACCAGCAGCTGATTTTGCTCCTGATCTAGATGTACATCGTTTGGCACAAATTTACCGGACGGCAGAGACCGCTCAATAACCGGATGTCTGCCCTCAACGATAGAAATCTCATTTCCTTCCGACACCTCAGGCCGTTTATAGCGGTTTTTTACGGCAATCTCGGCCAGTCCGGCCAGGGTATCAAGCCGGGCGGTAAGGTTTGCGGTTTGCAGCAGGCGCGAACTGTTTTGAGCAACTGTCCGGCGGATTTCGGTGAAAAGCCGATATTCGAGTTCCAGCCGTTTTTCCTCGGCACCCAGTACCTTGGCCTCAAATTCCTTGAGTTCGGGGGTGATAAACCGCTCGGCATTGACCAGGGTCTGCTTGCGTATATAATGCTCCGGCACCTTATCCAGATTTACCTTGCTGACCTCGATAAAATAACCGAAAACCTTGTTAAAGCCAATTTTCAGTTTGGCAATTCCGGTGGCCTCTCTTTCCTGATTTTCCAGCCCCAGGATAAGTTTTTTGCCATCGCGGAGAATATAAATCAACTCGTCCAGTTCTGCATTATAACCTTCTTTTATCAGTCCGCCGTCCTTGATGGTTATCGGCGGCTCCTCTGCGATACTCCGCTCCAGCAATTCGTGTATATCCTCAAGGCAGTCAAGCTGCTGGCGGATGCGGATGATACTGGCACAGTCATTACCCGTGATCAGCTCCTTTATCTCCGGCAGGCGGGCAAGGGATTGTTTTACGGCAATCAGATCCCGGCCATTGCCGGAGCCTAGCACCATCCGTGAATTTAACCGCTCAAGGTCATAGACGGCCTTGAGCTTTTGCCGGACTTCCTTTCTTAACTCATTATTTTCAAAAAAGAAATTTACCCCATTAAGCCTCTCGTCTATCTCCACACAATTGCGGAGCGGAAATAAAATCATCGCCTTGATCATTCTGGAGCCCATCGGGGTACAGCAATCATCCAGCACCGAAAGCAATGAACCTGCCCTTTGCCCGCCGACTATGGTGGCGGTCAATTCCAGGTTCCTTCTTGAGGCATCATCAATTAGAAGATACTTGTCCGGCTCAATTATTTTCAGGGATTCCACATGATTAAGCGGGCTTTTCTGGGTCTCAAGGGAATAATCAAGCAAGACCCCGGCGGCAATAATGCCGAGCGGAGAGCAGCGCAGGCCGAAACCGTCCAGCGATACCACCCCAAAATGCTCAATCAGTAATTCCTCGCAACTCCTTTTATGGAACCGGCCAGCGTCTCTGGTGGTAATGCAGGCATCCGGGATTACGGATTTAGCGGTTTCCAGCAGGGAAGTATGCAGCTGCCGCTCGTCTTCGCTGATCAGGATTTCCGAAGGCTGAAATCTGGCTAACTGGTCAACCACTTCCTCAAAACGGCTGGCCTTGCAGGTAAATTCACCGGTCAGAAAAACTCCGGTGGAGACATCGAGCAGGCTCAGGCCGTATATGGTATTTTTACCGGTATCCTTCCTGACCAGGGCGGCGGCGTAATTATTTGACTTGTCGTCCAATAACTGGCTGTCGGCTACCACGCCGGGCGAAACTATTTTAATCACCTCTCGTTTGACAATGCCCTTGGCTGCTGCCGGATCTTCGGTCTGCTCGCAGATTGCCACTCTTTTTCCGGCCTTGACCAGCTTGGCCAGATACCCTTGGACGGCGTGGTAGGGGATGCCGCACATCGGTACCTTGTTTTCGTCATCCTTTTTGTTTCTGGAAGTTAAGGCGATGCCCAGTATTCTGGATGCAATTTCGGCATCGTCAAAAAACATCTCGTAAAAATCGCCCATTCGGTAGAAAAGAATGGCATCCTTGTGCTGCTCCTTGATCTCCAGATACTGCTGAATCATGGGGGTTAGTTTGACAACCTTGCTCATTCTGCTACCTCGGTAAAGTAAGGGGCGAGATTATCCCAAGTCTTTTCAATATGTTCGGGAATGGTTCTTATTTCTCCCAGCACGGTCATAAAATTATGATCGCCTTCCCATCTAGGCACGATATGGACATGGAGATGATCGGCAATACCGGCCCCGGCTGGGGCCCCGATATTAAGGCCGATATTAAGCCCGTCTGGTCTCAGGTGTTTTTTTAATATTTCCGAAGATTTTTGCACCATGATAAACAGGGCGGAGTTTTCCGCCGGGGTCAATTCGGTAAGGCAGCCCACATGACGCTTTGGGGCAACCAGCAGATGCCCGTTTGCATATGGAAACCTGTTTAGCAAAACAATGCTTTTTCCCCGGTAAAGCAGCAGGGTTTCCTTGTCTTGCCGTGCTGCCCCGGCCGGTTCAAACAGGCAGCCTTGAAAGGCCGGAGCGGTGCTGGTAACATGCTCCATCCGCCACGGCGTCCATAGAGTTTTCATAAATTTTTCATGGAGTTTTCATGGCTCACAGTTCATGGATCGCGGCGTTCAGGCCGGACTTATCAATGGTGAGGATGGCGTAGGTGCCGCCTGCTCCGTATCTGCCGGTGCTTCTGAACTCGCCGGGGTTAATCAGCAGGGTCTTACCGATATAAGTAATCACGGCCTGATGGGTATGCCCAAAGATGATGCAGTCCATATCTGCGAAAAGATTATACATTCTACCTTCAATGTTAATCCGGTTGCCGGCCCCGTGACAGATGCCGATGCCATAGCCGCCCAGCACAATCTTTCGGGTTTCAGGCAGGGCAGAGCGGGACGAGCTGCCGCAGCAGTTACCGCAGACCGCATAAACCTCTTTGCCCTCGAAAACCGACAGTATTGGCAGCTCGGTAATATCTCCGGCATGAATTATGACCCCGCAGTCCGAAAATGCCCGGCGGACGTTATCCCGAAACTCTTCGGTGATGCTGTATAAATGGGTGTCTGACAAGATTCCTATCTTTATCATGGCCATTAAAAATAAAGGATTTGCAAGAAAATTTTTATAACGATTCCGCTGTGCCTGATGGCTCTGCCGAAAACTCATTCGGGCAAGGCCGACTACTTTTTACGAGACCATCAAGATTGATTCAAGCAAGAAATACAATTCTTGTCAAAAAAAATTGAGGCAGGCAGGGGCTGGACGGCAGGTTGGCTGATTCCTGGTCTCTTCCTGATTGATGTTCTGCCATATTTTTTTTACGGCGTACAAAATTTTTGACCGAAATTGGTTGATTAAAAAAAATCTTTAATTATAATCCCGAAAGTTAGCTTTGCCATACCTTGATTATGGCATACGAAAAGTATTGGTTGTCAAAAATAAACTTAAATTGAGAAGGGAGGAAAAAGTGAAGAAAAAATTTGTTGCCGCCTTGGCGGTCGGGATGTTGACCGGAGCTGGTGCCAATGTTGGTCTGGCAGCCCAGGATGCTGAGATTGATCAGATAAAACAGCGTATCAATCAGCTGGATTATGAAAATCAGCAGCTTATCAAGCGTCTTTCCGAAATTGACCGAGAGATGCGCAGCGGTGAAAATGAAGCCGCTGAGCCGGAAGCAGAGGAGGAAGAGGGCGTATCCCTGGGAGATTATCTGACCATTTCCGGAGCAGTCGAGGTTGAATTTACCGCAGGAGATGACTTTGAGGGGGAATCATCCAACAGTGTCGATCTGGCAACTGCCGACTTTGGACTGGAAGCTGCGGTTACAGGCTGGGCATCCGGCACCATGGCCATTACTTGGAACGGCGATGATGATAAGTTTGAACTGGATGAGGCCTTTATCACCATTGCCAATCCAGACGTATCTCCCTTGTCGTTTCAGGCCGGACGCTTTGTGGTGCCTTTCGGTGCCTTTGAAACCAATACCCTTTCCGATCCATTGACCAAAGAAATCTTTGAAACCAAGGAAGATAATGTGATGCTTGGTTTTGAAGCCGGCGGTTTTCAGGCAGGTTTTTATGTCTTTAATGGTGATACCAATGAGGGCGGCGGCAGCGAATCAATTGAGCATTTTGGGCTTAATGCAGGTTATGCCTATGAAAGTGATGCCGTATCATTCGGTTTTGGCATTGGCTATATCAACAGTGCCATTGACTCGGACGGCCTGACCGAGCTGATGGAAGGTGAGGCAGAAGAGATCGAGGCCGGGGTTTACTCTGCCGATGAAAATTCTTCATTGTTAAATGCAGATTACGCGAGCGGCCTGGCGGTCAATGCCAATGCTGCCTTTGGTCCGGTAGTACTGATTGGGGAATATGTTACCCTGCTTGAAGATTATGAAATGGATTTTGTGTTTGAGGGTATGCCTGGTCATTATGCGGCAAAATATAGTGCATGGCAGCTGGAAGCGGCTTATATCCTTGAGATTGGCGAACATGAGACGGTTTTTGCCCTTAATTATTCCAGTTCGGATGATCTGGGCGGTGCCTTCCCCGAGTCTCGTCTTGCGGCAGCGGTTACGGTCGGCCTGATGGAAGGTTTAAGCCTTGGCGGTGAATATTGCCATGACGAAGATTATAGTGTTGAAGAAGAGGGAACTGATGAGTCGGCAGATCTTTTTACCTTGCGTCTTGCCTATGAGTTCTAGCAGTTGTTGAGCATTTTGTCTAAGGCATCCTGACTATTTTCAGGATGCCTTTTTTTATGATTGCCGTTCCACCCAAAAAGAGTTTTTATTGTTATTTTTTACCTTGTATAAGGCCCGGTCGGCCATTTCAAAAAGCTCATCGTATTTTTCCTTTCCGGTAGCGACCGCACAGCCGATGGATACCGAAATCTGGGTTTCCGGATTTTCAAAAATTATATCGTTTGCACCCTGATTGAGCCTTTTGCAGATTGCGGCCAGGGAATTTTCGTCTATCCTGCCCGAGATAAACAGGGCAAACTCATCGCCGCCGATTCTGCCGGCAATATCTGTCCGCCTGCAGGTACCGGTAATGACCTCTCCGACCCGGATAATGGCATTATCACCGGCACTATGACCAAAGGTATCGTTGATAAACTTGAAATCGTCTATATCAACCAGAATCAGCACGCCGCCCCTGCTAATACTCTCCATAACCCGCATTTTGAAATTTTTCTGATTCAGCAGGCTGGTCATGCCGTCCTTGCTTGCCTCATCAATAAGAGCAGCCCTTTCCTGCATTTCCAGATCAATATTCTGAATCTTGCCTATGGAATAGAGCGGCCCGCCCTCATCATCCTTAATGATTATGGTTTTGACATTATACCATCTGGATTCATCCTCACCTGAAACGAGTATTTGCTCGTCCATCTCAACGGCCGGGGCGAGCAGTTGGTAAAGATAATAGCCCCCGCTGTCATCCGGCTGTTCGCTGACATATTGCGAAAAATTTTCAACAATATCCTGATCGATGAAAAAATCGTCCGGCCGGTTGGTCATGGTAAACTTGTCATGCCAGTAGGAGTATTCAAAGATATGCTCGCCGCTCATTTTGGCTAGCTGATTATACCTGTTATTTTCTATCCTTAGCTGCTTGGTCAGTTCAATTTTCCTTCGCACAAAAAAGAAGGTTATCAGCAGAATAATCAGGATGGGAGTCAGAATCACGGCCAGGAATATCAGGGGATACATTCTGGCAAAATATCCGATGGAAAAGGTCATTTTCTGATTGATGTTCTGACTGACGATGTTCTGCACATGCCCCTTTGATAAATTTCTCAGGGATTTTGATATGATTGAGAAAATGAGCGGGTCGGCAGTTTTTGCTACCCCGAAACATAATTTTTGCTGAAAGGCATCGGTGGTATTAAAGGCAAATTTTTTGTATTCCGGCAGCCTCATATAATACTCTGCCTGATAGGTATTAAGAAAAACGCAGTCGGCCTGCCCGCTTGCCAGGGCCTTGAGGCATTCTGTAACACTTTGAAAATAAACAGGTTTTAGATGGGGGAAATGTTTTTTTACCTTTTTGGTAATATAATCCATTTCAACCAGGGCCACGGTCTTCAGGTTATTATCACCGGCGGCGGAAGCGATGATGATATTACAGGAAGAAAAGGGCTGGGTAATATTGACCCGGTTTTCCTCTGCCCACATGAAATCATGGGAGATGGAGGTAACATAATTGCCGCTTTTGGTTCTGAGGGTTTTCAGGATTTCGGTGCTGTTCTTGCCGGTTACCCCGACCAGATTCAGGCCGGAACGCTTTTTGATACGCTCAATTATTTCAGGGACAATGCCGGTATATCTGCCGGTTTTATCATCCACATACTCCACCGGAAACCAGCCGGGATCGTAGAGGATATAGACTTCTTTATTGCTTTTGATAAAGGCCTTTTCTTCCTCGGTAAAGTTAATGGTTTCCGATAGATGCCGCACAAAATACTTGCTGTATAGTTCACTGATGAAATTCGGGTGGTACAGGGAAATCTCCTGCAAGGCCTGGTCAAGCTCTCCCAAAAGTTCGGTATTACCCTTGGTTACCGCATAATAGAAGGGAGATGGACTAAACTGTGCAATACAGCTATAACCGTCAAGCACATCGGAACTGCTTGACAAGATGGCATCAACCTCGCCTCTTTTCAGGGCAGCTTGTACTTCCTCGACATTGGGATAACGGGCCTCTACATAGAAAAAATTATTATCATCAGCGTATTTACGCAGCAGCCGCCCCTGATAGGTGCCTTCTTCTACGCCGATGCTCATACCGTCAAACTGGTTAAAACTCTGGTAATGAACGGCCTTGTCATCTGCTTTGACATAGAGGTTGCAAAACTCCACCCCCGATGAGGTATAGGCAAAATCAAAGATTTGCTCACGCTGCGGGGATTTGTTGACAATGCCCAGCAGATCAATCTCCCCGTTTTTAAGCCACTCATAACATTCCGCCCAGGTTCCTTTGACAAATTCGAGTTCCCAGTTGGTATATTGGGCAAGTGCAATTAAAAATTCGTAGTCATACCCGGAATGTTTGCCGTTTTCATCCGTGTAGTGAAGGGATGAACTTTTGAACCAGCCGACCCGCACGACCCTCTTGTCTTCTGCGGCATGTCCAGAGGCGGCCCAAAACTGGCATAGCACCGCCACTATGATCTGGATGATTAGAATCCTCATTTTTACTCTTGATTCCGTCTGCTGTCAGGTTAATGCGTTGATTTTCCCCTGCATACCAAATTATCGGACTTATAAATCATATCCTGATATATTTTTCAAAGAAATAGTTTTTGGCCGACAATAATTTTTATGGCCGGAAAATTTAATTTGACATAATCGCAAGCGATAATTACACTAGCATATTATCACGTAATATCGATGGTTTAGATAAAACTAACATAACAAGAAGAGGTGGTGCAATGACGAAGCAAAGCAGTGTTACCAAGGAAAAGGTTTTGTTTGGCAAGGAGCAGAATCCGTCCAATATTCTGCCCCAAAAATTAACCCTTGATTCCAAGATTAAATTCCGCTGTCATCCCGGGGTTAAATGTTTTACCGCCTGCTGCGGCGGGATTAAAATTATTCTTACTCCCTATGATATCCTGATGCTGACCAGGCGTCTGGAGATGCCGGCCCATGAATTTATTGGTAAATATACAACCCCGACCTACCTGGAAAATACCGATATGCCCGGAGTGATGATTAAACTGCGTGAAGAGGACGACAGGTGTCCCTTTGTAACCCCGGAAGGCTGCACGGTTTATAGCGATCGGCCCTCGGCCTGCCGTTATTATCCGGTGGGTATGGCTGATTTTCATGAAGGCGGCACCAGGGATGCCGACGGCAATGAAATTCCGGGCGGAGAAGATAAGTTTTTCTTTGTGGTCAAGGAAGATCACTGCAAGGGCTTTGAAGAGGACAAGGAATGGACAGTGCGTGAATGGCGCGAGGATCAGGGGGTTGATGTTCGTGATGAAATGAACCGTGAATGGTTACGGCTGGTGATGAGACGCAAATCCTTTGGCGCCCAGGCCGAATTATCCAGACCGGCAAAACGCATGTTTTTTATGGCCTCTACCGACCTTGCCAGCTTTAGGCGTTTTGTCTTTGAGAGTTCCTTTCTGGACACCTATATTGTCGATGATGAAACCATTGAAAAAATTAAAAATGACGATGTGGAATTGATGATGTTCTCCTATAAATACCTGGCTAGTGCCTTGTTTGGGGTCCAGACCTTGACCATCAGGGAAGATAAGCTGAAGGCCAAAATCAATGAAATGAAGGCCAAGCAGCAAAGAAGCGTGATGAAGTCAATTCAGGATTATGAGCAGATGAAGCAGGCAAGTAATGCCTGAAATTTTTCTTCCAGGCAGGCCCCAGGCTGGCGGGCTTGCCTGGCCGCAGTGTAACCCCGCAATTGTAACCTTCGTATAAAATTTTCCCGTCAATAATTGCCCGTCCTTGCCCATAAAAAAGGGGTTTGCTGCTCAACTACCGGCAAAGCTCTGAAGAGAAAATAATCATTTTTCTTGCAGACTGTCATATTATCATTTATAGAGTGATTTCGATTGTTTGTTTTAAGAAGACGTCTCTTTTAGCAAGCCATAAACTCCTGGATAACTATCAAGGATACTTATAATTTTTTGGAAGCCTAATAATGAATGATCGATTACATCTGATTATTGCTGGAGAAACTGGCGAGGTGAGAACCATCACCTTTTCCAGGAAAAAACTTTATTTTACTTTTCCCTTGATGCTGCTGGTGCTTGCCTTTCTCCTGGTGAGCAGTTTTTTTACAACCAGGGCCGCCGTTGAAAATCAGGATATGAAGGAGCAGATTATTGCTCTTAAACAGAATAACAGGCAGTTTAGGCTCGAAAATGAAAAATTGCAGGGCTGCATTGCCGCAATTAACATCGATAGCGAAAATAGATTAAAGGAAATCAAGGCCCGTTATGATTTGGAGACAAGCTCCATAAAAACGGAAACCGACAGCCTGGTTGCCGGCAAGGTGGAAGAGCTAAAAGCCAGGACGGAGCAGGCCATATCCGAATTGCAGTCAAGGACCAGGTTAATAGAAAGCGTGATGTCAGAGGTTGGGGTAAATATCAAGGTTGAGCCGAAAAAAAAGCCGGAGAACGGCAATAAGGGGGGAGTTTTTATCCCGTTTGATGAATATTCGCAGTATGAGGAATTGCTGGAAAGAACCGATTATTATCTTGATACCATCAAATCTGTTCCCATAGGCAGGCCGGCCGGGGGACGCATTACTTCCGGCTATGGAAAAAGGGTTGATCCATTTAATAATCTGGATGCCTTTCATACGGGCATAGATCTAAAAGGCAAGCTCGGAGAAAAGGTGCTGGCAACTGCTGACGGCACGGTTACCTGGGCCTTTGTTAATGGCGGTTACGGGAAATATCTGGAGATTGATCATGGCAATGGCTATAAAACCAGATTTGCCCATTTACATAAAATTCTGGTTAAAAAAGGAGACCAGGTTCATCGCGGCCAGGTCATCGGTCAGGTGGGTAATACCGGCAGATCAACGGGCTGTCATCTTCATTATGAAGTGGTGGTTAATGAAAAGGCCGTCAACCCATTCAAATTTATAAAAATATCAGATAAATCATATACATTAAAAGCAAATCTGGAGAAATAGCTAATGGCGGTTTTCGGAAAGAAGGATGAGCTGATCCCAAATGCTCAAATGGCGGAAAAAGAGGCAATTTCCTCGATTATTGATACTAGCATGATTATTACCGGGGAATTATCATTCAAGGGCAAGACCAGGGTTGACGGGCAGATTAAGGGCAATGTCTCCGGCGAGCATATAATCTTGAGCAAAAGCGGCAGTATTGAGGGAGATCTTAATGTTACCACCTTGGTCTGCCACGGCAAAATGAACGGCAATGTCAAGGCGAGCCTTGTAACCCTCTGCAAGGAATGCACGGTTACCGGCAAGATTGAATCCGGTAATCTGGCGGTGGAGCCGGGTGCCTCGGTGGATGGCGAAATCAGATCCTCAGCCAAGGATTTCGGGAGCGTTCAGAATAATAAGGAAGCGGCTGCCGAAGAAAAAAAGAAACCATAACCTAACTTACGGCAGGTTTTTACCCAAAAATAAAAGGAGACAAGTACTTTGTTTTTATCCATCATTGTTCCGCTGTTAAATGAAGAGGAAAATATCCCGCTTTTATACGATGAATTAAAGGAATCCCTTGGACAGATGGAGGAGGATTACGAGATAATCTTTATTGATGACGGCAGTACCGATACCAGCCTTGCCCTGCTCAAGGAACTTCAGGCACGGGATGAGCGGCTGGTGGTGGTAAGTTTTAGAAAAAATTTTGGACAAACGGCCGCCATGTCCGCAGGCTTTGACTATGCCAGGGGGGATGTGGTAGTAACCATGGATGCGGATTTGCAAAACGATCCCCATGATATTCCCATACTGATCGAAAAGATCAAGGAAGGCTATGATGTGGTAACCGGCTGGCGTTTTGAACGCAAGGACAAGTTTTTAAGCAGAAGGCTGCCGTCAATTATTGCCAATAAGATTATTTCTGTTACCACTGGCGTAAGTCTCCATGACTATGGCTGCACCCTCAAGGCATTTCGCCGGGAAGTTATAAAAAATGTACATCTTTACGGTGAGATGCACCGATTTATTCCGGCCATTGCCAGCGGTATGGGCATCTCCTTTACCGAGGTAAAGGTTAATCACCGTCCGCGGCGGTTCGGCACCTCAAAATATGGAATTTCCCGCACTATAAGGGTCATTCTGGATTTAATAACCGTTAAGTTCCTGCTTAGTTATTCCACCAGGCCGATCCAGATCTTCGGCCTTATCGGCCTGACTTCGGGTGGTATCGGTTTTCTGCTGGCCTTGGTAATGACCATTCAGCGGCAGTTTTTTAACGCATCCCTTGCCGACAGACCATTACTATTTCTGGCGGTATTGTTGATGTTTATCGGTGTTCAGTTTATCACCATGGGACTTTTGGCCGAGCTTCAGGCCAGAACCTACCATGAATCACAGGCTAAACCCATTTATTTTGTCCGTGATGTTTTTGGCCGGAAACAGGGCGGAAAAGAAAAAGAATGACAAACCGGCCCTTGGTTGAAATTATTATCCCGAACTGGAACGGCAAAAAAATGCTGTCGGCCTGCCTTGACTCCCTGTCTGTTCAGACTTGTCAGGATTTTTCGGTTACGGTGGTGGATAATGGCTCTGCCGATGGCTCGCCGCAATTTGTAAAATCAAGGCATCCGCAGGTAAAACTTATTGTTTTTACGGAAAACAAAGGCTTTAGTGCTGCGGTTAATGAAGGCATTACCCAAGCTGAGAGTCCGTGGATATTTCTGCTGAATAATGATATGGAAGTGAGGCCGGACTGTCTGGCTGTCATCACCAACTTTTTGCATAAAAACAATGACTTTGACAGCCTGGCAGTCAAGATGCTGGAGTTCCGCCGCCGCGATCATATAGACGGAGCCGGAGATGCCGTACTGCGGGGCGGGGCCGGTTATCGGCTTGGTACGATGGAGCTGGACAGTGGGCAATATAATATCAGCCGTGAAGTTTTTGGGGCCTGTGCCGGAGCGGCGGTCTATAGCAGGGAATTTTTTGCCCGATCCGGTCTGTTTGACTGTGATTTCTTTGCCTATCTTGAAGATGTTGACCTAAATTTCAGAGCCAGGCACCGGGGGCTTCGCTGCTGGTATCTGGCAGATGCGGTGGTTTACCATATCGGCAGCGGCACCACCGGCTCAAAAATAAATCCTTTTACCATCAAGCAGTCCACCAAAAACAGCCTGCATGTGTTGACCAAGAACTATCCGGCCTTGCTTCTGCTTGGTTTTATGCCGGTGATTCTGATTTACCAGTTTTTATGGTTTTGTTTTGCCGCCAAGAAAAAGCAGCTTTGGCCGTATTTTTGCGGCCTTGCCCAAGCCATTGCTGAAACCCCTAAAATGCTTGGAAAAAGAAGGAAAAATCTGGCCGCTGAGGATCTGGTTCCGGCCCTGGCCTTTGCCAAAATAATCACCGCTGCCGAAGCTGAGGTGGTTGAATCGATTATGTCCAGAAGATCAGGTCAGGGGAAAAATAACTGGCTGCTGAAAATATATAAGAGGATTTTTCTGTAGAGATGCCGGTTAAACCTTGCTTTGCGGCCGTGGTGGTCAGCCATAACTCCTGGCTGGTTATTGATAAATGTCTTGATGCCCTGCTGGGCCAGACCATAGCCATAAACCGGATTATTCTGGTGGACAGCGGCTCTGATCGGGTTGATTATCTGGATAAATACCAGAATAACCCTGCTATAACCCTGATTAAAGAAGCAAATATCGGCTTTGCCAGGGCCAATAATTTAGGCATTGCGGCCTTAGCTTACCAGTTTGATTATCTTTTGCTGATAAATCCCGATTTATTTGTTCCTGCCGATTTCACCATTTCTTTGCAAAAAAGCATTGAAAATATTGGTGATTTTGGCCTGCTAACCGGAAAACTTATCGGTTTTGATTTAAGCAATAACTGTGAAACCAAAAAACTTGATTCAACTGGTGTTTTCAGAAAGTGGTACGGCAGATGGTATGATCGCGGTCAAGGGCAGCCGGATACCGGACAGTATGACCGTATTGAAGAGATTCCGGCTGCCTGCGGGGCCATGATTTGTCTGCCGAAAAAGGTGGTGGAAAAATGCGGGGGGATGGTGTTTAATCCGGTTTTTTTCATGTACAAGGAAGATATTGAGCTGGGAATCAGGCTTGGAAAACAAGGCCGGAAGCTATACTATGATCCTTCTATCACCGCCTGGCATTGCCGGGGCTGGCAGCCGGATCGGAAAAATATACCGCGTAAATTAAAAATTATAGCTGCGGTCAGTGAAATAAGATTATACCTGCTTCACCCCTCGGTTTATTTGCTATGGGCATGGGCAAAATATCTTCTGGTCAGGTTCTTTAATTGGTAAGATGGCTTCAGACTATTCCATATCCGTAATTATTCCCACCAGAAACGGCGGTAGTACCCTGCCCGAACTGCTGGCTATGTTAAGGCAGCAAAGTATTTTGCTGGACGATATTCATGTGGCAGATTCAGCTTCTGCAGATGATACCCTGAAAATTGCCGAATCCTGCCAGGCCAAAATAACCTTGATCGACCCCAAAAAGTTTGATCACGGCGGCACCAGAAGCCTGATGGCCGAAAAAACAGCCGGGGACATCATTATTTATTTTACTCAGGATGCGGTTCCTGCTTCCAGAGATTGTATTGAAAAATTGCTGATTCCTTTTCGGGATCATCGGGTTGCGGTATGTTATGGCCGACAACTGCCCGATTTCAAGGCAAATTATAGTGCAGCAGAGCTAAGAAAATTTAATTACGGAGCAAAATCGGCGGTAAGGAGCTTTGCCGACCGTCATCAATACGGCCTGAAAACCATTTTCGCCTCTAATTCCTTTGCCGCCTATCGGCGTACCGCCCTTGCCGAGGTAAATTATTTCAAGGATAACCTGATTTTCGGAGAAGATGCCGAAATAGTAGGCAGAT
Source organism: Deltaproteobacteria bacterium (assembly GCA_002747805.1). Lineage (GTDB taxonomy): Bacteria > Desulfobacterota > Desulfobulbia > Desulfobulbales > Desulfocapsaceae > SZUA-575. Next base: position 28,378 of record PDQP01000052.1, read on the forward strand.
TGCTAAAAATTGGCTATAAGTCGGCCTATGTTGCCGAGGCCAGAGTGTATCATTCCCACAATTACACCTATCTGGAAGAACTAAGGCGCTCCTTTGACCTCGGCGTTTTTCATGCCATGGAAAGCTGGCTGTTGGAAACCTATGGAACCGCTGAGGGCATCGGCAGGGAATATGTACTGCGGCAGCTTGCCGGACTGATCAAGAACAGGCATCCCATACTGCTGGCTGACAGTCTTTGGCGTAATGCCTGCAAATATGCGGGATATAAGGTCGGACGCAGGTATAAGCTGCTGCCCGGACAGATAATCAGGCAATTGAGCATGAACCGTAATTGGTGGGATAAAAAAATATTGAAAAATAACAAGTTATGACCTTAACCAACCTGCGTGAACAAAGCTCTCTGATGGCCAGGCTTCTGCATATTCTGGACTGCCTGTTTGCCACTGCTTTTTTTGCGGCTCTGACCATCTGGTATCAGGTGCCGTGGAGTGAATCTTATACCCGTTTAAGCATGATTATTTTTGTCCTGTGCCTAATTAGTTTCCAGTCATTCCAGCTATATAGATCGTGGCGGGGCTGGAAGTTTTATCTGGAATTTTTAGTAATTATCAGGGCATGGGTGGTAATTGTCGGGCTGATCCTCTTTTATTTTTTCATCTTCAAAATATCCCATGCCTATTCACGGGCTGTTTTTATGATCTGGAGTCTTAGCACTCCGGTCATCATATTTATTATCCATGCAGCAGCCAGAAAATTACTGCGTTTTTTCAGGTTAAGGGGCAAGAACATGCGCCGCGGCGTGGTGGTGGGAGCTGGAGAGCTAGGAAGGAAGCTGGTACGGGAAATCGAGCAGATGCCCTGGGCAGGAATTGATGTGGTCGGCTTTTTTGATGATAAAATTAACGATGCCAAAGAGCTGGAGGCGGCTGGCCGTCCTGTCCTTGGCAATATTGATAAACTAGCTGATTTTCTTGAAAATAATGAAATTGATTATGTCTATATTGCCCTGCCCATGCGGGCCGAGAAAAAAATCTTCGGCATTCTTAGAAGGTGCCGCTCATTGGGGGCAAGTATCTATCTGGTGCCGGATCTCTACGTTTTCGGCCTGCATCATGCCGAGATGCAGTCTCTGGGTGATATGCTGATCCTTAATTTTAATCCCCGCACCACCTGTAAAAGGGGTTTTGATCTTGTGTTTTCCGCCTTGGTATTGCTTTTGGTCTCGCCGCTGCTGGTGCTGATTGCAGCGGCAATCAAGCTTGAGGACGGCGGGCCGGTTTTTTATAAACACCGGCGCATCACCATTGCCGGCAAGGAATTCGGCTGCCTGAAATTTAGAACCATGAGGGTTGGCGCCGAAGGAGAGCTGGAGCAGCTACTGGCGGAAAATCCTGAGTTAAAACAGGAATGGGAGAAAAATTTCAAGCTGAAAAACGACCCGCGCATCACTCGGTTAGGCAGGTTTTTACGCAAGACCAGTCTGGATGAATTTCCTCAATTTTTTAATGTATTAAAGGGTGATATGAGCGTGGTGGGGGCAAGGCCGATTGTCGGCAAGGAGCTTGAAGAGTTTTATCAGGACAGTGCCGGCAGATATTGTTCCATGAAGCCGGGTATAACCGGCCCCTGGCAGGTGGGCAAACGCTCTGATACTGAGGATTATGCCGAAAGGGTGAAAATGGATGACTGGTATATCCTCAATCACTCCATGTGGCATGATATTAAGATCATTGCTAAAACCGTGGCCGCTGTTTTTCGCGGCAAGGGTGCTTATTGACCTAAAATAGTTTACAGGAATATAGAATGACTGCTTCATTAGCCGGAAAAAATATTGTCATGGGTATCACTGGTTCCATTGCGGCCTTTAAGGCGGCTGGCTGGGTGAGCAATCTGGTCAAGGAAGAGGCACAGGTCAAGGTGGTGATGACCGAAAATGCTGCCAGATTTGTTACTCCGCTGACCTTTGCCAGCCTGTCGGGAAATTCCGTCTATACCGATATGTTTCAGGATGGTGAAGAGCCAATGGCCCATATCCGGCTGGGTCAGGAGGTTGACTTGTTTATGGCGGCTCCGGCCACGGCCAATACCATCGCCAAACTTGCCCGCGGCATGGCAGATAATCTGCTTACTGCTTCAATCATGGCGGCAAGGGTGCCGGTGATCATCTGTCCGGCCATGAATTCTGCCATGTACAGCCATCCGGCAACCGTAAAAAATCTTGGTAAATTGAAAAGATATAATTACGATCTGGTTGAGCCGGATACCGGCACATTGGCCTGCGGACAAAACGGGCCGGGCCGATTGGCGAAATGGCAGGCGGTGCGGGAGATAATGCTCAAACATTTTTCAGTTCAGGATCTGGCCGGAAAAAAGATCGTGGTTACTGCCGGGCCGACCAGAGAGGCCATTGATCCGGCCCGTTTTATCAGCAACCTCTCTTCCGGCAAGATGGGATATGCCATTGCTGCCGAGGCCTGGAGGCGGGGCGGGGAGGTGGTGCTGATTAGCGGCAAGTCCTGTCTGGATATTCCCTATGGGGTCCATGCGGTTCAGGTTGGCAGCACAGAAGAGATGTATCAGGCGGTAATGAAACATGCCTCATCATATGATATCATGGTTAAAACTGCGGCGGTAAGCGATTTTAAGCCCGCGGTATGCCGCCAGCATAAGGTCAAAAAGAACGATGCTGAAACCAGTCTCAGCCTTGAAAGAACGCCGGATATTCTGCAAGAGCTTGGCAGTATGAAAAAGGCCGGTCAAATTCTGGTGGGATTTGCCGCCGAGAGCAATAACCACCGTCAGGAGGCATTAAAAAAGCTGCATAAAAAGAATCTGGATATGATTGCGGTTAATGATATTATCGGTCAGGACACTGGCTTTCAGGCAGACAACAATCAACTGACCCTGCTTTGGCAGGATAGTATTCTTGATTTGCCCCATGCCTCAAAAACATATATCGCCGAACTGCTTTGGAACAAAATAGGGGAAGTTTTTCTGAGTTGAGAAGGTATTTTTCGTCTTAAAGATAGCTGAAAAAAGAAAAGCAAATTACTTTGCCAGGAGGCTTAAATAAATGAGCGATTTTCAAAAATACAAAAAACAGCGTATTGAGAAAAACCCTGAATTCTGGAAAGATTATGAAGATAATCTGGAAACTTTCAAGCTCGGTGCCATGCTGAAACAGGCCCGGAAAAATGCGGGGTTAACACAAGCACAGATTGCAAGTGAACTTAATACAAGTAAGTCTGCTATTTCCCGAATGGAGAATCATGCAAAAGATATTAGTGTTTCAACACTAAAAAAGTTTGCTAAAGCCATAGGGAAACACGCTCACATATCTTTTATCTAAAATCAATCGTTTTTTATGGCCTATTAGATTTCAAGGCTGTTCTATTGAAAAAGCTGTCCTTATTCCCAACAGGAGCAATATGCAGTCCGCCTTCCCGCCAGTTAGCAATGAAGAAATTAGCAGTAGTCTGATGCAGACCTATCTTGAGCTTGGTGCTTTTGAACAAGGGCTGCTCCAGTTTTTGTCGGTGGTTTATGAGCCGCCCAATCTTGGTATGATGGTAAATTGTCTGAGGAAGATGGATTATGTCTTTCCTCGGGGCAACCGTCCTACTTCTGATGGTCTTGAGCATTATCTAAATAAATTACAAAAAGCAGGTCTGCTGAACCAGGAAAAACAGTGCCGTGAGGAAATTGTTGAAATACTTAGTAAAAAATCTGTTAATAACGGCACTTTCGATATATTTGCCCAAGTGATCATGGAGGAGGCACCGCTGTCATATTATCATGGCAAATGGACAACCAGATGCTGGCGGGCGGTTCGGGATCTGCGTATTGGCGTTTATACTCAGGATTTTGAACTTATATTCATTAACCGGGAGTTTCTCAGCCGTCAGGGCCAAAAACTAATGCTCAAACTGCCGCCGACAGTGCAGATTCTCACCTGTCCCTTTGATGCCGACTGGCTCCGCTCCCTGCCCGGCTCTTTTCAGTTTCACCTGCTTGAACAAGTGCTGGCCTACAGTCAGGCGGAACTGGTATCTTTTAACAAGATTACCGAATTTATGCTGGATGAACGGTCATTTGCCCATTTCTCAGTTGATGAGCGTCTGCCGTTTCGGCGTATTATTGTCCATCACTTGTTATTGCAAGGGAAAATCGATACGGCAAAATCGGTGATTGCCTCTGCCCCGAAGATGTTCAAGGGTACTGGTGCGGACGGTGCCGCCTTGTTCCTGGGCGGCGAAACGGAAAAAGCTGTGGCGGCCTTTGACGAAGATGAAGAGTTCCAGCAGCAAATGAACCGGGGGGAAGCGGCGGCCTTTTCCGGCCCGATTGGGCTTTTTCATATTTTATGCCTGATCAAGCAGGGTGATACCGGCTCATATCCGCTAATTGCCATGAGGATCAATAAGGCATTGTCGCGTTTCATGGGTAATAGAGAGATCCGGGCATATAACTTTTTGCTGGCTTTAATCAGTGCCTTGATAAGCGGTGAGCCGGGAGAGGCAATAACCCTTGCCGATGAAGATAAAACCGATAGTTTAAGCCTCTTATTTGCTGCCCTTTGCGAGTATTGGATCAGCAGCACCATCAGCCCTGATTTAATTGAACAAATTAAAGTTCTTCAGCCCAAGGCTATGGCTGGTGAATTTCATCTTTTCTCCCTGGTTTTTGCCCATTTGCTGGAGAAAACCGGCCATGAAAAGGAAAAAAATGCCCAGCTTGCCAAAAGCATTGCCGAACAGACCGGGCTGGTCTCGCCGGTTCCCATTTTGGAGACGGAGGAACCCTGGAAGCGGAGCCTCGAGGCACTTATCCATGCAACCAGCGGCATTGCCCAAGCCGATTCGCCGGATCGGACTGCCAGAATTGCCTGGTTTTTTAAGGATGACGGGCGGAAAATTACCATTACGCCGCGGGAGCAAAAGGGCGGGCCGAACGGCTGGAGCAAGGGCCGCCAAATCTCTCTAGCCAGGCTTTATTATGCCGATAAATTAAAGTTTTTAACCGCACAGGATAGAAAAATCTGCAGCACCATTCAGAAGCTGCATCATCCTACAACCGGTTCAGTAAGCTATCGTTTTGCCCTTGACCGAACCCTGCCGGCCATGGTCGGCCACCCTTGCCTTTTTTCACCGGGGCCCCCGTCTGCTCCCATTGAATTTACAGCGGGCGAGCCGAAACTTCTGGTTGAGGAGAAGGGAGATAATCTGCATATCTGTTTTTCTCCCAAGATTACTGGCGAAGAGGTCTGTCTTTATCAGGAAACCCCGACCAGATTCATGGTGATTCAAATCGATGATAATCATCGCCGGATAGCCCGGATTACCGGACCGGACGGGCTGACCGTCCCCAAGGAAGCCTCTGGGCAAGTATTGGCTGCCATTGGCGGCATTTCATCCTTTATGACCGTGCATTCAGCCATTGCCGTTGATTCGGCGGCAAGTCATGGTCAGATTAAATTTATCGAGGCAGATTCAACCATTTATATCCATCTTTTGCCCTATGGTTCTGGTTTCCGGCTGGAGATGTTTGTTAAACCATTTCCGGACGGCGGCCATTATCTAAAACCGGGGCAGGGGGTTGAAAATATTATGGCCGAGGTCAAGGGACAACGCCTGCAAACCAGACGCGACCTTGCCCTGGAAGAGAAAAAGGCCAGAGAGGTTGAGGAATTATGTCCCATTCTTGACCTTGCCATGGATCTGGAGCAGGAAAACGATCGGGAATGGCATCTGCAGGATCCCGATGACTGCCTGCAAGCCTTGCTGGAGCTGCAGAAAATCAGGGAGCAGGTGGTTATTGAATGGCCGGAAGGCGAGAAGCTGGCTATCTCGCAGCAGGCAGGTCTTAACCGCCTGAATCTAAGGATACGTACCAACCGCCAAAACTGGTTTGCCATCAGTGGCGGGCTGGCAATGGAACAGGATAAAATCATCCCGCTTCGGGAGTTGCTGGCCAGGGTCAAAAAATCGTCCAGCCGGTTTATAGAACTTGCTGACGGCCATTTTATTGCCTTGACCCGCGAGCTTAGAAACAGGCTTGAGGAGATGAATGCCTTTGCCGATGGTTTTGAAAACGATGACGAGCTGCTGATTCATCCCCTGGCAGCCATGCCGCTGAAAAAGATCACCGGTGAGGCCAATATAAGTGCCGATCAGGGCTGGCAGGATCGGCTTGAGCGGCTTGACAAACTTGCTGATTACCAGCCGGAAATTCCCTCTACCCTGCAGGCGGAACTGCGGGATTACCAGAAAGAGGGCTTTTACTGGCTTGCCCGTCTCAGCCGCTGGGGGGCGGGCGGCTGTCTGGCCGATGATATGGGGCTGGGCAAGACTATTCAATCGCTTTCCGTGATCCTGATGTATGCAGCAGACGGCCCGTCCCTGGTGGTGGCTCCGACCTCGGTTTCAACCAACTGGCAGACTGAGGTAGGCCGTTTTTCGCCAACCCTGAAACTAAAAAGCCTGATCGGCGGCAACCGCAAATCGGTGATAGAAAATCTGGGCAGTTTTGACCTGCTGATCACCACCTATACCCTGCTGCAGCAGGAGCAGGAACTGCTGTCGCAGGTAAGCTGGCAGACCGTTATTCTGGACGAGGCCCAGGCGATTAAAAATGCCGCCACCAAAAGGAGCCATGCCGCCATGTCGCTGCAGGCAAATTTTAAGATGATCACCACCGGCACTCCCATAGAAAATCATCTGGGAGAATTGTGGAACCTATTTAATTTTATCAACCCGGGTCTGCTTGGCAGTCTCCGTCAGTTTAACGAAAAATTTGCCGTCCCCATTGAACGGTTTCAGAATCGGTCAGCGAAAAAAAAGCTGAAAAAACTTATCCGCCCCTTCATCCTGAGAAGAATAAAGTCCGATGTGCTGGAGGAATTGCCGCCGAAAACAGAGATAACCCTTGAGGTGCAAATGAATCGGGACGAGCGGTATTTTTACGAGGCACTCAGGCAAAATGCCTTGGCGGTGCTGGAAAATGAAGGCGGCAAAAAGGGTCGGCATCTGCAGATCCTGACCGAGATTATGCGGCTGCGTCAGGCCTGCTGTAACCCGCGGCTGATAGATCCTGACACCTCTATCCAGAGTGCCAAGCTGGAGACCTTTGCCGCCATTACCGGCGAGCTGCTGAAAGGACGCCATAAGGCCTTGGTATTTAGCCAGTTTATCGAACATCTGCAGATTTTACGTGAATATCTGGATGCCCAGGGGATCAGCTATCAGTATCTGGACGGCGGCACCAGCCCAAGGCAGCGTAAAACCAGGGTTGATGCCTTTCAGGCCGGTGAGGGCGATCTGTTTCTGATCAGCCTGAAGGCCGGGGGACTGGGGCTTAACCTGACGGCGGCAGATTATGTGCTGCATATGGATCCCTGGTGGAATCCGGCCATTGAAGATCAGGCCTCTGACCGGGCCCACCGGCTGGGGCAAAAGAGGCCGGTAACCATCTATCGGCTGGTATGTAAGGATTCCATTGAGGAAAAGATTGTCAAGTTGCACCAGGAAAAGCGGGATCTGGCCGGCAACCTGCTGGAAGGAAGCGATATGAGTGCCAGAATGAGTTCGGAAGACCTGCTGGCCTTGCTCGGTGATTCTTGATTTTCGTAGATTTCTACGAGGTCATCAAAAAATGTTTAATCATCAATAATGATATGCTAGCCAGGGTAGAGAGCAATGCAGTAGCGGGGATTGACGGGGTTTGTATTGAAATTGAGGTGGATATTTCAAATGGGCTGCCGATTTTCTCCATTGTCGGGCTGCCGGATAGTGCGGTGCGGGAGAGCAGGGATCGGGTAAAAGCTGCCATCAATAACAGCGGTTACTCCTTTCCCAACCGGAAAATAACCGTCAATATGGCTCCGGCCGACCTGAAAAAGGAGGGGGCTGGTTTTGATTTGCCCATTGCAATCGGCATCCTGCAGGCGGCGGAAGTCTTATCTGCCCCGGATTTGGCCGAATTTTCCCTGATTGGGGAATTATCCCTGGACGGCAGCCTGCGGCCGGTGCCGGGCGTTTTACCCATGGTCATCAAGGCGGCGGCATCCGGTAAGAAAGGGGTGATTGTTCCCCATGATAATCTGGCCGAGGCGGCGGTAGTCTGCGGCATTGAAGTTTTTGCCATCAAGCATCTTTATCAGGCGGTTGAATTTTTATCGGGTGAAAGCAGGCTTGCTCCGGCGGTTTTTGACCAGCATCAGGCATTCAAAAAAGAGACCAGTTTTCAGCCTGATTTTCTCGAGGTCAAAGGGCAGAGCCATGCCAAAAGGGCCCTTGAAGTGGCCGCTGCTGGCGGTCATAACCTGCTGTTTAAGGGGCCGCCCGGTTCGGGCAAGACCATGCTGGCCAAGCGGCTGCCCTCTATTTTGCCCGCTCTGAGCTTTGAGGAGGCGGTGGAGATAACCAAGATTTATTCCATCAATAAACTGCTTTCAGAAAAGTCATCCCTGATTACAGAGCGTCCGTTCCGCTCGCCGCACCATACCATCTCTGATGCCGGTCTGATCGGCGGCGGTTCTAATCCAAAGCCGGGGGAGATTTCGCTTGCCCACCATGGGGTGCTTTTTCTGGATGAGCTGCCTGAATTCAGCAAACATGTTCTGGAGACCCTGCGCCAGCCGCTGGAAGAGCATTTTGTTACCATTACCAGAGCCAGTATCTCCCTTACCTTTCCGGCGAATTTTATGCTGGTTGCCAGCCTAAACCCTTGTCCATGCGGACATTTTGGCGACCGCTCCAACCGCTGTGTCTGCACGCCGGTACAGGTGCAGCGTTATTTGCATAAACTGTCCGGCCCCTTGCTGGACCGGATTGATATTTGCGTTGAGGTCCCGGCCCTGCCGTTTCGGGAATTACGGCAGGTGCAGAATACAGAAAGCTCCAGGGAGATTAAATCCCGGGTTGAAAAATGCCGTGAGAAACAAAAAAATAGATTTTTGTCAGACAATGGTGTAAAGCTCAATTCGGAGATGGGCAGCAGTGAGATTGATGCCTTTTGCAAACTGGGCAAAAAGGCGGAAGATTTGCTGGAGCAGGGCATGAAAAAACTCGGTCTTTCGGCCAGAGGCTATCATCGGGTTTTGAAAATCGCCAGAACCATTGCCGATCTCGACCAAAAGGAAGGTATTGAGCCGCAGCATATCGCCGAGGCCATACAATACAGAAGAATAAACTTTAATTAACAAGGAAGAACATGAAACAGAAAGCAGCCATATTAGGCGTAATTTTACTTTTGGTTACCGCCGGTTATTTTATCTTTAGCAAGGATGAGGGCGGCGGGCCGGTGGTATCCCCGGTGAAAAAGATTCTTTCCGGCAAAGCTGCCCGCTCCGGTCTTGATCCGGCATCGCTTCTACCCGATAATACGGTGTTTTATTCCCGTTCTACGGATATGTCCAGTCGTCTGGCATCGCTTAAAGATTCACGGCTTGGCCGGGCCGTTCAGGGCATTGATCTTGCCAGGCTGGCCGAGGCTACTGGAGCTCCCCAAAAGACGGTTGATGAGATTAACCGGGGGCTTGGTTATATCAAACAGGGTCTGGAGCATCCTCTTTTTAAGGAAGTTTTCGGCAAGAAATATGCAGTTGCCCTGCTTGCCCCGGCGGAAGGCGTTAATCTGCAGGAATTAACCCTGGAAACCTTTTTGACCGGGCATCTTATGGTCATCTCCCGTCCTGATGACCCCAAAAAGGTCTTGACCTCGCTTGAGGAAGTATTTTCCGGCAAGGCGGAAAGAAAGTCATATCAGCATAACGGCAATGAGATAACCTTTTTTGCCGATGAAAATGAGGCTGGTCTATACGTCTGCCCGCTCAAGGAGCTGGTTTTGTTGACGCTTTCTAAAAAGGTCATGGAAAATAGCCTCGATCTCCATAAATCAGGGCAGAACAACCTGGCCGCCAGGCAGCATTTTGCCAAGTATCAAAAGGAATTTGCCGGCAGCCATAGCTTTACTTTTTTGCAAATTGATCAGGTAAAGAAAATAGCTGCGGTCTTGGCGGATAAGTTGTCGCCGGAAGTCGGTGAGCAGTTAAAACCAGAGCTGGATAAACTCGATGGTTATGAATATGTTGCCGCCGGTACCAGCTATGAAAAGGACGGCAAAATCGTCTGCCGCTCATCAATGGGCTTGAATAAAGAGAAAATGGCTCCTTACCTAAAGGCCATTTATTTTACCAGCCCTGAGAAAAACCAGACCGTGCATAATATGGCTCATGGTTCCCTGCTGTATTACTGGCTTAATAATCTTGATTTGCAGGCCTATTATCAAATGCTCATCGAGGAAGGAGACTTTGAGCAGAAGGATATTGATGAACTTAACCGTGAATTTGAGCAGGAAATTGGCATGAACCTGCCGGATTTACTGGCTATTTTTGGTAAGAAGCTAACCTTTGCAATCAAAAAGTCCAAAACCCAAATGTTTCTGCCCATTCCTGATTTATACCTTGGTATGAATTTGCAGGATAAAGCAAAATTTGAGCAGCTTATCAAAAAAATTACATCTGATAACGGTGTTCAGGTCAGCACCAGGGAGTATAAGGGGCATACCTTAAATTTCTTTGACGAGCTTGCCCAGGCCGGTATGAAGCCAGGTTATGTAATCAAGGATGATTTGCTGATCATTGCCGATAACCAGCAGGTGATGCAGGAGGTTATCGACAGCCTTGACGGTGCAGGAAATTCTGATATAAGCCCTGATTATAAGCAGGTCAGCAAGGATTTTGATCAGAAAAACAATTCCATCACCTACTGTAATCTGGCCGGATGTCTTGAATTTACCAAAGGTCTGGTTGATTGGGCGGCGGCCTTTGCTACGGCTGGCGGTAATGAGGATGCCAAGCGGCTGCAGGTGGTTCTTGATGAATTGGTTTACCCGCTGCTGGACGGTTTTTCCATGTACACTCATTTCGGCAGCCGGGCAGTGGTGGAAGGCAGTGAGCTAAAGGGCGAGGCCATTATCCTGACCAGGAAAGAGGAAAAATAATGGAAGATATGATCAGGGGACTTACACAGATTATTGATTTTAAGGATAATATTGCCCCGGGCGATATTGCGATCGTGCTGCTTGAGGAAGTTCCCGAAAACATTATCTATGCCTCGGTTACCGGAATCGAAAGGGATGAAAGCCGCCGGGATGAGTGGTGGCATCTCTCCCTGGCCCTTTTATCTGTTCCCATGCAAAGTGTTACCTGGACGCTTAGAACTCCCCAGATGACCGGTATGGAAATCTTTACCATGGGCGGCAATAAACGTTTTATCAAGGCGGTGGAACTTCCCGTCTTACCTGAGGTTGAGCAGGATAAAACAGAAGACCGCCGCAGTCATTTAAGGCTGGTAAAATAGCCTTGATGTCCGAGCGGGAAATAATCGGGGAGATTAGCAGACGTTTCCAAAAAACAACCAGTCGGAGCCGGCATCTGGTCTGCGGCATTGGCGATGATTGTGCCGTGTTCAGGCAGCAGGCTGGCTCTGATTGGCTGATTTCAACCGATATGCTGGTCGAAAATATTCATTTCGACCTTTCCTTTCACCCCCCTTATAAACTTGGCAGAAAGATTGTAGCTGTAAATCTGAGTGATATTGCCGCCATGGGCGGTCTGCCCGAGTTTATGCTGATTTCCGTATCCCTGCCGAAATATATTGGCAGGAGCTGGCTTGCCGATTTGCTGGCTGGAATCGATGATATGTCCGCCGGATTTGGCTGTCAGCTAATAGGCGGTGATACGGTTGGTGGCGGCGAGTTGTCCTTTTCTGTAACCGTTATAGGAAAAACGGATGGAATTACGCCGATTTATCGCTATGGTGCCAAGGCTGGTGATCGGGTTTATATCACCGGAAGCCTTGGTCAAAGCGGAGCCGGTCTTGAGATTTTACGGGGCGGCCTGCAGGCCGATGATCCTGAACTTGCCGAAAAGCTCATCGAGGCACATCTTAACCCCGAGCCGCAGATTAAAACGGGCCGGATGCTGGCCGAGCGGGCCCTGGCCACGGCCATGCAGGATGTCTCCGATGGTATAACTACCGATCTTGCTCATATTTGTTCAGCGAGTAAAGTAGGAGCGGTAATCTATGAACACCTGCTGCCGGGCCGTGAGCAGCTAGAAAGAATTTGTGCTGGCACTAATTTTTCAGCCCTTGATCTGATGATTGCAGCCGGAGAGGATTATCAGCTGGTTTTCACCTCGCCAAGCCGCCGTTTAGCCGAAAATACGGCAGAAATCACCAGAATCGGTGAGGTAGTCTGCGGCTCCGGCGTAAGGTTAGTCAGATTGAACGGCACAGAAGAAGATATAGCTTGGCGGGGTTTTGAGCATTAGACCTTATTTTCATCCAGGTTCAGGGTAATACTGGTTTTGATTTTAAGCTGCCTGCATGAAATTTTGGCAGCGGCAATCATCTTTTTAGCGGCCAGTACCTGCTTGCTGTCCTTATATTTATCGGAAAGATAAATAATCTCTGAAATACCCGACTGGATAATAACCTTGGTGCATTCATTGCAGGGGAACAGGGCCACATAAATCCTGCATCCCCTTAGATCTCTGGAAATTGAGTTAAGTACTGCATTTAACTCGGCGTGGCAGACGTAGGGGTATTTGGTGTCAAGAAATTCTCCTTCCCTTGCCCACGGCAGTTCATCGTCCGAGCAGCCCCAGGGAAAGCCGTTGTAGCCGACCCCGACAATCTTGTTCTGCTCATTTGCAATGCAGGCACCGACCTGGGTGCTTGGATCCTTGCTCCTTTGGGCGGAAAGCAGGGCGACCGCCATAAAATATTCGTCCCAGCCGAGGGGATTTGGGCGTTTATGGGTTTTGGACATGGTTTACCTGCTATAATTTCTTGAAATCCTTACGTCTTTTTCTCCAGGAATTTTCGCCGGTAACGGTATCTATAAAATTTTTTATGCCCTGGAAATACTGCTCACCGCCGGTCTCAATCATACTGTTATGCCCTGCCCCGGGGATGATATGAAACTGCTTGTTTCTGGCCCCGCTAAAGGCCTGCAGTCTTTCTGCCTCGGCGATGGGAATCAGTTCATCCTTCTGACCATGCAGGATAAAGGTCGGCATGGTTATCTGGCCGATTTTATAACGATTATTAAATCCGTCTGCCTCGGTAAACCCAAGTGCATCGGTATCAATGCCCAGCCGTTTGGCGATTGGAGCAAGGTCGGCAAAGCCGCTTTCAATAATCAGCCCCTTAAAACTATCCGGCCGGTTGTAGGCAAGTTCAATGGCACTGGCACAGCCCAGTGAGCGGCCCATAACAAATAACGGGCTGGTAAAGCCGTTTTCCTGCAGCCATTTTTCTGCAAAATCAAGTAGTTCCCCGGCATCATTCATCAAGGCCGAAACGCTTGGCTTGCCGGTACTCCAGCCGTAACCCCGATAGCTGGTAACCAGGATATTTACGCCTTGCTCGTTATATAATAAAGCCGTCTTGTTATAATCATTGACCGTTTCTCCGTTACCATGAAAGTACAGGATATTGGGAGCTTCCTTTGATGAGGAATAAAAACGGCAGCCGATGCTGATATCGTCAATATTCACATCCAGATCACATGCTCCGGGCGGCAGGGGCGTTCTGGCCTGCCGGTGGGGGAAAAAAATGGATTTTAGAATAACCGGGTTATCAATCTTGCTGTAATTAGTCATCATGGTCTGCAACATAGCTAGGGGAACCTTGAATAATTGTTCTTTCTTCCAAATTCTTCGTTACAGTCGAAAATTTATCCTCGGAATATAAACCACATATGCCTGTGGTAAATTTTCTCCTGTGCCTCGAATTTGATTGAAATATCCAATTATTCAAGGCTCCCTGGAATATTTATCATCCTGCATTTGCTAGGTATTAAAAAAGGGCTACAGAAAACTCCGCAGCCCTCAATCCTTTTCCTGGTCAATGGGGTGGATGACGAGATTTGAACTCGCGGCCTCCTGGGCCACAACCAGGTGCTCTAACCAGCTGAGCTACATCCACCATAATCGTTACCGCCAGTATTTATAGTACAGCCAGCTCTTATAATAATTAGCCGTTTTATTTGCAACCATAAACTGGTCTATTCAAAAGATTCCTTACAGTACATACAGATCTTGGCCTGCTGTTTGACAATTTCTCCGCAGGCTCGGCACTCCTTCTTGAAATTATTTTTAAGCAGGGCGGCAATCATCAGATTTACCGCATGTTCCAGGGCCTTATCCTTAAACTTATGATTTCTGATTGGGTCAATGATGCCTAAATCATTAAGGGGAACAATCAGTTCAATGGCCTTTTTCCTCCCGTCAATATGGGCAGCCTCATCCAGAATCAGGGTCAGCACCGGCTCGGTATCTTTTTTCTCCAGACAGGTGTCCAGAGCCTCCAGACAGGTCTTTTCCTTCTGATAGCGTTTATTTTGCCTTTCAATGGTGGCCGGATCAATCACGCTTGCCTTGAAGGCATCCTTGTTGCCCACCATCATAATATTGCTTTCCTTGCTGCCGGGCAGTTCCATATAGCGGTAAGAGGCGTGATGACCATATCTTTCCTCAATGCTTTGCCAGCCGTCAAGAAATAGCTGGCAGGCGTCATTTAGGCAGATAAACAACACGTCCGAACCCCAGCCCAGGCCGTCCCCAACGTGAATTTGGGGGGCCTCGACACATGACATTTTCTGTTCACAATGCGGGCAGATATGAACCTCTTTCAGTACTGTACTTTCACTGGTCAGCATATTTGTAAACTCCTTGGTTTTAGTAATTTGGCTTATTATTATGTTAACCTAACCTAATTTTATACCAATACAAGCATTTTAATCATTATCGGCGATATTTTTTATCACCTGCCGATTTTAAGGGTAGGTTTTAGCCAGGCTGTCGCTCAGAATCTCATCCACTGACCTTGCCTGATTCATACTGGTTTCTATAAATTCCCTGGACATAAAATCCTTACTGCCGTCCATAATCCGGCAAAGCTGATCAATTTCGCCGTCTTCGGCCAGTTCCATCAGGGAGATTATATTTTTAACAAAACTTCTGACAATCATCCGGCCCTCCCCCGAAGTTGACATGATTTCAGCATAGGTTCTGGGGTTTTGATTATGCACCCTGACCATCGCCAGAATGCCGTATAGTGAGGTGAGGGTGGTATGACTGGCCAGGTCATCGCAGTCAATATTATGCTGGCTGAGGGTTTTGGCCAGGGCGGCGGAAATCATGGTCGGCAGTTTTTGGCTGATGCCCATCAATAGATCGTGCTTTCTTGGGCTATCATGGTAGATCTCGGCCCCGTGTTTATAGAGGAATGCCTCAAATTCGCTGCAAAATACGCCGCTTCTGCTGGTTTTGACCACCGAAACATTTTTGTCCTTCATGGTTGCCGCCTGCGGCCCCCATAAATTATGAACCAGCATGATTTCAACCCCCTGGCTGGTAACCTCCAGGGCGGTATTGATGGTTATTTCAGATTCTCCGGCCAGCAAAATCAGGGCTTGGCCATCCTTTAGCAGCGGGCCGAACTTTTTGATGATCGCAGTGGTTGCAGAAATGGGAACGCAGATAAGCACCGCCTGAACTTCCGAAATCATTTCCTGCGGAGAAATCCTGCTGTTTCTGCCGGTTAAAATGGTGGTATAACCTTCATTTTCAAGCCGCTTGGCAAACCAGCGGCTCATGGCACCGGTGCCGATAAAGCCAAATGATTTTATCTGCTTTACCCGCATATCAACCCGCGGGAAAGAGCCGAGTAATTTGAGGCAGTCATGCTCTTGTACCACTTTTTTTTCAATGGTATCAATGGCTTTTTGTATATTTATATCTTCAATATGTCCTTCGGCCTCGATATAAACTTGTAGCTTTTGGGTTCTGATGTCGTTTTCAGAACGAAGATCAAGGATGCTTATGCCCCGCCTGGTAAATTCATTTAGAATATCCACCAGCAGGCCGACCCTATCGCTTAGCGGTCTGGTGATGATGGCGGTGGAGTCATAGCCGGTTCTGGCCGGTATCTTTTTACCAAGCACCGCAAATCTGGTTCGGTTATGATCGGCTATTTCACGCTCGATAATCTTTAGGCCATGCTTTTTAAGCATTTTCTCAGAGCCGATAACTGCCGTTTGGGCCTGCCCGCGTAAGACGGCATCAATGATGGCCTCTTCAATATTGGTAACGGAAACCTTTGTAATATCAGGAAAATTTTGTTCAAGATATTCATCACCCTGCTTGAAGGCGGAGTCCCTGCCAAGCAAGGTGCGGATTTTGCGGCCGCCGCTATGATGCTTAGCCGTAATCACACCTAAAGACAGATGGATGGGCAGCACGATATTATCCACCCAATAAATATTGGTCTGGGCTAGTCCGGCCAGCCGAAAATATTCCTTAACCCCGCCTTCACGGGTATTATAGACCGGAATCAGGGCATAATCGGCCTGATTTGAGGCCAGCGATTCAAGTACTTCGGTCAGATGGTTAAAATGCAATAACTCTGCCTCAAGGTCTAATTGTTTGGCTGCCCGGGTACTGCCTGCCTTTTGGCCTATAATCGCTATCCTAGTCATGCTTTGCAAATGGGAAAAGGCAATATAAAAGAAAAACCCGGGAAACTTAAATAATCGGATGGAATCCCGTAATTAAGATAAGAGAAACGCAGGCGGAAAACCGCTGGTCAGAATTCCGCCTGTTCAAGCCCAAGGTAAGGGTAAGAAACTAAGGCCAAAGCAGCTTGTTATATACCCAGCCGACAGTGCCGCCGCTGTGGCGGACCTTGGTCCAGTCGCCTTTTTTGCTTACCTTGGTAAGAACCACCCCCCGTTCCATAGTGGCAACCACCTCTGCACCAGTACTGGCCTCCGCCCTCATATTGACGGTGTTTTTGGCATTGACAATCGCCGTATCACATTTGCTTAGCAGGGTACTATGAACCCAGCCGGAATCATTTTCATAATCGGCTACCTTTACCCACTCGCCGTTAGATGATAATACCTTGAGCGGATAGCCGGGAAAAACTTCCATATATACCGGATCCTTGGTGGAAGGGCCGGTTCTGACGTTGACCTTGTTTTTGGTTACAGTCTTGTATTCTGCAGCACTGGCAGAAGCAGCGAGCAGTAAGACCGCACCGCCTACGAAAACAGTATTTCTAAGCAAATTGGTTAGATTCATATTATTTACCTGATAATTTTATGATAATCATAACTAACATCCCGATAACTCTATAGCAGTAAATTATTTTGAAGTCAAACACATCTTCAGGCAGTTGTTTTAAGGCAAAAACTCCAGCCGCCCCTGGCTGGTATTTATCTTGGCATAGGCCCCATAGGGCAGGGTCAGGTTTTCCCGGCCATGTCCCAGCGGAAAACCGGCAATAATCGGGCAGCATCCGCCTGCAAGCTGAAGCATCCGCTGCCAGATATATTCCTGGTAACGCAGTTTTTCGGCAGTATCGGTAATCTCATCATGGCTGAATTCGCCCAATATCAGACCGGCAAGCTGCTCAAATTTTCCGGCCAGTTTCATTTGGGTCAGCATTCTGTCCAGTTTATAAGGCGGCTCGTTTACATCTTCCATAAACAAAATGGCACCGCTATAATCAAGATCGTAGTCAGTGCCGATCAAGGTAATCAAGGTGCTGAGATTGCCGCCGATGAGTCTCGCAAACTCACCTTGGCCGTCCCTTAAAATTTCATGGCCGGAAAATTCTATCGAGGCAGACCAGTTTCCGGCAAGGCAGGCTGCCAGCCGCTCAATAGATGGTCTGGAACTATTGGGCAGGGAAGCAACCACCGGCCCGTGCAGGCTGATAAGATTATGTTTTTTCAGTAAATATGCGTTCAGCAGGGTAATATCGGAAAAGCCGGTCAGCAGCTTGGGCGTGCGGGCCATAAGCTGCTGATCAAGATAGGGCAAAAGCCGCAGGCAGCCGTAGCCGCCGCGGGCAGCGATAAGGGCCTTGACTGACGGCTCTGCCCACATCCGGTTAAATTCCAGGGCCCGATTTTCATCCGTATCGGCCAAAAAATAATTCCCCGGCCAAAGCTCTCTTGGGTAAACCGGCTCAAAACCCATTTCCCTTAAAATCTGCAGGCCGTTGATAAAGGGCTTTTCATCCTTTAATCCGGCTGCCGGGGCTATGATGCCGATTAAATCGCCTTTTTTAAGCCTTTCCGGCAGTCTTTTTTTCATGGATTATTTTCAAACCTTCAAGGGTTAGCATTGGTTCAATATGGTCAATCATGGCCGAGCAGGGAGCGATTATCTCTGCCATGCCGCCGGTGGCGAGGATGGTAAAGGGATTTCCTTCCCTGGTCATCTCATTTTTCAAATCCCTTGAAATGCCGTCAATCATGGCGCCGTAGCCGTGCAAGGCACCAAGAACCATGGAATCAACCGTGTTTTTGCCGATGATTGACTTTGGTTTTTTGCCAATATCAATCTGCGGCAGTTTGGCGGCCTTGGCAGACAAGGCATCCATAGACAGGGCGATGCCGGGCAAAATCATGCCGCCCAGGTATTTGCAGTCTGCCGAGATGCAGTCAAAGGTGATGGCAGTGCCGAAATCGATAACAATCGAATCGCCGCTATACTTATGCCAGGCAGCAATGGCGTTGACCAGCCGATCGGCACCGACCTCGGCCGGTTGTTCAACCTCAATGCCGATCATGGAACCGACTGAAATACTGTCAACAATAAAAGGCTCTTCCTTCAGGCTGTTACTTAAATATCTTCGGCCATAATCCAGCCATACCGCCTCAAGTTTGGGGACAACACTTGAAATAATCAGATGATGAATGCCGGTATGCTCAAGATTAGCCAGATTAAACAGGGTTTGGTAAGTTGCAGCAATTTCATCGCTGGTCTGGTTTTTATGCGAGGAAGTCCGCCAGGTTTCAAGCAGGTTGTTTTTCTTATAAACCCCTGTAACTATGTGTGAATTTCCTATATCTACCACAAAAAGCATTGCCGACCCCGATAATTTTTATTATTTGTATCTTGTATGCACAAGGCATTTACAACATTTATCGGCTGGAAAAAAGATATTTTTTGTGAAAAGGAAGGATGAGGGGTGGCAAAGAAAAATTACCGGAGAAAAAAACTGGGCGATTATCAATGTCATTGCTGCGGCCAAAAAAGGCCGTTCTGCTGGTCTTGCCCCTGCGGATTCCAAATTTGCCCTGAATGCTTCGAGGAAAATAAATGGGGCATCAGTAACGGCCCGACCTGGATCTGCCCGGACTGCGAGCGGATCAGAATGATGTAAGTGTTAACAAGAACGTTCAGATTTATAATTGTAAGTTTCGTCCCATTCTAGCTTCCCTAAAATATCTACAATACTTTTCTCTTCTCTCCGTGCAATAAATTCCTGTAAGGCTCTGGTAACAGCATCTTTTACTGTACTTTCACCACTTACTTTCAAGACATGTTCTATTAACTTGGAATCAATGGCAAGGTTGGTCATGCTTCTGCCCCCATTCTTATAATCATATTTTTAATTTTGATGGACTAGTAAAAACTCCATCGGTACTGCTGGAATGCCGAATGCAACACCAGTCCTAGTGAAGTCTTTCCATAGTTTATCATAAATATTTTTGTATTTTTCTATAAAAATATTCTCCCTTTTCCTGCTCTTCTTCCTCGGTATTTCCTGAAACGGCATGTAAATAATGATAAAAACTTTGCTTTACATTCTTGATAATAAACCTGTAAAAATCATTTTTATCGTTTTCCAGATTACATTTTTCCAGAGATTTATAATATTTTTGCCTATCAATATTTTCTCCAGAAATATTTGTGATCGGGAAACCATTTTGTAATAAAATCAAATTCATTACAAGCCTTGAGGTTCTGCCGTTTCCATCAATAAAAG
>PDQP01000008.1 GCA_002747805.1 Deltaproteobacteria bacterium
ACACCTGAACCGAGCCAACATTTACGCTTAAATGGCGAAGACTAAGTTTTATGGGTGAATTTGCTAAATTTTTTTTATTCGTTATTTGTTTCATTTACTAAATTTGTAGTTTCAGTTTTGTTTTCCACATTTTTGCTTTCCAATTGCAACGCAGGAATATATTTACTTAGTGCAAAAAATATCAGCAAATTTATACCGATTACCCGATAAGTCCCGCTGGCGGTTAAGGCCGGCAAACCAGCGGCAATCAGCATCCATACCATTTTATCCGGCAATTGCCACATCCTGAACCAGGGCCAAGGCTTCGTTTTTTTTGCCAACCTAGCCAAAATCAGGTTGCCGCAGACCATATTCAGACAGACCAGAAACAGGATGCCGCAGGCAAAAAGGGATGGCAGTACCAGCGGTACGACCATTTTCATCTGGCTAAGGGCCTGCTCGGCCAAAATCAGCTCTTCGGCCGGGATGCTTTCAAGGCTTCGATATTGCAGTATTACGCCGTCCACCGCTTCCGTAAAATGCCGTATTATCTCGCCATAAAGCGGCTTGCCGATTAAAATCGACACCACGTAACCATATCCCAGCCAGCTTGCCCCTTGAGTTATTACTCCTCTCACTCCGGCCTGATTCGGCGTATCACCCCGCAGATATGACTGCGATAAAACCCAGCCGAGGGGAATGAGGGTCAGGGCAAACCATAATGGTCTTGGATAATTAAAGACCAGACCGATAACCAGGGCTGCAATAAATCCGGCTGCCAGCAATCCATCCAGCAGCGGTGCTGTAAATACTATCAAGGCAATAAAAATAGCCCTGAATATATGCTGCAGCTCAAGCTGCTGTCGGCCCGGCTCCATTACTGCTCAAATTACCTTTGATCCTGAATTGAACCGGAGTAAGGCAGCAGGGCAATCTGGCGGGCCTTTTTTACCGCATCGCATAATTGCCGCTGATGAGAAGCACAGGTGCCCAAAATCCGGCGGGGAATGATCTTGCCCCGCTCGGTAACAAAGTTGCGTAATATCTTGACATCCTTGTAGTTAATAGTCATTTCTCTGTCCACGCAGAAACGGCAGACCTTCTTTCTGGCAAACAATTTTTTCTGTGGTCTATTAGCCATGATTAACCCCTTGTGATTATTCCTTGTCTTCTTTTGCTGTTTCTTCCTCAGCTTCCGTATCCTGCTTTGATCCGTCTTCCTGCTCAGCCTCTTCCTGGGCTTCAGCCTGTTTCTCCTCGGCATCGGCGGCAGCCGCAGTTATTTCCTCTTCAGAAATTTCATCGGCAAGTTTGACGGTCATATACTTAAGCACGGCATCGTCAATCCTGAATTTTCTCTCCATCTCAAAGACGGCTTCCGGGCTTACGGCATAATCACAAAGCACATAATAACCTTGGCTTTCCTTTTTGATCAGGTAGGCAAGTTTTTTTATGCCCCACCGGTCAACGGCGATAATGGTTCCTTGGGCATCAGTAATAATCTTACTGGTGCTTTCAATGATTTTGCTGATCTCACTTTCGCCAAGACCTGGGCGGAGAATGCAGATCGTCTCGTATCTTCTCATAAATTCCTCCTCACGGACTTATGGTAACGGGAATACTCCCAAATTTGCGGCCCTCCGCCGCTTCCGGCAAAGAGCGAAGAGGATGACTGCCCCAATGGCAGACACCTGTAATAAAACTGATTAGAATACTACAAGCTGCATCCGCTGTCAAATTTTATCGGGCTTGCTGATTATTGCGGAAAACGGCAGCGAACATCAGGTGTATTAAGGCAGATTTACGAATCCATCATTATCGGCAGCTTCCATATCTCCATAAATGATTTCACATGATACGGCGTTTGCAGGCTCTGGTTGTTAAAGGCAATTAGCTGTACGCCGCTGGCTTTGGCGTGCATTTGATCCACCATTGAATCGCCGATGAAAATGGTCTCTTCGGCCTTTACCTGATAATAATCAAGAATTTCAAGCATTGCGTCCGGGGCAGGTTTGGGCCTTTCGGCATTGATTGGGGTCATAACCTTGCCGAAATATTGTTTTATCCCGAAGGTGTCCAGAAGCAGTTCCATAGTGTCCGAGCGGTTGGTTGAAATGGCCAGGTAAAAACGTTCTTTGACTGCCTCCAGAAATTCCTTCAGGTCTTTGCCGATGACCATATAGGGGATAAACCGGGTATAATCCATACCATTACGGTAATTATTGACCTCCTCCATATCTATTTCTTGATAATTGCGAAAAATATGCGATACTCCTTCCTGCACATTATGCATATGAACATATTCCAGCTCATCGGCGGTCATGGCGGGTTTGCCGAAATGATCAAGGATCTGGTTATAATATCTCTGGTTGACCGGCTTGGAGTCGAACATCACCCCGTCGCAGTCAAAAACAATAAGTTTTATCATGGCTTCTCAAAAAGTTCATTTAACAGCCAGTTAATGCCAAAATCCAGCAGTGCTTCATCATCTTCAAGGCGTGAATAATCAAGTCTGGTTAGCTGGCCGGTGCTCGGCAGCTCTTTTTGCCAAAGCCGCTTTCTGAAATTATCCAGATCATACAGGGCAAGGGTGAAATAATCTATTTGCCCGCTGGTGAATTTCCTGCCCTCTCTGACCTGCTGATGCTGCAGGATACGGGCGGTTTTATCGTTAAAATGATTGTATTTTTCAAGCCCCTGATTTTGCTGATATTCAAAAACAGTCTGACTAGGGGGTTCCTCATATCCCCGGCAGTGTCCTTCCTTCAGCAGAATAAAAATATCCTTCATCTCGCCCTGCCGGTTGACGGCTGCACCCCGGCCGGTGGGATAGGCACGGCAGGCCCCGGGGCGGTGCTCGTAAACCCGGCATCCTTTGGGGCTGACAAAGACGCAGCTTGCCCGGCCGTCATCTATCATGGTTAGATAAAATCTTGGGAAGATATCATCATCAGTCTGCTCGACTATGATATATTGCTCCAGCAGCCTGCCGGAAGAAAGACCGGTTGCATAACGCAGCCTCAGCACATCATAGGGCGTAAGGGCAAGCTCCAGTTCTCGGCAGCAGTCGGTAAAACACGGCACCTGCGGATGACAGGAAAAACAAAAATTCTGCTCCCTCTCTACCCGTATAACCTGCTCCGGCAGCGGCAGATTATCCATTAAACCGTTTCCGGCAGGGTTTCCTTTTTGATCTGTTTTCTGACTGCCTGCTCGCCCCAAAGTATCAAAAGCGGGCTGGCGATAAAGACTGAGGAGTAGGTACCAACCAAAACTCCGGTCAAAAGGGCAAAGGAGAAATCATGAATCACCGAACCGCCAAGAATGAAAAGAGCCAGCAGCACCATGGCCGAGGTGAGCGAGGTAACAATGGTTCTGCTGATGACCTGATTAACGCTGTCATTGATGATGTCGTATAATTCGGCCTTCTGGTTCTTCCGCATATTTTCACGAATCCGGTCAAAGACTACCACCGAGTCATTTAGTGAATAGCCGGCCAGGGTGAGCAGGGCGGTAACGATCAGCAAGGTAATTTCAACCTGCATCAGCCAGCAGATGCCCAGCACTACCAGCACATCATGGAAGGTGGCGATGGCAGCGGCCACCCCGAAGCGAATATCAAAACGCATGGCCAGGTAAAGAATAACCCCGGCAAAGGAGATTAAAATCGCCTGAATGGCCTTGTTACGCAGCACGGCACTGACCGAGGAGCCTATCTCGGACTGGCTTTCCAGAACAAAGGTTTTTTGGGGCAGCTTTTCTCTAAGAATTTTCGATACGGATTCATCAAGATCGGCCACTACCTTGGCGGATTTTTTCACCTTGACGATCAGCCGGTGTTCGTTTTCCACCTGTTGCAGATTTGCCCCGGCCAGCTTGCTGCCATCGAAGGCATGGCGCACCTCATCCATGGTAAAATCCTGCTCGGACTTATATTGCAGCAGGGAGCCGCCGGAAAAATCCACCCCCAGATTGGCCTTGCCCCGGCCGATTTGAATAAAGGCAATCAGGCCGATGGCCACCATCAGGGCGGAAATGGTAAAGGTAATCTTTCTTATCTTCATATAATCAAGGTTCGGGCGGCTGGCAAACTGCATAAATTTTAGCTTTTTCATGGACTTGCCGCTATTGACCGTATCAAAAAGCAGTCTTGAGCAGAAAAGTGCTGTGAACAGGTTGAAGATAATGCCCAGCGACAGGGTAACGGCAAAGCCCTTGATGGGGCCGGTACCAAACATAAAAAGAGCCATGGCGGTAATCAAGGTGGTAACCTGTGAGTCAACAATGGTCCAGAAGGCCTTGCCAAAACCGCCGTCAATACTGGACAGCACCGATTTTCCTAGGGCCTGCTCCTCGCGCATTCTCTCAAAGATAAGGACATTGGCATCAACAGCCATGCCGATTGACAGCACGATACCGGCTATGCCCGGCAGGGTGAGGGTTGCATTCAGGATAGCAAGACCGGTGAAAAGAAACAGGATATTCAGCACCAGGGCGGCATTGGCAATTACGCCGGACAGCCGATAATAAATGACCATAAAGGCAAGTACCATAATTGCCCCGAAAATACCGGACATAAGTCCCTTTTCTATGGAGTCCTGACCAAGGCTGGCCCCAACGGTCATTTTCTGGATAACGTCCACCGGTGCAGGCAGGGCACCAACCCGCAGGACAATGGCCAGATCGGCTGCCTCTTCATGGGTAAAGGAGCCGGTAATCTGGGCATGGCCACCAACGATTTTTTCCCGAATCACCGGAGCAGAACGTACCACGCCGTCAAGCACGATGGCCATGCGCCTGCCCACATATTTATCGGTGATATTAGCGAAAACCTTGCCGCCGCGTCCGGTCAGTTCCAGGCTGACATAGGGTTCGTTGAAATTACCGCCGACTCGGACCTGAGCATTTTTAATCATATCGCCGGTCATCAGTACGGTGTTTTGCAGGATGATGGGAGTTTTGATGACCTGACCGGTTTTTTTGTCCTTTTCCTGCTCAAAGGAAATAGAGGTGCCGCTGGGCAGGGAAGCGGCCAGAACCCGGTTAAGCTGACCGAGATCCTTCTCTTCCGTCCATTGGCCGGATTTTCTGGCCTTTTCAATTAGCTGGTCAAGATCAAGTCCGGCATCGTCGGCA
Organism: Deltaproteobacteria bacterium; assembly: GCA_002747805.1. Classification (GTDB taxonomy): domain Bacteria; phylum Desulfobacterota; class Desulfobulbia; order Desulfobulbales; family Desulfocapsaceae; genus SZUA-575. The sequence continues at coordinate 5,116 of PDQP01000008.1, forward strand.
ACAATCTTAAATTCAAGCTGGGCGGTGTTTTTAATGAGAGACATGGCCCTCTCCGGATTTTTTTCGCCCGGAAGCTGTACCAGTATCTCATCGGTTCCCTGTCTGATGATAACTGGCTCCGCCACCCCGAACTGGTCAATCCGGTTGCGGATAATCTCAAGGGACTGGGCAACCGCATTGTTGCGGATAAAATCAATCTTCTCCTTTTTCAGGGTAAGAAAAATCCTGGGAAAGCTGCCCTCTTTCTGCTCAACTCTTGCTGTGATATCAGGAAATGATTCATCCACCAGGCTTTGAACCTGTTTTACTGCACCGCTGTTTGGCAGGGTAAGTATAACGGTATCCTTCAGCTCGGTCGGGGTTCTGACCGCACTTATGGATTCCTCGGCCAGGGTATCCCGCAGATCATTGGCAGCAAGATTTAAGGTGTTTTGTTCGGCCTTGTCCAGATCGACCTTTAACACCAGATGCAGGCCGCCCTGAAGATCAAGACCATAACGCAGACCTTCGGGAGCCATATACTTTTTCCACCAGTCCGGCACCTGGTCATAGAACGAAGGGGTCAGGGCGGTCACGGAAGCAATGATAACAAAAACCAGAAAGCCAAGTTTTAATTTAAGCAGCTTATTCATGTAAATTCCTGAAAACAAATGAGTTTAATTAAGTATCCCGCTTTTTGCCGCAGGGTTAAGGCTAAGGAGTCAAGATACCTTTGCCATAATCAAGTTTGCAAACCAGAGGATTATAATTCAATGAACTAATCTTGCAAGCAAATCGGGATAAATTCGCAAATTGCCTATTTTTGGTTGATGGCCGCCGCCATACAGGCCGCTCCAAAACCATTATCAATATTGACCACCGCCACCCCCGGCACGCAGCTATTGAGCATACCCAGTAATGCGGAGAGGCCGCCGAAACTTGCTCCATAGCCGACCGAGGTCGGCACCGCCACTACCGGACATGAAACCAGGCCGCCGACCACGCTGGGCAGGGCACCTTCCATACCGGCAGCGACAATAATTACCGATGCCTTACGCAATACTTTCCGGCGGCTTAAAATCCGGTGCAAACCGGCTACGCCGACATCGTAAATTCTGCTGACCTGGTGTCCCAGGCTTTCCAGGGTAACTGCGGCCTCCTCCGCAATTGGCAGGTCCGAGGTGCCAGCGGAGACCACGGCAATTGGGCCCCTGCCGGCCGTTTTTTTATCGGGGATATTGCCGGTTAGCATTCTTGCCTTGCGATGGTATTTTAGCCAGGCAAGTTTTTTTTGTATTTTGGCTGCTTTTTTGCCGCCTACCCTGGTGGCGATTATCAGAGAGCCGTTATCCTGCATATTTTTGGCAATGGTGATGATTTGCCCTGCCGTTTTGGATTCTCCATAAATTACCTCTGGTATGCCGGTTCTAAGTCGGCGGTGATAATCAAGGCAGGCATCGCTTGTCTCTGGTGTAGTTAAAGCAGATAATTGACCGGCTGCATCGGCCGGTTTGCATTTGCCCCGGCGGACATCTTCCAAAAGAGCCGCTATTTTCCTCTGGTTCATAGTATGACCATTTTGTTAGTAAAATATTGATAGTAAAAACAACCTATCTAGTTAAAACAACAAGTCATTTTCATGTAAAATATTTTAGGTTTCGCAAATATTTTTTTTATGGTATTGCGTTTGATTATTAAATTCAAACCTTTTGACAACATTTATTTTACCGGGGAGCTATTATGAACCATATTTCTATCAAGGCCAAAATGAGATGGATACTTGCAGCCATAATAGTTCTTTTTGTGGTTATGCTCTTTTTCAGTACGCTTGGCTATAACTCTCTTAAAGAGATGGCTACTGAAAGAATTTCCTCCAAGATGCTGGAAGGGCATAAGGATAAACTTCAGGTTGCTACCCATTCCATGGCCTTGTCTCTGGGGCAGGCTATTGCCGGTATTTCAGATAAAGAAAGGCAAAAAGAAATCCTCAGGGCTGCCGTGGACGATATCCGGTTTGAAAAGGATAAAAGCGGCTATTTTTTTATCTATGAGGGAACGGTAAATGTGGCCTTGCCGACCAAACCGGAAATTATCGGCAGGGATCTTGGGCAGGCGAAAGATAAAAATAACGTCTTTTTTGTCAGGCAGATGTATGAAAATGCAAGAAACGGCGGCGGGTTTATCGAGTATATCTGGCCGAAACCCGGGGCAGGAGATGTCTCAAAGCTCGCTTTTTCAGAAGCTATTCCCGGCAGTAATTTCTGGATTGGTACAGGAGTTTATATCGACAATATCCAAAATTACCGCAAGCAGATTGCTGAGGATATTAACCAGCTCTCAAAAGCTGCTCTGCTGAAAATGTCAGGTTTTTCCGGGATTGTATTTTTGGGTATTGCCTTACTCTGCCTTTATATTGTGTGCGGAATTAGCAGGAGTTTTGCCCTGATGCTCTCAATTATTAAGGATATTGCCCAGGGAGAGGGCGATTTAACCCGCAGAGTGGAAATAAATACCCGTGATGAGTTTGGTGAGCTGGCAAAATGGATGAATATGTTTATCGATAATCTTCATCAAATTGTCGTTCAAATCAAAACAAACAATAGCTGCCTAATTGATTCTGCAACCTTGCTTTCGTCCATCTCTGACAAGGCCTCTATTTGCTCGGAGCAGACAGCCTATAAATCTGATAATGCTGCCTCAACAGCAGAAAAGATGGCTGGTGATATAAAAGATATATCCGAGGCCACCGAAAAATCGTCTGAAAATTTACAGATGGTGGTTGCTGCCGCCGAAGAGTTATCTGCTTCCATAAACGAGGTGGCAGCCAATATGAGTACCGGCAGCCAAATTACAGGCAAGGCGGTTGGGCGGGCAGGCAACATTTCTGAAAAAATGAATAATCTGGGAACAGCCGCCGGAGAGATTAGCCAGATAACTGAAACCATATCAGATATTTCCAATCAAACCAATCTGCTGGCTCTAAATGCCACCATCGAGGCAGCCAGGGCCGGGGAAGCGGGTAAGGGCTTTGCTGTTGTTGCCGGAGAAATAAAGGCTCTTGCCCAGCAGACAGCGGACGCTACGGGAGAGATTAACAACAGGATCAGAAATATGCAGGATTTAACTGCGGAATCAGTGGCAGCCATTGGGGATGTGGTTGGCATTATCAATGAAATCAACGAGATTGTTTCTTCCGTAGCGGTAGGTATTGAACAGCAGTCTGCAACCACCCAGGAGATTTCCGGTAATGTTGCCAAGGTTTCCTCGGGTACTCAAGATGTAAATGACCATCTTGGCAATGCCTCGCTGGCTTCTAACGTGGTTTCATCGGATACGGGTGAGGTGAGTGGTCTTGTTCATGAAATAAATACCGGTATCAATCAGGTGGGCAGCAGTGCTGCCGATCTATTGGTGCTGGCCGAGGATTTGAACGCCATTGTTGCCAAGTTCAAGCTGAAAGATTAGGAGGCGGTTAAGGTTTGTGCTTATTGGGTCTATTGTTTTGACATCCTATCAAATAGTTTTCCTATTCCCATTATGTTGACCTGTGCAATACTATCCATTATAACGGGTTATATGATAAGTAATTTCAAAAATATCGGGACAGAAAACATTTTTGATGGGATTGATTCCAAAATTGCCAGAAAAATTTGTCCACAGCAAATTTGGCCTATTGCAAGACGGAAACTTGACCAAATCAACCGCATACAAGATGTTGCCGAACTTAAAATTCCTCCTGGAAATCGGCTTGAACGGTTGAAAGGAAGCAGAAAAGGCCAATACAGTATCAGAATAAATCAACAATACCGCATTTGTTTTACGTGGTTAGAGGGACATGCAGATGAAGTTGAAATCACAGACTACCACCAATAACCTTTCAAGAAGGTTTCCTAAAAATCGCCCGCCAACTCACCCGGGGGAAATGCTGCTTGAAGAATTTGTCAAACCTCTTAACATCACTCAAACTGAATTGGCACAGAGATTGAAGGTATCTTATCCTCGCCTTAATGAAATTATTAAAGGCCGCAGGGCAGTAACGCCTGACACCGCTTTACGGTTATCCCGGGTTTTGGGAATGTCCGCAGATTTTTGGCTTGGCCTGCAACAGGACTGGGATTTATGGCATGCCATGAATAGCCCCAAGGCAATTGAAATAAAGCAGCTAAAACCTATTGGTTTAGAAGTCGTAACGGCATGACCACGTAGTAAATATTTTTGCATCTGTTTTCATGAAAATAAAGGAGTAATACCATGAGTAATGATAATTTACCTTCGTTTATAAGAGCCTTGCTGGAGCCTGAAATATATCCGCATCAGGCTGAAAATATTAAGCTGATTCAAACCCATATTTCGTTTGTTACCGTGGCCGGCAGCTATGTTTATAAATGGAAGAAGCCGGTTGATTTTGGTTTCCTAAATTTTTCCACCCTGGAAAAAAGAGAATTTTTTTGCCGTAAGGAGCTGGAGCTTAACCGGCGGTTATGCCCGGACTTATATCTGGAAGTGGTGGAAATTGCCAAAGATGAACAGGGCTTTCATCTTGGCAGTAAGGAAGCTGGAAGCGGAGAAATAGTCGAATACGGCCTGAAAATGAAAAGGATGGACGAAGGCGGCATGATGAGCAGACGCATAGCTGACGGCAGTTTGGGCAAGGCGGAGCTTGACGCCCTGGTCAAGGTGCTGGTGCCGTTCTATGAAAAGGCTGATTGCAGCAGCACCATTGACCATTACGGCACCGCAGACGGCTTTGGGGTTAATGTTATCGAAAATTTTGAGCAGACGGAAAATTTTATTGGTCAGGGCGGCCTAACCAGGGAATTATTTGATTATGTCAAGGATTATTCGATGAATTTTCTTGCCGACCGTGAGTTGTTTGAGGCCAGAATCAAGGCCGGCAAGATTCGTGATTGTCATGGCGATTTATATTCGGCCAATATCTGTTTTGACGGTGATAAGGTATATGTATTTGATTGCATTGAATTTAATGAAAGATTCAGATATTCGGATGCGGCGGCGGACATTGCCTTTTTGGCTATGGATCTGGATTTTCATGGTCTGGAGCATCTGTCTGAATATTTTGTGGCGGCCTACCGTGAGGCATCAGGGGATGACGGTATTGCTGATGTGCTTGATTTTTATAAGTGTTATCGGGCCTATGTCAGGGCCAAGATTGGCCTGTTTACCGCATCCGATCCGGTGGTGGATGAGCAGACTGCCAAGAAATGTCTGACCGATGCGGCAAAATATTTCAGCCTTGCCAGGAGATATGCAGGTGGTAAGTGATGCCCCAGAGCGGCAGCCCCTGCCATATCTTTATATATTTTTTGGCCTGAGCGGCAGCGGCAAAAGCTATCTTGGCCGCCGCTGGGCAGAGCAGGTCGGGGCTGCCTATTATAATTCCGACCGGGTGCGGAAAGAGCTGGCCGGGCTGGCCGGAGCAAGCAGGCAGCGGCTTGATTTTAACTGCGGCATTTACAGCCCCGAATTTTCACGCAAGACCTATGATCGGCTGATAGTTCTGGCTAAAGGCGAACTGGCCGCCGCAAAACCATGCGTGCTGGATGCCACCTATACTTCGGCATATGAAAGGGATTTGGCGGTAAAAGAGCTGGCCGAGCTGGCCCGGATTATTTTTATTATGTGCAAATGCAGTGATCAACTGGCACAGCAAAGATTCACCCTTAGAGCCAGTGATCCAAAGGCGGTATCGGACGGCAGATGGGAGATTTATCAGGAGCAGAAAAGACGCTTTACCCAGCCGGATAAAATCAAGGGAGCGAAGCTGCTGGTGCTTGATACCGATGCGGAAATAAACCTTTTGCTGAATAAAATAGCAAGTTTGATTAGAGTCTGAGTCTTTAATCATTTTTCCTTAAGCCAGTTTGATTTCATAACCACTCAGATGCTCGTGGTAACATGCCAGCACTAATAGCCTAAGGAATTTTTTTGCCAGTCTGGTTGAAAATTATTTTTCTTGACAGATTTTTATGGACGTTTACAGGGCGGAAGTTTTTTTCAAACGTAATCAATCACCCTAAAAACTGATATGCAAAATAATATACGAAGCAAAACAATTTATAAGCTCCTTATTTTTATTTCTTTCCTTATTTTTGCCTTTATAGCCTTTCATGGCTGGCGGCTTGATGGTCGAAATTTTCTTGATTCTATCTAGTTAACCCTGAGAAACGATCAACACTTTGAAAATAAAAGATAAATTTCATTTTTTTATGGTCAAAATTGCAGGTTTCTGTTAAAATATACTCAAAA
>PDQP01000009.1 GCA_002747805.1 Deltaproteobacteria bacterium
TGACCTTTATTTATTTGGAGATGCCCAAATTCACCAAAAAGGTAGAGGAGTTAGAGAGCCGCTTTGAAAAATGGCTGTTTATCCTGAAAAATCTTCAGGATTTGCAGCGAATCCCGGCTTCCATGCAGGAAAAAATCTTTGCCAAACTTTTCGATGCCGCCGAAATCGCCGGATTTACCCCGGAGCAGGTGTTGGCCTATGAAGACAGCCTGAAATATTACCGTGATCTGAAAAACTCCTTTGATACGGCAAGATCGGAAGGCTGGCAGGAAGGTAAGGAGGAAGGTAGGGAAGAAGGTAGGGAGGAAGGTCTAAAGGAAGGTATAGAGCAGGGCATAGAGAAAGGCATAGAGAAGGGAATAGAGAAGGGAATAGAGAAGGGAATAGAGAAGGGTATAGAGCAGACTGCCCGCAATGCCCTGAAAATGGGGATATCAATTGCTGATACGGCAAAATTAACCGGTCTGACACCGGAACAAATTGAAAAACTTGGATAGATATAGGACTTTGTTAATTGAGGAATGACAATGCAGCAAATTCTGAAGAGACTGGAGATTATCAAGGCGGCCATCAGCCTTGAAGATGAAGAGACCATTGCCCTGCATCTGGGCAAGATTCGTTCCGGGGGAGAGCAGGCGGAGGGCTTGGACGATATTTTTATCAGCCTTGATCGGCTTGATTATCCGCTGGCACTGAGCCGTATTGCAGCGTTTTTGGCTCGTCATTCCGCTGTTACAACCTATAACGACCCGGAAGTTGCCGCCCTGAAAATGGAGCTGCAGGGGCTGGAAAAACGGCTGGCGGATTTACGTGGTGAGCGGGATGAATTGATGCACAGTATAGGTGATTTTAACCGTCAATATAATTTACGGCTGGGCGGCGTTCTCTCGGAGATTTTCAAACTGAAAATGATGATTGCCGGAGCAGCGGAGGCGGCATATACCGGCATCGAAGAAGAGGTAAGGGAAAAACTGAAAGAGACCAGGGAGAAGGCCCAGCAGTGGTATCAGCAGTTTCATGACGATTATCAGGCCGAGCAGGAGAAGCCGGAGCCGAAAAAACTGGATGATAAGGATTTGAAACGCCTGAAAGCCGCTTACCGCAAGGCAAGCCGTCTCTGTCATCCCGATATGGTGGCGGATGAACTTAAAGAGTAGGCCGCAGCCCAGTTTCAGGTGCTTAATGATGCCTATGCCATGAATGATCTGGCCAAGGTGGAGGAAATTCTTGCCAGCCTTGAGGGAGGCGGCGGTTTTGTGGCTGCCAGTGAGCAGGTGGCGGATAAGGAGAAGCTGCGGGTACATATTAGGGAGCTTCGCCAAAAAATTGAAGAACTTGCCGTACATATTGAGAACATTAAGGAAAATGAAAGCTGGCAGCTAGTCGTTTTGCTTGGCGGTGATTATGAGGCATATTTCAGGGAGCAGGAGGCTGAACTGGCCGAAGAAATGGCTAAATTACAGCAACAATTCAGGGAGATGGTATAATGGGAAAATATGTTGACAATAATTTGATCAAAAATGAGCAGGTGGTATATGAAACCAAATTACACTGGATACTTTTCTGCCACCTCAAGGCACTTCTCAGCCTGTTTATTATTCCGGCTATTGACCGGGCCACCAGCGAATTTGTAATTACCAACCGCCGGGTGGTTATCAAGGTGGGCTGGTTTAACCACGATGCCTTTGAAATGAACTTATCCAAGATTGAATCAGTAAATGTATCCCAGTCTCTGCTTGGCCGGATTCTGGGTTATGGCACCATTATTATCATCGGCACCGGCGGCTCCAAGGAGATGTTTCATAATATCAGCCGCCCCAAGGATTTTAAGCGGAAATTTATGGAATATGCGGTATAGGTGCAGAAGTCAGAAGTCAGAGGGCAGAAGACAGAGAAATTCGGGTGTTATATGATTGTCTTATAAATTATGGAAAGGAAATATGCCGTTAAAACCAATTTATATCAATTCCCCGGCAGGTCGGCAGCTAGTTGATAGGCTGTGCAGCCGTTTTGAGTTGCCGGACAATTCCTGCCGGGATGCGGTGCGGGAAATTATCGGCCAGGTCAAAAAAAGGGGAGACGAGGCCCTTGCCGAGTACGGGCGGAAGTTTGATTCTCCCCGTCTTACCGCCCAAAACCTGCAAGTCAGTGCTGATGAGCTTGAAAATGCCTACCAGCAGGTTGATAAAAAATTTCTCAAATCCCTTGCTCGGGCCATAGATAGGATTGAGGTTTTCCATCAAAGGGAGATGGAAGACTCCTGGCTGCAAACCAGGGAAAACGGCACGGTGGTTGGCCGTCTGGTCAGACCGGTTGACTCGGCTGGTCTTTATGTTCCAGGAGGGCAGGGGGGCAGTACGCCGCTGGTGTCATCGGTTTTGATGAACGGCATTCCGGTTGCCATCGCCGGAGTTGCACAAAGGGTTATGGTTACGCCGCCAAATAAGCAGGGGCTGGTTAATCCTCACCTGCTGGTAGCCGCTCAGGAAATCGGCATTACCCATATTTATAAGGCTGGTTCGGCCTGGGGCATAGCCGCCCTTGCCCATGGCACCAGCACCATTCCCAAGGTGGATGTAATTGCCGGGCCGGGTAACAGGTTTGTGGCCGAGGCCAAGCGGCAGGTTTCGCAGCTAGTTAAAATTGATATGATTGCCGGCCCGTCCGAGGTGTTGATTGTGGCAGACCATACCGCATCTGCGGCCTATGCGGCGGCGGATATGCTGGCTCAGGCCGAACACGATCCGCAGGCTCTGGCGGTTGTTATTACCACCGAACCGGGCCTTGCCGCTGATATTGCCGCCGAGCTTGACCGGCAGCTCCCGTCCCTTTCACGACAAGAAATTGCCGCCAAGGCCATTGCCGACCGGGGGCTGATTCTGCTGGCAGATACCATCCGCGAGGCTCTGGATATTGCCAACCGTCTTGCTATTGAACATCTGGAGCTGATGATTGATGACCCCTGGTCGGTTTTGCCTCTGGTGAAACATGCCGGAGCAATTTTTCTGGGCAAATATACGCCGGAGGCCGCCGGAGATTATCTGGCCGGGCCAAACCATGTCCTGCCGACCATGGGAACTGCCCGTTTTGCCTCGGCTTTGGGGGTTGAAACCTTTCTGAAAAAAAGCTCCATCATCAGCTATTCCCAAAAAGCCCTTGAGGACGATGCCGAAGATATTATCCGGCTGGCAGAGCTTGAGGCCCTCACCGCCCATGCAGGTTCGGTCAGGCAGCGGATCAAAAGATAATGCAGGATTTTTCTGCCATGCTAAAAGCCGGGCTGCAAGCGGTTGCCGTGCCGGTGGCCGATGAACAGATCGAGCTTCTTTTTGCCTATTTTACCGAACTAAAAAAATGGTCTGAAAAAATAAACCTGATCGCCCGCGGAACTGGTGATCTGGAAATAATAGAAAAGCATTTTCTGGACAGTCTTAGCCTGCTCCGCATCCTGCCGGACGGCTCTCATCTGCTTGATGTGGGCAGCGGGGCAGGTTTTCCGGGACTGGTCTGCCGGGCGGCCAGACCAAATTTGCGGGTTACTCTGGTGGAGCCAAGGCTTAAACGGGTAAGTTTTCTTAAACATCTGGTGCGGCTCCTGGCCCTTAATGATGTACAAATCCTGGCTGGCCGCATCGAAAACCAGCAGCTTTTGCCTTCCAATACCTTTTTTACCCATGCTGTCAGCCGAGCGGTTGGCGGGATTGGCAGTTTTTGTCAAATGCTTGACCGATTCGATAATAAAAAGATGCAGGTTATTTGCATGAAGGGGCCAAAATGGCGGCAAGAGCTTGAAAATGCCAGGAAAAAATACGGCATCACCATAACGGATTATAAGGTTGAAAATATCGAACTGCCGCTAACCCGTTCACAAAGGGCCATGGTTCATTTTGAGCTTGACAAGATTTGTGAATATGAACAAAATGCCCGCAAATAATTTGTCTATTTTGGCTGCGTGATAAAAGGGTGTAGATATGATATTGGTCAGCAACCTGGCCTCGGCAGAGCTTGGCAGGAAGATTGCCGCCTGTCTTGGCATTGAATATTCCCGGATGATTTGCCGTCAGTTCGCTGACGGCGAGTTTTACCATGCCTTCCCGGCCAGAATAGCTGGCCGTCATCTGATTGTGGTCGGGGCAACTCATAATGATACTGCCCATCAGGAACTGATTGATATTATTCAGGGCGGCCAGTACTGGAACGCCGCCAGTATCAATGTGGTCATTCCCTATCTTGGCTATTCGACCATGGAGCGGGCCAAGCCCTTTTCCCACGAAATCCCCAAGGGTATCACCCGCACCAGACAGATTTTCGGAGCCAGACCGGATTTTGTCGCCTTTCTTGACCTGCATTCCGAGGCGGTGCTACATGCCCACGCCGGAGGCATCAGCACCAAGCATATCTGGACAGATAGTATTGTAGCCGAAAAAATCAGGCAGAGCGGTCTGGAAGATTATGTCCTGGTTTCGCCGGATTACGGCTTTTCAAAACGGGTTGCCAGAATTGCCAGTCTGCTGGGCTGCCCCCATACTGCCGCCGATAAGGACCGATTTGAGCAGGATCAAACCATAGTCGGCCAGATTTCCAGCGTGGTCAAGGGGCGGACGGCCATTGTCTGCGATGATATGATCCGGACTGGCGGCTCCATTATCCAGACTGCAGGCCGCTGCCTTGAGGCCGGAGCAAGGGAGGTGGCGGTGATGGCTACCCATCTGGTTATGGCCGGAGATGCCCGGGCAAAATTTGCCGCCAGCCCGATTAACAAAATTATCGGTTCCGACTCATATCCGGGCGTCAAAAGTGATGACCTGCTGGATGTTTATTCGGTTGCCCCGCTGATTGCCGAAATTCTGCAGCAATATCTTGGTATTTAGCAGATGAAACCGGAACTGATACGCAAAAACCTGCAGAAATCCATCCTGTTTCAGGAGGCAACGCCGGAAGAAATTGCCGGATTTGCCGAGAGTTCTACCATTGTCATTATCCCTAAGGGTGAATTTGTTTACCGCAAGGGTGATTCGGGCGATGCCTTTTACGTGATTGCCCTTGGCGAGGCCGAGCTTTATGTGGAGGGCGGAAGCGGCAGCCGGAGCAGCGTGGGGCGGATCGGTGCGGGCGGTCATTTTGGCGAAACTGCCATCCTGACTGGCAAACCAAGGCTGCTAAGTGTGATGGCCTTGTTCGATCTGGTGCTGATCTGTTTTGACCGGCAGGTATTTGAGGAAATTTTACTCACCAATAATAGAATATACCGGCAGCTTGGCGTGGCTTTGGCCGAGAGATTGCAGGTTTCCTTTCTTGGGCAGTCGGAAGCGAAAAACCTGCCGGAATTTCAGGATCAATCCGGTATGGGAGATGTGCCGCTATACCGGCCGCAGAATCAGCCTGAAATGCTTGATCTGGCGGGCAGGCAGAAAGGCCGTATCTTGCAGTCCGGCCCCGCCAGGCAGATCCGCCGTACCATCACCGAGTTTTCCAGGAGCCATAGCCCTTTTTTGCTTACCGGCGAGGAAGGAACCGGCAAAAAGGTCATCTCCAGACAGATTCATTACCGCGGCGATACCGCCTCTGGCATGTATGTGGAAGTTGATTTACGCAGTCAGCCCTTACCGGCTTTGGCCGACAAGCTCTTTGGGCAGGATAAGGGTTCGCTGCCCTTTTTTCAGATGGAAAATGCCGGAATTCTCGAGCAGGCCTGCGGCGGTACGGTGGTTTTTATTCATGCTGAGCTGATGCCGCAGGAATTGCAGAGACGGCTTCTTAATGCAATGAAATCAGGTGTTTATTTTAGGCAGGACAGCGATAGGCAGATAGCCCTGCAATGCCGTCTGGTCTTTATTTGCCTCTGTGATGCCGAGGTGCTGCAAAAGGACGATGTTTTCCTGCCCGAACTCTACCAGCTAGTTGCAGGCCGTCATTTTCATGTGCCTGCCTTGCGTGAGCATAAAAAGGATATTCCCGGCCTGATTGAGTTCTATCTGGAAAAGTACAACCACGAGTACGGCAAAAAAATCAGGCAAGTATCCAAGGATACCCTGGGGATGTTTATGAATTATGACTGGCCGGGTAATATCTCCGAGTTGTCATCGGTGTTGCGGCGGGCGGTGATGCTGTCCAAGGATGAGCAGCAGCTTACCGGACAAATCCTGCTCGGTCTGCCCAAAACCGAAGGAAAATGGGAATTTAACCTGCTCCGTATTCCGTTTATCAGAAAGATTTATACCAGCCGTCTATACCCGTTGGTGCCGCAAATCATAGTGGGGCTGGTGCTGCTTTTTGCCTTGCTGGTGCTGTTTTTCGGCGAGCGGGAGGCCGGGCGTAATCTGGGCATTACCCTTGCCTGGTCGATTGGCTGGCCGCTCCTGTTTTTCTCCTTCTTTATCCTGTCCAGAACCTGGTGCTGCGTATGCCCGCTGGCAACGCCGGGGATGTTGCTGCAATTACTGGCCAAGCCCAAAAGAAATACGCCTAAAATAATCAAGGAATATTCCGGCTGGATTATGGCGGGGCTTTGTATCTTGGTGCTTTGGGTGGAAATTGTCTGGAATGCTTATACTAATCCGGTCTTATCCGGTCTGATTATTCTCACCATCACCGTTGGCTCAATGTTTTTCAGCCTGTTTTTTTCCAGAAGGGCCTGGTGCCGCTATCTCTGCCCCTTGGGAGCAATTAACGCAATCTTTTCCATGCCTTCCATTCTGGAACTAAGATCAAACCGCCATCTTTGCCTGAACAAATGCACCGATCATTCCTGCTTTCGTGGTGCAGAAGGCGAGGAGCATGGCTGCCCGATGTTCAAACATCCCTTTATGCTGGATAATAACCATGACTGCATTGTCTGCGGCAAATGTATAAAAAATTGCCAAAACAATTCGATACATCTTAACCTAAGGCTTGCTCCTACTGAACTTTGGAGCATTAAGGAACCAAGGATTGCCGATACCTTTCTGGTGGTATCATTGGCGGCGGTATTTTTCCCCTTTGCCATGCACGGGGGTTTTTATGAGCTGCTGGATGTCTGGCAGGCGGGCCTTGGCCGTTTGGGGCTGAATTTGCCGGTTTCATTGCTTGGCACAATCTGGTTTTTTAGTATTATCGCCTTGTTTCAGGGTGGTTATCTGGCTTTGACCATAGTGCAGGGCCGGGTGCTTGAGATTAGCCGCAAAAAGATTTTGCCCCTTTTGGGCTATGGTTTTATTCCCATAGTTCTGGGCGGTTTTCTGGCCTCTTATTTGCAGTTTTTTTTGGGTACGGCCTGGCGGCTGGTGCCGAATTTTCAGATCTTGCTGGGGATAGAACCGGATTATCAGGGAGGCAGTCTACTTAGCCAAGGTGCTGCCGGAGTGCTGCAGGCCCTGCTCGTGCTGGGCGGATGTTTTGCCTCTATGTATGCCGTTTACCGGATTACGGTCAGATTAAAGGGCAAGCGGCCGGTAGCGGCCCGGGATCTGGCCCTGCCGTATGGTTTTTTGGTCTTATTTGTGCTTGTTTTTCTGTTTTTTATTTAGTTTTATGTCTCCATAAAAATTTTTGGCTGCCAGCAGCGTCTTTCTGTAAACTGCTGATAATGGAGAATGATAATGAATAAGATATTGTTTTTCTTGATTATATCCTTAATATTTTCGGTGCATTCTGCCTTTGCTGCCGAGGCATCCTCGGCAGATATTGACTGGCTGAAACTCGGCATGGGGTTGCTGGGCGGTCTGGCCCTGTTTCTGGCGGGGCTGGAACAGCTTGCTGACGGCCTGAAAAAGGCTGCCGGAGAGACCCTGAAGATGATGCTGGCTAAACTTACCGGCAACAGGATTACCGGGGCCATTACCGGTGCGGTGGTAACGGGAATCCTCAACTCTTCTTCGATCACCACAGTTTTGGTGGTGGGATTTGTAACCGCCGGTATGATGACCCTGACCCAGAGTGTGGGCGTGATTATGGGTGCCAATGTCGGTGTTACCCTGACTGCCCAGCTTCTGGCCTTCAATGTCGCTTCTTACGCACTTATTCCGGTGGCGGCCGGTTTTTTTACCCTGTTTGCCGCCAAAAATGAAAAAGTCAAGCATTACGGGATGATGCTGATGGGGCTGGGCCTGGTTTTCTATGGCATGGGGTTGATGAGTGACGGTATGAGGCCGCTTAGGGGCTATCAGCCCTTTCTGGATTTGCTGCAGGGGATGAACAGGCCGCTGCTGGGTATTTTGGTCGGGGCCGTGTTTACTGGTCTGATTCAGTCTTCGGCGGCCACGATTGGTATTGCCATTGCCATGGCCGGTGAAGGATTTTTAAGCCTGCAGGCTGGAATTTCCCTGGCCCTTGGCGCCAATATCGGCACCTGTCTGACCGCACTGATGGCGGCCATTGGTAAACCGGCCGATGCGGTCAGGGCGGCGGTGGTTCATATTGGTTTTAATGCAATCGGCGTGGCATTATGGTTTTTCTTTATTGACGATCTGGCCGCATTGCTGAGCGGCCGGGCGGCTCAATATATCGGCAGCGGTGTCCCCCGCCAGATTGCCAATGCCAACACCTTGTTCAATATCGTCAATACAGCGGTTTTTCTGCCCTTTGCCCCGGTCTTTGCCTATGCGGCCACGAAAATTGTGCCGGACAGAAAGGCGGATGAAAAAAATATCACCCCGCTTTTTCTGGACGATTCGGTGCTGGATGTCCCCACCATTGCCCTGGAGAGAACCCGGCAGGAACTGGGGCGGATTTGCGAAATTATCGTTGATATGTTTGAGAAGCTGGAAAAGGCCATTTCCACCTCTGATATGAAGATGTTAAAGGAT
The DNA here is from genome assembly GCA_002747805.1 of Deltaproteobacteria bacterium. Taxonomy (GTDB): domain Bacteria; phylum Desulfobacterota; class Desulfobulbia; order Desulfobulbales; family Desulfocapsaceae; genus SZUA-575. Next base: position 8,784 of record PDQP01000009.1, read on the forward strand.
TTGGTTCGTGATGATGACAAGGTGGACACACTGGAAGAGGCAATTGTCCGCTATCTTGGCCTGATCCGCCAGCAGACGCTTTCAGAAAGCGAGAGTGATGAACACCGGGTTTTGATGACCTCGACTATCAATATCGAGACCCTGGCCGATGTTATAGAAAAGGATTTGGTGCGTCTTTCCGCGGCGGCCTATGATACCCATTATAAATCCAGCCCCGAAACTGTGAGCCTGATGAAGGAGCTTTATCATCATATTCTTGATATTATTAAGCAATTAGTGCTGGTTGTCCGTGAGAGAGATATGGAGGCGGCAGAGAAATTGCTTGGCGTGCAGCACCAGATTTACAAGCTGCACCGCAGCCTGATTGTCCGCGAGGCCGAAAGACTGGGGGATGAGACCGCCGGGGCCTTGAAAACCGCCAGAATCGAGGTTTCCATAGCCGATAAGATGCTGAGGATTTTTTCGCTTGCTAAACGGGTAACCCTTGAGAATGGCGGCTCGAAAAAGGTTAGGTCCTTACCTGATGCCTCATCGGAGGCGTAGTGATTTCTGCCCATGAATAAGGAAATATTATTCAAAATTTTCCGGCCATTAAGCCCGATTTACGGCGGCATGATGAAGCTAAGGGAGATGGCCTATCAGTCTTCTATCCTTCCTGTCAGCCGGATGGAGGTGCCGGTAATCTCGGTCGGCAATCTTTCCATGGGCGGCACCGGCAAGACCCCGCTGGTTATTTATCTGGCCGGATTGATGAAAAAATTATCATTAAAACCTGCGGTAATCAGCAGAGGGTATAAGGGCAGGGCATCGTCCAAGGTAAACCTGGTCTCCGATGGTAAAACGATCTTTCTTTCGGCGGAAGATTGCGGAGATGAGCCAAGGCTGATGGCTGAAAAATTACCGGGGATTCCGGTATTAACTGGTAAAAAAAGAAAATACCCCTGCCGTTATGCCATAGATAAACTCGGCTGCAATTCCCTGATTTTAGATGATGCCTTTCAGCATCTGGGCGTAAAAAGAGATCTTGATCTGGTGCTGTTTAATGCAGATTCGCTTGCACAGGATATGCGTGTATTTCCAGGCGGCGAGCTGCGGGAGGGCTTTTCTGCCCTGAAAAGATGCGATGCAATCGTATTTACCGGTGAGGTGGATAAATATTTGGCTGAAATTAAGTCATTTATGCAAAAACTTGAAGATTTGGCAATTTCCAGGCCGCATTTTTCCGCAAGGCCGGGCGTTCCCCTGATTTGCAATTTCAAAACCGGCCAGCCGGAAGGGGAGCTAAAGGGCAGGGTGGCTGCTTTTTGCGGCATTGGCAACCCGGAAAGATTTAGGCAGTATCTGGTTGGTACCGGTCTTGAACTGGCAGGCTTTCGGGCCTTCCCTGATCACCACCGCTACAAGGATGGTGATATTGCCGCCTTGGAGAATATGGCCGAAAAACATGGGGCCGACTATTTGCTTACCACCGAAAAAGACCGGGTTAAACTGCATGGCCGCAAATTTAACCTGCATATAAAATATCTGTCCTTTGAGCTGGAACTTGGTGAAGGGTTTGATTCCTTGGTCAGGCAGCGGCTGGAGCTGTTCCGGCAGAGTTAACTGTGGGGATTTTACCACATCTTATCCTATTTACCTTACCTTGTGTTTTTTTCATACCCGGGCTGCTTGGGTGAACAATGATTTTTATTGCTCCTAACTTACGGTTTTATGGTTTATTTATGATTTTTTTATGATATTTTTAGATTTGGAATAGATTTTGCAATAGTATGAAAAACCATTAAAAACTTTCAGGAAAATCAAATGCAAAACAACTTAAAACCAAATCAATATACCCTAAGAAAACAGGTAAGCTGCTGCGGGGTCGGCCTGCATTCCGGCAGAACCGTTAATTTATCGGTAAAACCGGCTCCGGTTGACAGCGGCATACGTTTTATCCGTACTGATCTGCCCGGCAAAAAACCGCTAACTGCCAGGGTGGACAAGGTTGTGGACACGAGGCTTGCGACCACCATTGGTGATGATAATTTCCGTATCTCGACCACCGAGCATCTTCTGGCGGCCTTAAAGGCTTATGGTATTGATAATGCCGATATTGAGCTTGATTCCCACGAAGTACCTATCATGGACGGCAGTGCCGGCCCCTTTTATGAACTCTTCAAAAAGTCAGGTAAAAAAAGACAGAACGGCTTTAGAAAGGTCTTGCGTATAACCGAAGAAATTGTTTATGCAGACGGCGATCGGGTGCTGAAAATATCTCCCCACCATGGTTTCAGGATAATCGGCAGGATAGATTTTGATGATGCCCTGATCAAATCCCAGGAGTTCAGCCTGGAGCTTGACGGCGGCCTTTTTGAAAAGGAGGTTGCCAGAGCCAGAACCTTCGGCTATGTGGAACAGGTTGAGGAGCTTTGGGCCAACGGACTTGCCTTGGGCGGCACCCTTGAGAATGTG
>PDQP01000010.1 GCA_002747805.1 Deltaproteobacteria bacterium
TGCCGTTTTGCATATCTTCTGGTATCCCGCTGCATGGTCAGCAGCATTTCATCCTTGGTGCATTTTTTATGAATATATTCAACCATATGCTTATAGCCTATGGCACGCATTGACTGGTTCTTTAGGCTATATCCCTGCTCAAGCAGCCCCCTCACCTCCTGCTCCAGACCTGATTCAATCATAATCCGGCAGCGTAAATCAATCCTTTTATATAGCTCATCCCGGTCTCTATCAAGACAGATTAGGGCGGTATTGGTAAATCTTTCCGGCTGCCCGTTATGCTTATGCTGCTCAAGCCATTGCGACCAGGGCTGGCCGGTTCCTAAAAATATTTCCATGGCCCGAACCAGCCTTTGGCTATCATTTTTATGGATTTTTTCTGCACTAATCCGGTCAATTAAATAAAGTTCTTGATGTAAAATAGAGTTTTTATTGCTGGCTATATAATGCTCAATCAATTCCTGCCGAATTTCCGGAAAGGCCGGAATTTCCTCCGCCAGACCAAAAAGCAGGGCCTGATAATAAAGGCCGGTGCCGCCGGTCAGCAAAATCCTTTTATTCCGGCCTATTATCTCACTTATTGCCTTAACGGCATCGGCGGCAAACCGTCCGGCATTATAAGGCTCGCCGGGATCTGCCACATCTATAAGATGATGCCTGATGCCGCCCATTTCCGCCCGGCTAATCTTGGCCGTTCCTATATCCATCCCCCGGTAGATCTGCATGGAATCAACGCTGATTATTTCGCATTGATACCTTTGGGCAAGCTCAATGGAAAGAGCCGTCTTGCCCGCCGCCGTAGGCCCGGCCAGCATAATCAACGGACATTTGCAGGGAAAATCAATCACAATGCTGCTCCAGACAGGCCTGGGTGGACAGGTGCTTGATGGTTTTCGCACCTATCCCATGAATTTTCTGTAAATCGCTCCAGCCGGAAAACCCGCCATTTTGCCTGCGGTAATCGATTATTTTTTGGGCAGTATGCTCACCAACCCCCTTGATCAGGCAAAGCTGCTCGGCGGAAGCAGACTTCAGGGAAATTTTTTGGAAGAAAAACCACGGGCAGCCGCCCTGATTATCCTGACATTTGGTAATTTTTTCAGCAAGATACAAGTTATCAAGTGCCGGTTCATTTTTAACGGGAAACAAACCGCCCTGCCCCGCCAATGACCAGCAGACGGAAAATAACCAAAGCAGCAATAATACCAGGCAGCGGTAACCAGTCATGGGGCTTAGTTTGTTTTGTAAATTTTGCTTGTGAAATCTGCTGTCTGCAATTATAAATCCAGTCTTTCAGATAAAAATGCCTAGAGAACATAGAATAAAAAAAGAAAATCTGCAAACAGGAACCAGAGGTTTTTCAGTGTCGTTTAACATAGTACTGGTCGAACCGGAAATTCCACCCAATACCGGCTCCATAGCAAGGCTTTGCGGGGCGGCCAACAGCACCCTGCATCTGGTTCGTCCGCTTGGCTTTTCAACCGATGACAAGCACTTGAAAAGGGCCGGACTGGATTATTGGAAATACGTAAACATTAAATATTGGGATAGTTTTGATGATTTTCTCGCCGCTTGTAAGGAAAATCATCTGCATTTTTTCACCACCAAAACCAGCCGCCCTTATATCCAGGCGAAATTCAAGATCGGTGATTTTTTGGTTTTTGGCAAGGAAACCAAGGGGCTGCCGGAAGAAGTGCTGCAACTGTACCATGACCGCTGTTTAACCCTGCCCATGCAAAACGAAAATATCCGCAGTCTCAACCTTGCCATGAGTGCCGGAATTGTTTTGTACGAGGCAATGCGTCAGTGTGATATTTTATCATAAAACAATTAGATAAAGATAAAAATTAAGGAGAATTATAATGCCAGAAAGAGTGTATAATTTCAGCCCAGGCCCAGCAACCCTGCCCTGTGAAGTCCTGAGGCAGGCTGCTCAGGATATAGTTAATTTTAGGAATACCGGCATCGGTCTGATTGAACTTAGCCACCGTTCCGGGGAGTTTATGGCTGTGGCTGAAGAGGCCGAAAGCCTGCTGCGTGAACTAATGGAAATACCAAATAATTATAAGGTATTGTTTCTTCAGGGCGGGGCATCGACACAATTTTTTATGGTGCCGATGAATTTACTGGCCGGCGGGAAGACTGCGGCCTACCTGAACACCGGCACCTGGGCCAAAAAGGCCATCAAAGAGGCTGAGAATTTTGGCCGGATCGAGGTGGTTTATTCCAGTGAAAACAGCAAGTTTGACCATGTGCCAAAGGACGGGCAATACCAGGTGCCGGATGATGCCAGATACCTGTATTTTGTTTCCAACAATACTATTTACGGCACTCAGTTTCATAACCTGCCGAAATCAGATAAAATGCTGGTTTGTGATATGTCTTCCGACATATTATCCAGAAAAATTGATCTTTCCCCTTTCGGTCTTATTTTTGCCGGAGCTCAAAAAAATCTCGGCCCGGCTGGAGTTACCGTGGTTATTATCCGTGACGATTTGCTGAATGGCTCTTTAGAAACCATACCCACCATGCTCCGTTATAAAACCCATGCCGACAAGGGTTCCATGTTCAACACCCCGCCGTGCTTTGGTATTTATGCGGTGGGAGAGGTATTAAAATGGGTGAAAAGGCAAGGCGGAGTTGCGGCCCTGGAAGCAGTTAATCGGGAAAAAGCCGCCCTGCTCTACGAGGCTATCGATGCAACCGAATATTACCGCGGCCACGCCCGGCCCGATTCACGTTCTTTGATGAATGTTTCCTTTAACCTGCCGAATGAAGAACTTGAAAAAAAATTTATCGCAGAAGCGGCGGCGGCCGGATTAAACGGCCTGAAAGGTCATCGTTCCATTGGCGGCTGCCGGGCATCAATCTACAATGCCTTTCCCAAGGAAGGGGTGGTGGAACTGGTCAGCTTTATGCGAAAATTTGAACAGGAAAACCCTGCCTGAACTTGCTATGAGTTCCAAGACCGATCTCCGTAATCTGACCCAGAGCGAACTGGTTGACTATGTAGTTAAGCTGGGTCAGCCGGCCTTCAGGGGAAGACAGATTATCGCCTGGTTATATAGAAACGGGATTAAAGATTTCTCTCAAATGACTGATTTGGCGAAAGTATTTAGAAAAGTTCTGAGTGAAAACGCCTTTTTTTCATCATTTGATGATTATACCACCGAGAAATCGGCGGACGGCTGCATCAAATTTGCCTTCAAACTTGCAGACGGCAAGCTCATTGAGTCGGTGCTAATCCCCGAAGAAGACCGGAATACACTTTGCATTTCCTCACAGGTTGGCTGTGCCATGGGATGCAGGTTTTGTCTCACTGCTTCAATGGGATACCAGAGAAACCTCGAACCTGCCGAGATAGTTAATCAGGTGCTGGCGGTGAGAGATTATCTTACCGCCCATCATGGAGAAAATTCTAAAATACCCCTGTCCAGAATTACCAATATTGTTTTTATGGGCATGGGCGAGCCTTTGAACAACACGGAGAATCTGTTAAAATCACTAGATATTTTAACAGAACCCAAGGGCCTGGATATGGCAGTTAGACGCATCACGGTCTCGACCTGCGGCATTGTTCCCGAAATGCACAGACTGGGACATTTTATGCCGGTAAATCTTGCCATATCGCTCCACGCGGTTGATAATGAGACCAGAAACAGGCTGATGCCCATCAACCGGAAATATCCCATCGAGCAGCTTCTGGAGACCTGTAGAACCTACCCCATTGCCAAGCGAAAACGCATCATGTTTGAGTATGTGATGCTGGACGGCATCAACGATTCGGAACAAGAGGCAAAAATTCTTGCCCGAAAGCTGCGTAATATTCCTTGTAAAATCAATTTATTGCCCTTTAATAGCTGCAAAGGTCTACCCTATAAAGGCTCTTCCAGGGAAAAAATGGAAACCTTTCAGAATATTTTACGCAAAGCCCATTATTCCGTATTTATCAGAAACAGCCGCGGTTCTGACATCTCGGCCGCCTGCGGCCAGCTTGCCCAAAAACAAGCCAGCAAGAGATAATATCATTTTTTTCTCTTCTTTTTGACATAGATCAATTTCTTTATCAGATTTATCTGGTTATATAAAAGTTAGCGGCCCTTAATGGTCATAACTGCATACCTATCTTAAAAAAAGGAGAAGATTATGGAACTATTTCATCTTGACGAGACCAATGAATTTAGAGAAGGTCAGATTAAAAGATTTTTTCTGGTGGAAACTTCAGAAAATTTTAAGATTATTAACTTCAATCTCGATCCAGGCGTAACCTTCCCGGTGCATTCCCACGATCTTGACGGCGAGCTTTCCATTCTGGTTTTGGCAGGTGAAGGTTTTTTTCTGGGGGAAAACGGCGTAGAAATGCCGGCCAAACAGGGCGACCTCCTGGTCTCGGCAATTCGGGAGCCGCATGGCGTTCGAGCCGGCAACAACAGCCGGATGCGGATTCTGGTTACCATTGCCCCTCCTATCTAGGAAATTTTTAGCTGACGGGATGGGCAGAATAAATCAACCACCATAAACAAATGAGGACACCATGGAAATATCCCTGCAGACCAAAATAGGCAGTTTACTTGACAGCTATCCGTTTCTTCTGGATTATTTGCTCGCACAGTCGCCCAAGTACAATAAGTTGAAAAACCCGGTACTTAGAAAAACCATGGCCCCCTTTGCCTCCATTGCAAAGGCGGCAGTTATTGGCGGCTTGGAGGCCGAGGAGCTGCTCCTTGGTATGACCGCTGAAATCTTTAGAAAAACAGGAGATTCCATCACCCTGGTCAATCAAAAGGAGATTGAATCACCATTGCAGAATAGCCGTGAAGAGCGGATTGACAGATTTAAGCAGATTGTCATGCGGCTGCATAACGGCGAAGGTATTGATGAGGTAAGAGAGCAGTTTCATGACCTTTTGCGGGAGGTTTCACCGGCAGAAATCGGGGCAATGGAACAGCAGCTTGTGGCTGACGGTATTCCTGAAACCGAGATAAAAAAGCTGTGCAGCCTTCATGTCGAACTTTTTACCGCAGACCGCGAAAAACCGGAACTCCCCGCCATGCCGGAGGGCCATCCGATTGATAGTTTTCAAAAGGAAAACGTCCTTGCAGAAGAAAAGGCCAAAATCCTTTTTGAATCGGCGGGCAAGCTGCAAAATGACCTGATGTATGCTGCCGCCCGCAGCGGCCTTGAACAGGGCGTAACCGAGCTTGCGGAGATTATCCGGCATTATGAACGCAAGGAGAATCAGCTTTTTCCGGTGATGGAAGCCCATGATCTGACCGCACCGCCGCAGGTAATGTGGGAAATTCACGATGAAATCCGCAAGATGTTCAAAGATGCTCTGGCCAAACTGCAGGAAAACCATCATGCCCCGGCTGTTGCTGCAGTAACGGAGCTGACGGTTGCCGTTCGGGACATGGTTTTCAAGGAGGAGCGGGTGCTGCTGCCGATGGTGGCCGAGGTCTTTTCCGAAGATGACTGGCGTAGGGTCAGGCGGGGTGAAAGCGAGATCGGCTTTGCCTGGATTGATCCAAAGGATGCCTGGCTGCCGGAAGAGCAGGAAGAAACTGTCTCTAACGGGCTGGTTAATCTTGATACCGGCAAGCTGGAGCCGGAAGTAATCAATGCCATTCTTAAAAAATTGCCCATTGATATGACCTTTGTTGATCAAAACAATCGGGTCGCCTATTTTTCCCAGACACCAGACCGGATATTTCCACGCAGCGATGGTATTATCGGACGTGAAGTCAGTAAATGTCATCCCCCTAAAAGCGTCCATATTGTAGAGGAAATCCTTGCCAAGTTCAAAAGCGGTGAAAGGGATAAGGCTGAATTCTGGCTGGAGCTTAACGGCGTTTTCATCCATATCCGTTATTTTGCCGTCCGCAAGGATTATAAATATCTGGGATGTCTGGAAGTCGGGCAGGATGTTACCGATATACGCAGCCTCAAGGGTCAGCAGCTTCTGCTTGACTGGGATTAGGCGGTGGTAAAAATAGGAAATCCTTAACCAAACAGCACCATATTTTCTATGGTGCTGTTACCGATCATCTGCCTAATTGTTGACAATAATGATAAAAATATTTTCTTCCTTGAAGAAAAGCTGCTGCAGATTATGGGTCTTGTTGGGGACAAGCTCCATAACCACCCGTACCCTGTCGGGATTATCCAGTTTTGAAGTACGGATTTTACTAATATTGGCACCGTTACTTTCAATCAGCCTGTTAACGCCGTCCGCAAGGGCAGTATCCGGAAAATCACAAATTACTCTTGGAGTATCCTTTTCAACCCCAAAAATCTTGGGCGGATGAAAGCCGTTGAGCTTAAATACCACCATTTCTCCCTTGTCCGACTTATCATCAAAGCTGATCTCCAAAAGCTCGGCAATGCCAGCAGGAAGCTGTTCGGCCTGACTATTATCTGTAAGATTTTCTTCGGCCTGCTTGGGCCAGACCTCATCTGTTTCAGTTTTATCAGAATTAACAGGCAGATCGGAAGATTTCGGATAAAATGGATCATTGCCAGGCCGCTTTTCCAAGCTAAAAAGCATTTCATCCTGCGATGACTCCGGGCCATTCTGACCTGCTCCATCTGGCACGGTGCCAGCAGGCTTGCCGTCCGCAGCCTTGAAAATACTGATGGTCAGCAGATTATCCAGCATCTCCTTGCTGTAGGAAAATTCTATGCCTGATGCAAGGTCAATAACCACTCTGGTCTTTGGTGAAGGCTCAGGATGACTGCCAATCCTCACCCCTCGAACCAGTTCACCGTCCGCCTCGACCGTATTTTTGCCGCCCAAATAATCAACCCCCATAAAATCGAGGACTATCCTTGGTTTTTCTCCGGCGATGGTAAATATTTTGGGTGTATGAGGAGTACTCAGCCTTAAATTTACCGTTTCGCCAAAATGCTCATCATTATAATAAAATACGGCATCAATGGCGGCCATGGCCGATATGGGCAGCCAGCAAAGAAGAGCCGCCGACAGGACAATTTTCTTCATCATTTTCAAGACAGCACCTTGTTATTTATTCAACCATAATAAAACACTCCTGCCCTAACTAACTTTTCTTGCTTGAAAGGTCAATCAATTTCAATTAAACGGTAGGCGGGCTGCATGGCCGCCAGTTTCAACACAGATTTAATTTTTGCAAAACCGGCAGTAAAAAAAAATTTAATGACAGAAAACTCACTCCTACCATATATCGCAAAACCAGGGCGTTATCTTGGCAGCGAATATAATTCATCCATCAAGGAACATGCTGACTGCCGGGCCTTATTCACCCTAATTTTTCCTGATATGTATGAGATCGGCATGTCCCATCAGGGCCTGCAGATTCTCTATCATATCCTGAACCAGCACCCCGATTATCTGGCCGAGCGTTGTTTCTGCCCGGATACGGACGTAGAAAGGCTGATGCGTGAAAAAGGCCGCCGACTGACCACGCTTGAATCGGCAAGGCCCCTAAAATCCTTTGATGTTCTTGGTATCACCCTGCCCTACGAGCTTTGTTATACCAATATTTTAACCATTTTAGATCTGGCAGGCATTCCCTTTTACCAAAAAGACCGCCAGGATGAGCATCCAATCATCCTTGGCGGCGGTTCCTGCTCCATGAACCCCGAGCCGGTGGCGGATTTTTTTGATTTAATCTTGCTGGGAGACGGCGAGGAAGCCATTTTGGAGATAGCGGCCCTGGTTGCCCGGGCAAAAACAGACGGCCTTGACAGGGAGCAGCTAATCAGCCTCATCGAACAGGTGGAAGGAATTTACCGCCCCGCAAATTACCACCCCGAATATACAAGTACAGGGACTATTGCCAAGATAAATTCTAAAAAAGGCACGCCCGCGGTTAAAAGACGGGTGCTGGCAAATCTTGACCGCATCGATCACTTGCTCCATCCCATTGTTCCCAATGCCAAAATAGTGCATGATCGGCTTGGCGTAGAAATTGCCCGAGGCTGCACCCGAGGCTGCCGTTTTTGCCAGGCGGGAATTATTTATCGGCCGGTGCGGGAAAGAACGTCGGAGCAAATCATGGAACTTGCCGAAGAAGGCATTCGGGACACAGGTTTTGATGAACTATCCCTGCTCTCCTTGTCTACCGGCGATTATTCCTGCCTTGAACATATTTTGCCCCGGCTAATGGATTGTTTTGCCGATTCATTTGTCTCGGTGGCTATGCCGTCCATGCGGGTCGGCACCCTGACCGAAAAAATCATGGAGCAAATCAAAAGGGTGAGGAAAACCGGCTTTACCTTGGCTCCCGAAGCTGGCAGCGAGCGGATGCGGCGGGTTATCAACAAGGGCATTACCGAAGAGGCCCTGCTGGAGACCAGTGAACAGGCATTTGCTGCGGGCTGGAAACTTATTAAGCTGTATTTTATGATCGGCCTGCCCACTGAAACCGATGAAGATATTGATCAGATTCCTGCCCTGGCCGCAAAAACCCGCTATCAGGGAATCAAGGCCGGTCATGGCAAGGGGCAGATCAAGGTGAGTGTTGGCACCTTTGTTCCCAAGCCGCACACCCCCTTTCAATGGCACCGCCAGCTATCGGTTGAAGAGAGCCGGAACCGGATTTTCCGTATCAAGGACGGCCTGACCAAGGGCTGCACCTTGAGTTACCATGATCCGAAACAGAGTTATCTGGAAGGAGTTTTTTCCCGCGGAGACCGGCGGTTAGCCAAACTAATTGAAACGGCCTGGCTGATGGGAGCAAGGCTTGATAGCTGGTCGGAGCATTTTGATTTGCAGCTTTGGCGGCAGGCGGCAGAGAAAATCGGGCTTGAGCTGGATTTTTACCTGCGGGCAAGGGATGAGGATGAAATACTGCCATGGGCCCATCTTGCTTCGGGAGTTAGCGATGCCTTTATTAAAAGGGAAAGAGAGCGGGCAATCAAGGAGATTTATACGCCGGATTGCCGCTATAACCCTTGCCAGAAATGCGGTTTATGCAATTTTAAGACCATCTCGCCCATCGTCTGCGGGGCAAAAGATATTTCTAATCAGTCTGGGCAGCCGGGCAGCCGCGGGCAAAAGCATTCTGCCGAGCCGCAGCATATCAAATATATGGTCAGCTATCAGCGGCTTGGCAATATTTGCTTCCTAGGGCATCTGGAAATTTTACAATTGATGTTCAGGGCCTTGAAACGGGCGGAAATTAAAACCAATTTCTCGCAAGGCTTTAATCCTTCGCCAAAAATTTCATTTGGCCCGGCCCTGCCGGTGGGAACCGAGAGCCTGGTGGAATATTTTATTATGGATCTGCCCTACCCGCTGGGCAGCATTCAGGATACTATCAGAAAATTAAACCGGAAACTGCCGCCCGGCCTGACCGTTACCGATATAAAACTGCACTCGGGAAAACTTGAGCAAAATACCGTCAGCAGCTATTTGCTCACCTTTCCGGCTGATCTTTCTATAAATACTACTGAAATTATTGCTAATTTTCTTAAGAAAACAAAATTTTCCATCGAGAGAACCAGAAAGGGCAAAACCAGGAGCATAAATATTCGTCCTCTGGTAAAAAGTTTGACCATGGTTTCGGCACGCAAGCTGGAAACAAAGATTATCAATCGGGCAGGCTCTCCCGGCATCAAGCCGCAAGAGGCCGTCAGACATATTTTATCACTGACAGAGGATGAAACCCTGCAGCTTAAAATCATCAAAACCGCATGGCAGCCATTAGAATAATTTACCTGACCCTGTTTTGCTGGGCCATAACGCAGGCCGCCCTTGCCGGGCAGACCAGGCTGGTTGAAAACGGCGGCTATCTTATTGCCCAGGGCAGCAAGATTATTGAAAGTTATAATCAAGATCAGCCTTTTATTCCGGCCTCTACCCTCAAGGTTTTAACCAGCCTGATGGCTCTGGAAAGACTTGGAGAAGATTACCGTTTTACTACCTCTTTTTATCTGGACAAGCAGCGTAATTTGTGGATTAAAGGCGGCGGCGATCCCTTTTTGACCTCTGAAAATATAAATCTGATCGCCATTGCATTAAAGAAAAAGGGCATAGACAGCATTAACCACTTGGTGCTGGATAATTCCCTCTACCAGCTGGAAGGCCCGGTGGACGGCACAGAATACTCGCTTAATCCATATGATGCCGACAACGGAGCCTTGGCGGTCAATTTTAATACCCTGCCGATTTTAGTACGCAAAAACGGGGTAATAAGCTCAGCCGAACCGCAAACCCCAATCCTGCCGATGATGCGGAAACTGGGCAAGGGGCTTGGTCTTGGCCGCCATATAGTCAATGTTTGTGCGGCAGAATTTGCCGGACAACTGCCGCATCCTCAGCTGCAGTATGCAGGCGAGTTGTTTCGGATATTTTTGATTAAAAACGGAGTAGTTGTGAGCGGTTCGCTTAAATCCGGCAAATATCCAGGTGCTGGGAAACAGGTGCTGGAGTATAAGTCGGCCAAAAACCTCAAGGAAATCCTTAGGGCAGGTCTTAAATCTTCCAATAATTTTATTGCCAATCAGATCTTTTTGCAAATGGGTATAAAGGCTTACGGCCCGCCGGCAACCTGGGAAAAATCCAGACAATATACCAGGCATTATCTCAGAAAAAATTTTGTCTTTACCGGTAAAACGCCGATTATTATGGAAGGCTCCGGTTTATCCAGAAATAATCGGCTAAGTGCCGGACAAATGCTGCAAATCCTGAAACGTTTTGCCCCATATGCCAAGGATATCCTGCCCAAAAAACATCAAATCTATGTTAAATCCGGCACTATGAAGGGTGTTTATTGCTATGCAGGTTATATCCCTGATAAAAACATGGCTCCCGTTGTTATCCTGTTAAATCAAAAGAAAAACAATCGGGATGCCGTTTTGCAGCACCTGAAAAAACAAGTTAAGTAAATTAGGTGCTGAAAAACTTATCATAACTCTTTTCCAGCCCTACCAGTTTTCTGCAATTTTTTTTGGGATTACTTAGTCAACCCTGAAAAACTCTATTTTTGAGTTTTCAGAGCTAATTTCTGCAAAGCCAACATGTACATTGTGCCAATAAAAAATAGGCGTAAAAAATTA
>PDQP01000011.1 GCA_002747805.1 Deltaproteobacteria bacterium
CACACCACCGGAGTTGTGGATGTGGACTGGTTTCGGGAGGAGAAGCAGACCAGGCAGGTTATCACCGTGGATCGGGAAAAGGCCGCCATGAACGGCATCAGCGAGGAGCAGATCACCAGGGCCATCAGCATTGCCCTGTCCGGCACGGTGGTTGACCTTTTCCACCTGTCGAAAGAGAAAGAGGAGGTTAATATCGTCCTGCAACTGCCCAAAAAATATCGGGCAAGGCTGGACAGCCTGTTAAATATTTCTCTTCGCAGCGAAAAAAATGCGGATGCACCGCTGGTGCCGCTGCGTGAACTGGTCAAGGTCAGTAAGGAAAAGGAATTGCAGACCCTTTACCGCAAAAATCTAAAACCGGTCATCTATGTTACCGGCGATGTGGCTGGCGAGGTTGAAAGTCCGGTTTACGCCATCCTTGATATGAATAAAAAACTTGCCGGGCTAAAGGGCAGGGATTTTGGCGGCAACGGAGAAAAGGTGAAAATCTATAATTTATTTCAACCATTTTCAGATAACCAGCCAGCCATAAAATGGGACGGAGAATGGCATATCACCCTGGAGGTTTTTCGGGATTTGGGGCTTGCCTTCTGCGTGGTAATGATACTTATCTATATCCTGATGGTGGGCTGGTTCAAGGACTTTGTTACGCCGGTAGTGATTATGGCGGCCATTCCCTTTTCGCTGATCGGCATCTTACCGGCACATTGGGGGCTTGGGGCATTTTTCACCGCTACATCGATGATTGGTTTTATGGCCGGAGCCGGGATTGTGGTGAGAAACTCCATAATTTTGGTAGACTTTATCGAGCTGCGGCTAAGTCAGGGGGAACCGCTGGAAAAGGCGGTAGTGGATGCCGGAGCCATAAGATTCCGCCCTATGCTGCTAACGGCCTTGGCGGTAGTGGTTGGAGCCTCGGTTATTTTGGCTGATCCCATCTTTCAGGGACTTGCCATCTCACTGATGTTTGGTGAAATTGCCTCATTACTCATCAGCAGAATGGCGGTGCCGGTCTTTTATTTTATGGTGAAAAAAAATCATATTAGAAAAAGTGTTGTTTTTAAATAATTTTAATCTTAAAGAATAAGGAAACGACAGTCATGGTAGAAAATAATATTTTAGAAAAAGCTATGGTTATGGCCGGAATTAAAGAGCAATCCTCCTTAGTAAGTCTTAGTCTTAAATCGTTAATAGCCTGTAAAAGCAGTGATAGACTTGCATTGATCGGAGGGAATGAAAAAAAAATCTACAAATAATTTCCCGCCGTAGAATAAACGAAAAAATATGATTCTTGTGGATACATCAGTTTGGTTTGATCTATTTTTATTTACAAAAGGGCTTTACACCTCCGGTCTTATTAGACAACTTGACCATCCAGTAGCTTTCTCCTTTGCAAAAAAGCTTATCAATTATGAAGATTTGGCCGATGATCCTGCCATAACCCCCTAATTGCCTGCTCAAAATATGCAAAAAAGGTTTATCATCAGCCTGCTTTTTATCATTTTATTGTTGCTGATCACCGCCGCCTGCGGTCTTGGTTATATGGGCATTGCCCCTGATGAGGTTTTGTCCATCATGCTTTCCGGTCTTGGTTTTGCATCTGACCAGATAGACCAAACCGCCCAGATTGTGGTAATGGAAGTGCGCCTGCCAAGGATTATCTGTGCGGTTTTGGTCGGCGGTAGTTTAGGGGTAGCCGGAGCCGTATTTCAGGCAGTTTTACTAAATCCGCTGGCTGATCCTTATACGCTGGGGGTTTCATCCGGTGCTGCCTTTGGTGCCGCCCTGAGTATGGTTTTGACCATGCTGGGCATCGCCCTGCCTTCTGCCTGGCTGGTACCTTTTCTGGCCTTTGCCGGAGCCTTGCTTACCCTGTCGGCGGTATTTTCCCTATCGTCCACTGACCAAGGTTTTGGCTCAAACACCCTAATCCTGTCTGGGGTGATTGTGGCAGCCATTCTCTCGGCAGCCATTGGCTTTTTGAAATATATTGCCGATGAGCAGGTCAGCGTGATCATCTTCTGGCTGATGGGCAGTCTGGCCGGTAAAAACTGGCTGGAAGTAAAACTGCTGCTGATACTGGCCGTCCCGTCCCTTTTACTGCTGCAATATATGGCAAGGGAGATGAATATTTTATCATCGGGAGCCAAGACAGCGGCCTCATTGGGGATTGATGTGCCGAAAAGCCGCCGGATTATCTTGACTGCGGCCACCCTGCTCACCGCCGCCAGCGTATCCATTGCCGGAATAATTGCCTTTATCGGCCTGATTATCCCCCATTTATTAAGAAAAATAATCGGGCCGGATAACGTCTGGCTGCTCCCTGGCTCCTTTTTGGGCGGCGGTATCTTGCTGCTGACGGCAGACACCATCACCCGGGCCTTTCTGCCCCACGAGGCACCGATTGGGATCTTAACCTCGCTGATTGGCGGCCCCTTTTTCTGCTATATTTTCATCCGCAGCCAGAAAAGGAGCAGGATATGAGCCAGCCGGTTTTTTCCCTTGAAAATTGCTGCTTTAGCTATGGCCGGCAGTTTTCGCTGCAGGATGTTTCGGCGGAGATTCGCCCGGGCATTTTTTACGGCATCATCGGCCCCAACGGCAGCGGCAAAACCACCCTTTTAGACCTACTGCTGGCCCATAAAAAAATTTCCGCCGGCCGCCTGCTTTTCCGCGGCAAATCCATCTACAGCTATACCAGAGCCGAGCTGGCCCAGGAGATTTCCCTGGTGCCGCAGGAATATCATTTTAATTTTGATTTTACCGTGCATCAAATAGTAATGATGGGCAGACATCCCCACTTGGGCAGGTTTTCCGCCCCAACCGAAAAAGACCTGCAAATTGTTGAGGAAAACCTGAAATTACTCGGCATTTGGGATTTACGAAACCGCCCGGCCAGCCAGCTTTCCGGCGGCGAAAAACAGCGGCTGGTTACCGCCAGAGCCTTATGCCAATGCTGCCCGGTTCTGCTGCTGGATGAGGCCACCGCCAGCCTTGATATCCGCCATACCATCGGCATTATAAAAACAATTAAAGAAAAGGTAAAACAAGGAGTTACCGTCATAGCTATCATGCATGACCTTAATTTGGCCGCCGCCTGCTGCGATTTTTTGCTGGCCCTAAAGAGCGGCAGACTTTTTGCCCTAGGTAAATCCTGCGAGGTGCTTTCACCGCCGATGATAAAGGAGCTTTTCGGGGTATCAGCAAACATTATAAATGGTAAAATTTTCTATGAATATAAATAAGTTATTTGCATTTTTTTTACTTACCGCCATAAATATGTTCATCAATGTAACTGCCGGAAATTGCGAAATTATTACCGACAGTGAGGGTAAGACAATTCATTTTGCCCGCCCCTTTACAAGGATTATCTCCCTGTATCCGGCCCACACGGAAAACCTTTTGTATTTGGGAGCAAAAAGCCAGCTTATAGGCATCTCCGTAAGCGATGATAAAAATGAAGAAACGGCTATAATACAAAGATTTAGCTACCGCGATAACCCAGAACGATTCATTGCAGCAAAGCCAGATTTAGTGCTAATCCGCCCCATGATCAGCCGGGCATACCCTGGCCTATTGCGACAACTAGAACGTGCTGGAATTACATATATTTCTCTCCAGCCACAAAATATAGATCAGATATACAGCTACTGGGCGAAACTGGGGAAAATAAGCGGCAGGGAACAAGAAGCCGCCACAATGACGGCGTTTTTCAGGCAAGAACTAAAAAACATACAAAGCCGCATCGCGCAAATAAGCGAGGAAGACAGGCCAGTCGTGTATTTTGAAGCCATCCACAGCAAAACCAGAACCTTTGCCCCGTCTGCAACGGCGGCCTTCTGCCTCAAGCAGGCGGGCGGCAGCAATATAGCAGCCGATGCCGTCCCCAGATTTCAAACCAATATCGCCGATTACGGCAAGGAAAAATTGCTTGCCAAAGGCAATCAGATTGATGTTTTCCTCGCCCAACAAGGCCGAATGAACCCGGTAAGCATAAAGCTGATAAAATCTGAGCCGGGCTTTACCGCCATCAAGGCCGTGCGTGAAAACAAAATCTATCTAATTGACGAAAAACTGGTCTCCAGACCCACCATCAAACTGCTGGAAGCCATAAAAATCATCAACGGGCATTTGTATAAATAAAAGGTCAATCTGCCGCCTGCTGCCTTTTTATTTCAGCCAGTATTTCCCTGCCGCCGTCCTGCAAGACCTGCCGGGCGGCCTCTTCCCCGATTTTTGCGGCCTCTGCCGCCTTGCCGATTACGGTTTTCTTGATAATCCGGCCGCCGTCAAGACTTGCCAGCCCGCAGGCAAGATTGATTTCATCACCTTGCCGCACCGCATAACCAAAGGCAGGAATTGAGCAGCCGCCCTCCAGTTTTCTTAAAAACGCACGCTCGGCCAGCAGGCATATTTCGCTGTCCTGATTATTGACCGCAGCCCGTATGGCCTCTTTTTTGGCGGGATCAAGCCTGGCCGATGCCTCCACCCCGATACAGCCCTGACCGACCGGCGGGATGAAATCAGCAATGGGAAAGGTTTTGATAATCATCTGGTCATAGCCCATGCGTTTTACCCCGGCATAGGCCAGCATCAGGGCATCACAAGTGCCGTCAGTCATTTTTTTGATGCGGGTCTGCAGGTTGCCGCGCATATCAACCGTCTTTGCCTGCGGGTAATAATGTTTGAGCAGGGCGGTCCGCCTGACCGAACTGGTGCCGATAATCAGCGGTTTTTCGGGATTATCCAGACTTATCTCCGGTTTATGGCTAATCAGCACATCATTGACCATTTCTCTTTCGGTAAAGGCGATTAGCTCAAAATCATCCGGCAAAATTGACTGCAGATCCTTGGCACTGTGAACGGCTATATCAATCCTGCCGCTGGCGAGCTGCTCTTCCAGCTCCTCGGTAAAAACCCCCTTGGAGCCGATTTTGGCAATGCTGGTATCAAGTATTTTATCGCCTCTGGTCTCCATGCCGCTAATTACGGTTTTCAGGCCGTACTGCTCCAGCCTGGCGGCCACAAATTCGGTCTGCCACATGGCAAGTTTGCTTTTTCTGGTTCCTATTCTGATCATATTGCTCCTTGCTGTTTGGAAAGCGGCAGGGTAATGGTAAAAGTGGTGCCGCCCTTTAGTTTGCTGTCCGCCTCAATCCGGCCCCCATGAGCCTCCACCACCGCCTTTACATAATTAAGACCAAGGCCGAGACCGGGCCTGGAGCGGCTCCTGTCGCCCCGATATAAACGCTCCCAAATTCTATTTATTTCCTTGGCCGAGATGCCCATGCCGTCATCTGCCGCCTTGATGATCAGCCGTCCCTCTGCCTTAATCAGGGAAATTCTTACATAGCCGCCAGCCCGCCCGTATTTTACCGCATTATCAACCAAATTAGCCAAAACCTGTCTAAACCTGACCGGATCAACCAAGGCCCGGCAATCAGGCTGAAGCACAAGCTCCAGGCGGATTTGCTGCTCCTCGGCAATATATTCATACAGGTTTTTAACATCTTCAATCAAACTGCCCAAATCGGTCTCTGCCAGTGCCAGCCGCATGGTGCCGGATTCGGCCTCGGCCACACTCATCATCACCCTCAGCATAGCCAGCACCTGCTCCGATTCCTCCAGACAATCGGACAAGGCATTTCTTAGCCGCTGCTCATCGGTGCCGGGCTGCAGGGCATATTCCGCCGAGGACCGCAGCCGGGCCAGGGGCGTTTTAAGGTCGTGGGCGACATTATCAAGCGAGCCTTGCATCTCCTGCATCAGTTTCCGATTATGTTCAGCAAGCTGGTTCAGGCTGGTATATAACCCTTTTGTTTCAGGGATAAAATATTTTTTTTGTCCGGCAATGCTTAAGCCGCCTTCAGCAAGACTGCGGTCAATATTTTCCCTGAGACCAATGAGGGGAGCAAGGGCCGCCCTGACCATCAGCAGGGCCGGAATCCACAAAAAGATAAGGGCGGTGCCGACTAGCCAGAGACATATTTGCCGCAGGCGGATAAAAAGCGGCTGCAGGTTATGACCGAGCCGGCCGCCCTGAATAATCAGGCCGCCGGTCTGCATAGAGGAAATCACCCAGCTTTCCTGATTATTTTCAGTAAGATAAATCCAGACGGCATGGCTTAAAGGATCGAGTTCGGTCAGATGCGAAAAATCAATCTGCCCGCCCGTGGTCAGCAGCAGATGCTGACGGCTAGAGACAATCCTGATAAAATTAAGTCCAGCCAGATCCATGCCACCGCCCTGCCCGTGCAATGATATTCCGTCCCGATACTGGTCGATAAATACTTCCAGCCTGGCTGAAACTCCGTCTGCATCCTGCTTTTGCAGGGCGGCCTGCACCAGCAGTAGCAACAGACCGAGCAGCAGGACAATGCCAAGCCACATCAGCAGAAACAGAGGCAGGGCAAGCCGCAGCCGTCCCCATGAAAAATCAGCCCGGTCAAGGCTTGAGAACATAGCCCATACCCCTGACCGTATGAATCATTTTGCGGTCAAAACCCTTGTCCACCTTGTTTCTGAGGCGGCAGACCAGAACATCCACCACATTGGTCTGGGGATCAAAGGAATATTCATAAACCCGCTCCAAAATGGCGGTTTTCGACAGGACAATTTCCGGATTCCGCATCATATACTCAAGCAGGGCGTATTCCTTGGCCGGCAGCTCCAGTTTTTCCTGGCCGCGGCGAACCTCATGCCTCAGCAGTTCCATTCTTAGTTCACCCACTTCCAGCACGGTAGGCTGGCTGTGCTTTTTGTCGCGGCGGATCAGGGCCTGAATCCGAACCAGCAGCTCACTAAAGGAAAAAGGCTTGATCAAATAATCATCACCGCCCTTTTGCAGACCGGTAATGCGGTCATCCACCGACTGTTTGGCACTTAAAATCAGCACCGGAAAATTAATGCCCCGCTGCCTTATTTTTTCGATAACGGTCAATCCGTCCATACCGGGCAGCATAATATCCACCACCGCTGCATCGTAATCTTCGGTAGATGCCTTTGCCAATCCGTCCGGGCTGTTGTTCTCCACATCAACCAGAAAACCGTTTTCCTGCATCCCCTTTTTGATAAAATCTGCAATAATTTTATCATCTTCCACAATTAAAAGCCGCATAATCACCTCAAAACCACCGCCAAACGATCTGGCGGCGGTTGATAAATTCCTGGCAAAGCCATAAATCAGGATTATCCTGATATTTATCTGTTTATTTTATAGCCAGACCCTGATAGCATAACCATTTTTCACCGGGGACAAAACCATAAAACCAGAGCATTATGAAAATTATCACCCGTAAAAAAGTCAAAAAAATAATCGAGCTTATCGGCTATGGCTTTATTATCGCCCCAGCGGTGATCAAATCCGGCCTGTTTGACCGTAATTATTACCGCCGCGAAAATGGCCTTAACCTTCCAGCCAGCCTTGCCCTGCTGCATTATCTGTTTATCGGCCACTGGCGCAGGCTTGCTCCCAGCCCCTATCTGGCCATGGAATATTATCTTGATCAGATAAAAATTTCTGATGAAATGAGATTTGAACCCATCTACCATTTTATCAGGCATGGCTGGCGGGCGGGAATTACCCCCAATCCTTTTTTTGAAACTAATCGGTTTACAGATTTTGAGGCGGTTGCCGGAGATAAATACTCCAATCCGCTGACCTATTATTTGCAGGAAAAGGCACAGGAAATATCGCCAAGCCCGCTTTTTGACCCCAAATTTTATACTAAAAACTGCCCGGAGGCGGCAAAATCCGCATATGACCCCTGGTCGCATTTTCTTTATACCGGCAAAAAAAAGGGAGCATGTCCCTGTTTTTTTTTATTGCACTGGTATGAGTTTTGTCTAGGGGCTGGCCGGATTCCTTTTAGTGAAAAACGGGGTGAGATTTTACAAACTGCATTTTTCAAATGGCTGCTGGCGGTAAATGATCACGAATCCGGAAATACATGCCTCCGATTTGACAACCCGTATTACAGAAATAAATATCTTGATGGCGGCCAGGACGTTAGTATAGTTAAACACTATCTGGAGGCAGGCGTATTCTCTGGTTCTTATCCTCGCTCCGAGGTGGAAAAATTGCCGGATAAACCTCTGATATCCGTACTGGTGCCGGTCTATAATGTTGAAGAGTCATTTCTTAACCAATGTATACGCTCGGTTTTACTACAATCCTATCCGCATTGGGAACTTTGTCTGGTAGATGACTGCAGTACCAGACCAAATATCAGGGAGCTGCTAACCATCTGGTCAGAACTGGACCGCAGGATCAAGGTGAAATTTCTGGATAATAATCAGGGTATCTCCGGGGCAGCCAATGCAGCGGCAAGTATGGCAACAGGTGATTATTTCGGCTTTTTGGATAATGATGATGAATTATCGCCGGAAGCACTTTTTTATATGGTGAAATATATAAATAAAACCGGAGCTGATTGTTTATACAGTGATGAAGAACTAATCGACTATACAGGCAGGCGGGCCAGCACCTTTCACAAACCCGATTTTAATCTGGAATTACTTTATTCACATAATTATATCACCCATTTTGTATTGGCAAGGACAGAGATTTTCCATAAAAACTGCGGTTTTGATCCGGCCCTGGATGGGGCACAGGATTTTGATTTTATGCTGAAAACATCGGAAAACACCAAAAAAATCGTTCATATCCCCAAAACGCTTTATAAATGGCGGGCAGTGGAGACCTCCACCAGTATAAACCATAAAACAAAAAATTATGCAGACCAGGCCGGGAAAAAGGCACTGGAGCAGGCTTTGGTCAGACAGGGCATCAAAGGCAGCGTTACCGGTGCAAAATGGAATTTTTATTATCAGGTAAAAAGAAAGTTGATTGGGCAGCCGCCGGTCAGCCTGATTTGTGACTGCCGCCGCCTGGAAAACTGCCGTCCCTGGCTTGATAATTTGTTAAATTCCATCAAATATCCTGACATTGACTGTACGGTTATTATTCCTGAAAATTCAAGTTTTAATGATGAAGATTGCCGGCTTGTCCATCCCGATAAAAGCATGCCGGAGACATATAATAACCTTGCCGCCACAAGCGATGGTGAATATTTAATCTTTGTTGATGCCGCTCTTGACCCCGCCGAAGACGGCTGGCTGGAAACCTTGCTGCAATATGCCCAGACAGATAGAATAGGCATGGTCTGCGGCCGCATACTTCCGGCGGTTAAAGATCATTACCGTATAGGTCTTAAGCCGGATTTATCCAATCATCAGCCCTGCTATTTCGCCGAATATTTTCAGCTGGCCTCGGTGCATATGAACGGTTTGCAGTGGCCGCAGGATATTTTATCTTCCACCCTTGATTTTTGTATGTTAAAGAAAAGCCTCTGGCTGGAAATGGACGGCCTGCTGCCGACGTATTCGAGCTGGCTGTTTGGCGGCCTTGATTTATCGCTCCGGCTCCACCTTGCAGGGTATAGAAATATCTATGCCGCCAATGCGGTGATAAAGGAACGGGATGAGGTACAGGAAGATTCTATGGCCTTGCAGGAAGATATGGCGTATTTCAAAAATAAATGGCTGCAGTCAGAAAAAATTATCAACCCTTATTTTAATCTCAAGGTCTTAACTGAATTTAACCTCAAGACAGATGAATTTTTACGTTGGTATGGACAAAGCAATCAGAGACAGGAATGAAAATGGCTAAACCGCTGGTTTCGGTGATAATCCCGGCCTATAACCATCAAAGATTTATCGGTGAGGCCATAGAATCGGTGCTTGGTCAGAGTTGCTCCGATCTGGAATTGATCATTATCGATGACGGCTCCACCGACAACACCGCCGAAGTGATCAAGCGTTATACCGACCGCCGCCTGTCATATTATTATCAGGAAAATCAGGATGCCTTTAATGCCATCAACCGGGGCATGGGGCTGGCTATGGGCAGATATATCTCCATTCTTAATTCCGATGATGTCTATACCCTTGACCGGCTGGAGAAAATCCTTGACCAGATTGGCGATTCGGTCTGCGTGATTACCGATGTCATTCCCATCGCCGATAACGGCGTGGAATTTACCGATCCGGAATTTGGCTGGAACTTGTGGCATCATAAAAATCGGGCTTTTTACCGGCAGGCAGACGATATTTATACTGCCTTTCTGAAAGGAAACTTTATGGTAACCACCTCCAATCTGTTTATGACCGCCGAGGCCATGCACAAAACCGGAAAGTTTTGTCAACTTAGATACTTACACGATTATGATTATATTTTCCGGCTGATGCTGGCCTTTCCCGGCAAGGTAAAATATATGTATGATGACAAGCTGTTATACTACCGTATCCATGACGGTAATACCCTTGGCGAGGCAGCCATCACCGGACGGCGGCAGGATCAGGAGCTTATAACCAAATATATGCTTAAAAAGGTTCCAGATGATTTACATCAATATGTTATAGCCGGAGTGGAAAGGATTGCCGAGCTTGAAAGAGAGCTTGGCGAAGTAAGACAGCTGCTTAATCCAGACCTGGGGGCAGGCGGGGTCAGACCAGCCGCCAAAGAACTGGCCGCCGCCTTAAAAAGGTGGCTCAAAAAGAAACTGGGGCCTGGTAATGAGCTTTAACCAATATTACTCGATTGACAGTCTGGTCGAAGCCGGGCGGCAGGCGGCGGCTGATAAAGAGATAGTGAGCTTTGACCTTTTTGATACCCTGGTTATCAGAAGGGTGCATGATCCGGATCTAATCAAACTGCCGGTGGCCCGTTATATCTCTGCTCTGGCAAAATCTTTCGGCATAACTATCGGCTGGCGGCAGGTGCAGCAGATAAGAGATGA